>NZ_CP051240.1:1219035-1523794 GCF_017794965.1 Alcanivorax sp.
TTTGCAGTGTGGCATGGACCTTCACAAAGCCCTTTTCGTCGCAGGCCAGATCACTGTGGGCGAACAGGGGAATGCCACGCACCCCGGTACACCACAGCACCTTGTCCGCAGCCAACGGATGGTCGTTGGCCCACAGTCTGCCGTCCTGGTGACGAACCCGGGTATTTTCATGCAGCTCAATACCGTATTGCTCAAGACGCTTGCGCATCTTGCGGCGCACGCTGTCGTGGTAACCGGGTAACAGCACACTGCCTGAAATCAGTGACAGGGACACCGGGTGATGGTGCTGGCGGGCATGCTCGGCAATGGCCAACACCATCTCCGTTCCACCAGCACCGGCGCCTACCACGGCCAGGGTGCCGTCCTGGTTGTCCGCCGCCCATTGTTGCCAGCGGGCATGAAATCCACTCACCGGTTTGACTGGTACCACGCACTCGGGCACGGCGTCGCCCAGCGGCGTCAGATCCGGAGTGGCACCCACATCCAGGCTGAGCCAGTCATAGTTCAGGTGGCTGCCGTCGCTCAGTGTGATCTGACGCTGGGCACTGTTAATGCTGGTCACGGCGGCTTCCACAAAACGGGTGCCGGTGGCGATACACAGCCGGTAAAGATCCACATGGGTGTCGCGCAGATCGTAATGTCCTGCCACCAGCCCGGGCAGCATGCCGGAGTAGGCACTGAGTGGATCCGGGGACACCAGGGTGACACGTACGCCTGGCAGCGGCTGCATGGCCAGCATGCGGAGGGCCAGGCAATGGCTGTGGCCGCCCCCGACGAGAACAAGATCCTGATTGGCTGAAGAGGGAATCACAGCAGTATGTCGCCTTTCAGGTAACAGCGGGCCTCGCCACTGAGGGTGACCCGGTCACCGTCCAGGGTGCAGAACAATTCTCCACCACGGGCAGACACCTGCCGTGCATGCAGCGTTGTCTTGCCCAGTTGTTCGGCCCAGTAGGGCACCAGCGTGCAGTGGGCGGAACCGGTGACCGGATCCTCGGGGACGCCCTTGGCGGGGGCGAAGAAGCGGCTGACAAAGTCGCACTCTTCTCCGGGGGCGCTAATCATTACGGCGAAGGTATCCAGCTGGGCGATGGCTTGCAGGTCCGGCTGGAACTGCCTGACCTGTTCGGCGCTGTCGAGTACCACCAGGGTGTCCCGGGCTTGCAGCGCCGTGGTGATGGAAACCCCCAGCGCCGTCTCCAGCGGTTGCAGGTCCACAATTGGCTTGCCCGGGCGGGCGGGAAAATCCAGGGTAAGCCGGGGGCCGTCACGGCTCACAAACAAGGGGCCGGAGGCGGAGTTGAATCGCACCCGCTCGCCGGGAAATCCCAGCGCATTGAAGACCACCCAGGCGGCGGCCAGGGTGGCGTGCCCGCACAGATCCACTTCTACGGTGGGGGTAAACCAGCGCAGGGCGTAACCCTGTTCATCCGGGACGATGAAGGCGGTCTCGGAGAGGTTGTTTTCCAGGGCAATGTTTTGCAGCAGACCGTCATCCAGCCAGCGATCCAGTGGCACTACCGCAGCGGGGTTGCCGCCAAACAGGGAAGAGGTAAAGGCATCGACCTGGTAAAGCTTCATGAAGATCCTTGGTTTGCATGCTGGCTGCGGGACGCCTGAGGCAGGACGCTGAATGTATAAAACTGTCTACAGGATATAGGCCCTTTGGTGATGCTCCAACCTTTGCCGTGGCGATGCCGGGTGTCAGGTATCAAGTTGCGAGCTATCAGCTATCAGCTATGAGCTACGAGGAAAGGCGCGTCGCGCCGTGAAACTGTAGGTTTTGATGTGGGAGCGTGCTTGCACGCGAATGGAGCACTCTGGAATAAAGGCTTCGCGTGCAAGCACGCTCCCACAAAAATCAAAATCACGGCGGGAAGAAACAGGAATACCTGCTTTCACTCTGTGCCCTCTGAGGTGGACGTCGTTTTGACTTTCCCGTCAGGCATTGGGCATCTGGCATCCAGCGTTCCTCAGTCTTAGCCGTTTGCGCAGCGCCCGTGACATTGCATCCACCACCAGGTTCAGTGCCACCGTGGCAAGGATCAGGATCAGGGTACGGTCAAAGCGGAATTCGGCCACGCTGGAATCGATGTAGAAGCCCAGGGTATGAATGCCCAGGATACCCAGCACGGCGGTTTCGCGCATGATCACTTCCCAGCGGTACAACAGAAAGGCCAGCAGGTTGGGACTGATGCGTGGCAGTACTTCCCAGGCATAGCGGTTGAGTCCGGTTGGGGCATCGGCTCGCAGGTGCAGGCTTTCACTGAAGCGCCCGGTCAGGTGCGCCACGATGGCGCCGGTATGCAATGCCAGCGCAAGGATGCCAGGCAGCATGGATGGACCGAGCAGAATCAGGAAAAAGAAGGCGAGAAAGAACTCCGGGGTGGTGCGCAGCACCACTAGCAGACCGTGGCCTCCCAGGCGTGAGACACGGTTGCCGAACAGGGGCGAGATCAACGGGAACAACAGCAGTGACAGCAGCGCTGTCACCAGCAGGGCGGCCATGCCCAGCACCAGGGTCTGCCATAGCCCTGGCCAAAGTTGTTGTTGCCAGAGCATGGCCAGCCACTGAAACAGGGCGGTCAGGTTCTCGCCCTGACGTAGGGGGGCGGGCACCAGATCATGGGTGACAAAGCGCACCAGGATATCCGGATTGAGATAGACCACCGGCGGTGCCCAGGCCACGGCGGCGATCAGGTAGACCGGAATGAGCGTCGGGCGCAGCCACCAGCGCAGGGTAAAGATGATCAGGAAGAACAGATACAACAGCGCGGCGCCCTGATCGTAATGCCCTTCGCGGAAGGCGGTTTCCAGATGAAACCCCAGTGTGGGCAAACCGATGAAACCAAGAATGGCGGAGGCGCGGATGGCGCATTCCAGCCGGTAGCTGCCGTAGGCCTTGAACGCCTGCCACACCAGTGGAAGGCGGGCGAAGAAGAACACGCTCAGTGCGCGGCTGCCAGCGGGCAGGGCGGCGGCCGGCGCCGGGTCGGCTTCTTCGAGAAATTCGCCAAACACCTTGGCAAAGATGCCGCTGTAGGGAATGGCGATGGCAAGTACGGCGGTAACGGTGCTGAGCCCGGTGAGCTGCAACAGCAACAACCCCCAGAACAGTTCATGCACCGCGCGCACACTGGCGGCCACTGCACGCACGGCCCGCCAGTGCCACATCACGGCCATGGCAAACCCGGCCAGGGCGCCCAGTGCCGTGCCTTGCCCGGCAAAGGCGAGGGTGTTGACGACGGCACGCCAGAGAAAATCCGTTGAGGAAAAGTCCGGGCTCAGGAAACCCTGGCTGATCCGCAACAACTCATGGCCGGGAGAAACGCGGGTGATCTCCAGGTCGGCCAGCAGCAGGGCAACCAGCCCCACAAGGGCCAGTAAACCACTGACACGGCGCCAGCCACTGGCGGTGGTATTGAGCGCTGGTGTCATTGGTAGAGAGGATCCAGATCCGCCAGGCTCAACGTGGCGCAGGGCGCATCCAGGACGATGGCGCCGTCGCGCAGCCCGATGATCCGGGTGCAGGCTTGCAGGGCCTGTTGGCGGTCATGCAGGGCAATCACCGCACTGTCATGGCGGGCCAGTGCCTGTTGCAGCAGGTTGAGCCCCTGATGTTCGTCCACACTGGAGACCGGCTCGTCGGCAAGCAGGATGCCGCGCCGGGTATGGATGGCCCGACCCAGGGCTACACGTTGGGCCTGCCCGCCGGACAGGCGGTCCACACTGGTGAACAGTTTGTCGGCCAGCCCCAGTTCGGCGGCCAGCTCGCCAATCACCTGTTTCTGCTGGCGCGAGGGCCAGACCAGATTGCGCAGGTTGCTGATGCTGTGATGGCGATCCAGGGCGCCCATGTAGATGTTGTGAAACACGCTGAGCATGGGGACCAGATCCGCATTCTGCGGGCACCAGGCCACCTGATCCGGCTTCTGCTGTCGCAGGGCGGCCAGCAGGGTGGATTTGCCTGCCCCGGAGGGGCCGAGCAGTGCCACCTTTTCGCCTGTGTTGATCTGCAGGGTCAGGTTATCGAACACGGCCTGGCCAGGATGGCCAAGCCGTGCCTGCTCAAACCGGAACACGATCAGGGCGCGTCCAGCAGTCCGATGTCCTGAGCGGTCTCTTCGATGGGAGCGTAGTCCGCGTTGCTGGCGGGGATGAACTTCTCGCGCGGGAAGGCATTGAGCAGTACCGGATCCTCGATGGCCAGCAGGGCGTCTTTCACTTTCTGGGTGAAGCCTTCACCGAATTTGTGGTCCAGGGTGCCACGAACGGTCCAGTGATAGTCCGGGTAGCCGGGGGTTTCCCAGATCACTTTGACCTTGCTGGTGTCGATCTTGCCTTCTTCCAGCTCACGCTCCCACACCTTGAAATTCACTGCGCCAGTGGCATAGGCGCCGCTCTGTACCAACGCAATGGTGCGGCTGTGGTCGCCGGAGAAACCGACTTTGTCGAACAGGGCTTCCGGTGCCTTGCCGAAGGTTTCGCGCAGATAGAATTCCGGCATCAGGCGTCCGGAGGTGCTGCCCTTGGAACCGAAGGTGAAGGAGGGTTGCTCGATAAAAGCATCGGTGAGCGTGTCGCCTGCTTCCAGCCCGGTGCTGGTGTTGGCGATGAAATAGCTCTTGAAGTTGGGATCTTCCTGCCCCTGGGCAATGGCCTGGGAACCGGGCACCAGGCGACGAGCCTGAACCCCAGAGAGGCCACCGAACCAGGCCATTTGCACATCGTCATTGCGGAACGCGGTGACGGCGGCCGCGTAGGATTTCACGGGTACGTATTTGACCGGCACACCCAGTTGTTCTTCCAGGTACAACGCCACCACGCCAAAACGTTTTTCCAGCTGGGACTCGTCCTGATCAGGAATGGCGGTGAAGGTGAATGTCCCCAGGTGGGGTTGTTCGCTACAGGCAGACAGCAGCACCGCTGCCAGCAGGGTGGCAAGAATCTTGAAACGCATTGTCAGCTCCGTTCAATAGGGAGGCATACCGGGCGGAAGACGAATGGATCCTTGACGCGGGCCCGGCCATACGCGACAGGGGGAGTATATATAACCGGGCTATTGGCGCGCTACCGGCAGGCGAAGCAGCTACTAGCTATGAGCCGCGAGCTACAAGCTACAAGCTACAAGCTACAAGGAAAGCCCCGGGGGCTCTGTCATGTTGTCGGGGATTCTGTGGGAGCGTGCTTGCACGCGAATTGAGCACTCTGAAACAAGGGCTTCGCGTGCAAGCACGCTCCCACATAAATTCATCACCACCGCGTGAGTAAGCAGGGGGTTCCTGCTTTTACTCCGCGAGCTCTGTGGTAAAAACCGGTTTTGCTTTTAGCATCAAGCGTCCAGCGTATTCACAGATTCTTATAGCGATTCATGTCCAGCACTGCGGCCTGGGTGGGTTCGTTGACTTCCATGTAGCGGGTCATGGCATGGAAGAAATCCCAGAACTGCGGGTGGGTGCGGCGGACACCGTATTGCGATACCAAGTGGGTAAAGTCCTCTTCATCTTCCACCGCATTGAGCTGCTCGATGAAATCGTTGAGGGCACCCTGCGACACATTGAACATGAAGTTGGGGTAGCTGCTAAGCACCCCGGGATAGAGTGTCAGCGTGTCCAGTTCCGGCTGGTAGCGCATATCCTCGTTGAACATGAACGCCACATTGCTGTGGGCCCGGTTGCGGAACAGGGTATAGATTTCCTGTTCGCCAGCGGGGCTTTCCACACGAATCATGGTGACTTCGGGCAGGTAATAAATGGCCTTGAAATTACCCGCGCGCCGGGAAGCCAGCTTGCTCAGGGTGATGTCCGACTGTTGTTTCCATTGCGCCACTTGCTCGCGGTGACACTCCTCGCTGTCGCAGCGGTTCAACGGGTCAGGGCGGGCATTCAGGTTGCTGAAGCGTTTGACCAGATTGGCATTGAATTCATTCACCGGGGTGCTGGTCTGGAAGGCAATCCCGGTGGGGTGGCTGGTATCAATGCTGGCGTAGCTGAGCTTCAGACGCAGTTTCCCGCCATCCTGATACCAGTGATTGAGCACGGGCTTGCGCAGCTCTGCGGGGAAATAGCGCAGGGTGTTCTGCTCGGCACCGTTGCGGATCAGATCAAAGTAGAGTCGGGTCTGGGCCTGGTGGGACACCGCGCCGAACACGTTGAAATTCACCACCAGGTTGTAATAGGTGCGTTCAAACAAGGGGTAATCCATGACCCAGGTGGTCAGGGGGTAATCCCCCAGCAGCCCTTTGCGCACAGAGGCGTTGTCGTGATTACGGAAGATGGTCAGCAGGGCGTTGGGGTTGTGGCCATCGCCATCCCACAGGCTTTCCCAGCCTGGTCCACGAGGTTCATGCTGTGCGTAGGCCTTCTGGCGCGCTTTCAGGTAATTGTTGCGCTTGTCGCTGTACTTGATCCATTCCGGGCCCAGATCCAGCAGATCGGAATCCTGGCCGGGCAGGCCAAGCAGCGGGCTCACCGTGTTGCGGTAGGTTTCGTTGGTGATGTACAGATCCTGCTCCGGATCCTGGAATACTGCCCAGAACTGGTCGCGAATCACGTCGGTGGCAACCTGGCCACGGCATACCGGGCCGCGGATAAAGGTGCGCACGAAATACTCCGCATTATCCAGCATGAATTGATAGCGGGCCCGGGCGGGAATCGGTTCGAACGTCAGGAAAGGGTTGGCACGATCTTCATAGTCATAGCCGGGCAGGGTTTCTACCTGCCAGTCGCCAGCGAAGAACTGCTTGCGGGTGCGAGCCAGTTTTTCCGGGTTGAGAGAAAAGGTGATATGAGTCTTGTGCACCAGGGTGCCCTTGATCGGTGACAGCCGATACCAGAATGAGCTGGGCGGTGCGTCATTGGGGCGCACGGTGGCCACTGGCACAATGGGTTCGCCGGGAGGGGTGCTGGAGCGTACCAGTTCGAAGAAGTGGTCCGGCGCGTCGCCGTCTTCCTCACCAAAGTAGAGATGGGCCAGGAACAGGTGTTCGTAGATCCAGCGAGCAACCAGGGTTTCGCGCTTGCCTTCCGCATTGAGCATCGCCTCCCAGGCCTGGATCTGTTCCTTCTCCGTCGCAGACAGGGTCAGCGTTTCGGGCTCGCGGGGGGCACCGTCGTGCATCCACTGCTCCAGGGTGGAGAATTCCTCGTCGGTGAGGCCGGTCACTGCCAGGGGCATGCCTTCCTTGGGGTAATCATCCGCGTAGTCATCGAATTGTTCCGGGTTGGGGCAGACATTTTGTCGGCTGATACCCAGTTGAATGTGGTCGGGAAGTTTCTCGTTGCTGGCAAAGTCGTGACTGTGTCCCAGCTCCAGCATTCGGTAAAGCAGGGAGCCACGCATGCCCCAGGCACTGTCCACCACAGAATAAAACCCCTTGTCGCGCCAGGCCGAGGTGGTCAAGGCATCAACGCCAAGGCGGGTGGGTTCAGCATCATTTTTTCGGGCGCCATCGTAGACGGGCTTTTTGCTGGCACCACGGTCCAGTCCATCCACGTTCTCCAGCTTCAGCTGGCAGGGGGCGTCATAACAGCCGTGGCAGGCCAGGCACTTCTGGTCGAAGATCGGGCGGATGTCTTTCTGGTAGCTGGGTGTGGCTGCCATTGCTGATGTGGACACCGTCAATGACACTGCCATGACAGTAAACAGTTTCTGTACCAGACGCATTCGCTATCTCTCCCTGATCTCAAGACTGAGTTGAGTCTACCTACGGTGAAGAGGCCAAGCTACGCCAATTGTAGATTTTACGCTGGATGCCCCACGCCTGATGCCTGACGCTAAAACCAAAACCTCTTGGTCAGGAGCGAGAGAAAGGCTTTCCTGAAATCAGGGAGTGGAGCGATGATCCTTTGCTCTTGAGGTTTCAGCCCCAATCATCAGGCGTCGGGGATCCAGCGTCCTAGAACATGGGCATCATGGCGGCGGCCCAGCCGATCAGCATGGCGATCACCGCACCGGCAGTGAGCTGGGTACGCAACTGGCCGTACCAGCGAGGCAGCTCGTCATTGAACAGCATTTGTTCCGTGCCCCACAGAAACATGAGGCCGGCGGAGAGCATGGGCAGGGACAGTTCCAGGGGCAGCATCAATCCTGCCCAGCCGATAAAAGCTGCGAACACACCAAAAAGCTGGGTGGGAAACTGATTGGATTGCCCGAACTGGCCCAAAACCCGCCCCCAATGTATGGCACCTGCGAAGGTGAGGGAGATGGCCGCGTAACCGACCAGTCCCATCAGGGCGGTATCGCGCCACGTGGCCGACCAGGCCAGCCCCGCCAGGACAAACATGGGCGCCAGACTGATCAGCGTCAGCCTGCGGGTACGGCGGATATTGTCAGCACGAGGTTCGGACACGGCATTTCCCTTTAGATAGACATCCCATTATCCGTTGGAGAAGTGAAGGTTGAGACAAGAAGTGCGCCTTGGGTCGTGTTTTCAGGCCCGTTGGTACCCTGCCCACGGCTGCGGTGTCAGGTGTTTGGGGAGATAAAGCGGGTGGGCGGGATCGCCGGAGGCATTGACCCGGATGGCATGCAGATCATGCAGGGTGTGGGCGACATGATGGGCACGGTTCATGTGGTGCCCCAGGTTCCCCCAGGCCGCCACCACCAGATCGGCCTGTCGTGCCAGCTTTCGTAACCATTGATCATTTTTTGGCCCCACCGGTTCGGGAGCGGCAAACAGATCCCTGGGATAGGTGGCGCGCCAGGCGAACAGGTTCGCCACACACAGGCCGGAGTATCCCCAGTCGCGGGCAAAGCCCATGCAGCGGCGAATGGTGGGGTCATCCTGACGGTGGTCGGCGGTGGAGGGATTCAGGCCGATCAGCAACATGAAATCCTCACCGTCGCCCCACTGGCGCCAGAGGGCATAGCGGTATTGCCGGCAGCGGGAAAAGTTGGCGCTGCGTCGCAAAATATCGGTGTTCTTGGTCATGGCCGGCTATTGTAGGGATTTGGCATAGTCGTGCTACTGCTATCCACGGAGTGCCCCATGGAATTCAAGGACGCGATGGCCCAGCGCCACAGTGTGCGTGCGTTTTCAGACACGCCGGTGAGCGACGAGTTGCTTACCGAACTACTTACCACTGCCTCGTCGGCGCCTAGCTGGTCGAATACCCAGCCCTATCAAATTGCGGTGGCGAAAGGGGCGGTGCTGGAAGATTTGCGCAAGACCCTGCCGCCCATGTTTGACCAGCTGGTAACGTTGGCACGGGGCTCTAAATTCCAGCAGCTCAAGGCAAAGCTCACCAATGACGGTGTTCCGGATGGGGATTTTCGCCCGGTCACCAACTACCCGAAAGATTTGCAACCGCGCCGAAACGCCACTGGCCAGAAGTTGTATGAGTTGCTGGGAATCGAGCGAGGCGACAAGCTTGGCCGTCATCAACAGATGCGTGAAAACTTCAGTTTCTTCAACGCGCCGGTAGCCTTGTTCATCTTTGTCCATGAGGGCCTGGATGTGTACAGCCCACTGGATGCGGGCATCTTTCTGCAGAGTTTGATGCTGGCGGCTACCGATGCGGGGCTGGCCACCTGTGCACAGGGGGCGCTGGCTATCTGGCGTTCGCCGCTGGAGAAGCACTTTCACATCCCCGGCCATTACAAGCTGCTGTGCGGTCTGTCCCTGGGCTACGAAGCCGACGAGACCATCAACACCTTCAGCCCCGGCCGCGCACCGCTGGAAGAGCTGTTGATCAAGGAGAAGTAGCTGTCAGCTACAAGCTACAAGCTACAAGCTACAAGCTACAAGCTACAAGCTACAAGCTACAAGCTACAAGCTACAAGCTACAAGCTACGCTTGATTGGATTAAAAACGGCCGAAAAGTTCCAGGGTTTTCGGCTTTTCTCCGAAGCCGCTGTAGGAACGTAGCGTAGCGAAGTAACGCACGCAGTGCGGCCCGCAGGGTGAGCGTAGCGAATAACTTCCCTTCCAGGGGACGAACCGAGCGACAGCGAGGAACTGGGATGCTGTTGGCACAGGTCTCTTTTGAACCCGTAGGAGCTTGCCTGCAAGCGATCCGAGCCTGAGCGAGGTAAGGATCCCAGAGACGCTTTTCGTCTTAAGAAGAGCAAAGTTATTCGCTTCGCTCCCCCTTCGGGCCGCACTGCGTACGTTACTCCGCAGCACACGTTCCTGCAGTTCAACCATCCCGCCGTGCGGCCTGCTACGTCGCTCAATGAATCTCGATCTTCCTCCGGCCATGGCCATGTTGTGCATGGCGGGGAATGGTCAGGGACAGCACACCGTTGTGAAACACCGCATTCATCTCTTCGCCGTCGGCGTCCGCGGGGAGTGACAGTATTCTCTGAAAGTGCCCAAAGCGGCGCTCGCTGTAGTGGTAACCGTCACGATCCGTTTCCTGTACTTCCTGCTTGTGGCCGTTGATCTGCAGCCGGTCGTTATCCAGCGTGATTTCCAGATCCTGTTTTTCCACCCCGGCCAATTCAGCGGTAATCAGGTAGTGGTCGTCCCGCTCCAGAATATCCAGATTGGGGCGAAACGGGGCGGTGGGCTGGGCCCGTGGCGCAGGCGTTGTCCAGGCCATATCGCCCAGCATCTGCTCAAACCAGTTATCAAATTCTCGCTCCCAGCGAAGCAGCGGGTGACGGGGTTGGCGCTGGGGCAGGGGGCGTTCCCGATTGCTTTCGTCACTCAACCAGTTCCAGGGTGTCATTTTGTGCATATCCATCGCGTTGACTCCTGACAGTGTGGTCAGATTGTGGCTTGCTGTACTTTCTGTTCTGAGGCAAAAGGCCCGGCGTTTCAATGGTGAATTGCCTGTTTTTTGATCGATGTCATGACGGGGACGGGTTGTTATCCGGTGGATCAAGGGCGCAGGATGGGGGCACATTTCCTGAAAAGGAGAGCAACGATGTCAGACCATCATGTTTACAAGAAGGTGGAGTTGGTAGGCTCGTCAAAGAAGAGCATCGAGGATGCCATTGAAAATGCGCTGAGCACCGCCAGCGAAAGCCTGGACCTCACCGAATGGTTCGAAGTCACCGAAACCCGCGGCCATATCGTCGATGGCAAGGTGGGGCACTATCAGGTGTGTCTGAAGGTGGGGTTCCGGATTTCGGGATCCTGAACAGCAGCTACAAGCTTCAAGCTACAAGGAATAAAAAAACCGCGCCAATTGGCGCGGTTTTCTTTCAGCCTGCAGCGCGAAGCTTCAGACGCTCAGCCAGGTACAACCCGGCCTCGCGTTGTTGCTTGTTGCGTGAAGCGTGTTGCTTTCCGTTAAACCGCTTCCAGCCCCAGAGAGCGCTGACAGACCCGCGCGGTGCGGATGGTGTGCAGCTGCTTCGGGGACAGATCATCCGGCAGTTCCACGGTGCTGTGGTCCTGATGGATCTTGATCGGGCCGATCAGGCGGCTGGGCAGCTTGGCTTCGTTGGCAATGGCGCCAACAATGTTGCCCGGCTTGACGCCGTGATCGTGGCCGACCTGGATGCGGTACTGACGCATGGGCTTGTCATTGCGACGCTTGCCACGGGGGCCGCCACGATCGTCACGGCCATTGGCACGGCGCTCACGACGCTCACGGGGTTCGCGTACCTGCTTGACGAACTTGGGTTCCTTGAGGATCAGCGGTTCGCGGTGGAACATGGCGGCGGCCAGCGCCACGGCCATATCTTCACCGGACAGGTCCATGCTTTCGGCAATCTGCTTCACCAGGGCACGGGTCTCGTCGATGTTGCCATCCTGGAGGCGGGTGGCCAGCTGCTCCTGAAAACCGGCAATGCGCTTGGCATTGAGGTCGTCCACGGAGGGCAGGGCCATCTTTTCGATGCTCTGGCGGGTGACGCGCTCGATCTGACGCAGAACGTGCTGCTCACGACGGCTCACGAACAGGATGGCATCACCCTGACGGCCGGCACGGCCGGTACGGCCGATGCGGTGTACGTAGGCCTCTGGATCACCGGGCATGTCGTAGTTGATCACGTGGGTGATGCGCGGCACGTCCAGGCCACGGGCAACCACGTCGGTGGCGACCAGCAAATCAAAACGTTTGTCTTTCAGGCGCTGAACAGTCTTTTCCCGCTGCTGCTGCTGCATGTCGCCATTGAGGGCGTCGGCACGCAGGTTGCGGCGGTTGAGCTGCTCGGCCAGTTCCAGGGTGGCCTGCTTGGTGCGCACGAACACGATCACGGCGTCGTGATCTTCGGCTTCCAGAATACGGCTCAAGGCATCCAGCTTGTTCAACCCGGCCACTGGCCAGAAACGTTGGCGAATGGAGGTTGAGGTTGTGGCGCTGCCACCATCAATCTGAACCCGCTGGGGGTTCTTGAGATGCTGGTCTGCAACCTTGCGAATAACCGGCGGCATGGTGGCGGAAAAAAGCGCCAGCTGACAGTCGTCCGGGGTGCGCTCGAGGACCCATTTCACATCATCGATAAAGCCCATGCGCAGCATTTCGTCGGCTTCATCCAGAACCAGGGCTCTCAGATTATCCAGTTTCAGGGAGCCGCGTTCCATGTGATCCATGACGCGGCCGGGGGTGCCGACAATGACCTGGGCGCCGCCACGCAGGCCCTTGAGCTGGGTGCGGTATTCACCGCCACCATAGATAGGCAGGACCTGAAGGCCCTTGATGTCGGCTGCAAATTCTTCACAGGCAGTGGCGACCTGGATAGCCAGTTCGCGGGTGGGGGCCAGGATCAGCATCTGCGGTTCACGCAGGCTGGCATCCAGCCGGGCAAGCAGGGGCAGGGCAAAGGCAGCGGTTTTACCGGTACCTGTCTGGGCCTGACCCAACAAATCGTGGCCATCGAGCAACAGCGGGATGGCTTGCGCCTGAATCGGCGACGGCTCTTCGAAGCCCTGTCGGGCAATAGCGGAGAGCAAAACCTCGGGCAGGCCAAGAGTGGCGAACCCGGCACGGGAATCTGACATGATTTACCTATGTATAGGAGGGGAAGGGCTGGGGGATCCCCAGCGAAGAGCGCGAATCATACGCGCATCGTGTGAAAATTGCACGTTATTTCGCCAGTTCCAGCTGAGGGCTATCGCCCAGACCGGAAATCCTGAATCGCTCAGGAGGTAGTTACGGAGTCGCTGTAGGAACGTAGCGCAGCGGAGTAACGCACGCAGTGCGGCCCGAAGGGTGAGCGCAGCGAATAACCTGCCTGCAGGCGATCCGAGTCCAAGCGAGGTAAGGATTCCAGAGACGCGGATCGAACTTCAGGAACTTGAGGTGCGAACCTGCGGTGGTGGTGGCTCCCGCCTGGCTGACATGACTCCTGCTGATGTCTCATCGCACCGATAAAGGTGTTTGTCCTCGCCGGACTGGCCCAAAGGGGGAACTGGCTCCCCCTCTGGCGTTCCGGCCATTCCCCGGTATGGGAATGGCGCTCCAGCGGGCAAAACATGTTTTGCAAACCCCCGCTTCCGCCCCCTTACCCCGACTCCGTTCGGCCCGCTCCGCGGGCACACTCCGGTACTCACGATCTGGCGGACGCAAAAAAGACTCGCTCCGCTCAGACAGGTTTTTTGCTCTACGCCGCCAGATCCTTCCGTTCCTCGACTCACTCTAACGGGGAAGCTGCCGTGCTGATGGCATTGGCGTTTTTTCTCGCGCAAACGTTCGCGATAGCTGTAGGAACGTAGCGCAGCGGAGTAACGCACGCAGTGCGGCCCGAAGGGTGAGCGCAGCGAATAACCTGCCTGCAGGCGATCCGAGCCTAAGCGAGGTATGGATTCCAGAGACGGTTTCGAATTGCAGAAAGAAGACCTCCCTTCGGTCGCCGTGCTGAGCACGGTTCGTCCCCTGGAAGGGAACGCCTACAGGGAGAGCAAATGACTCTACGGGACACCAGCCTCAAATACGCAAAAGGCCCGCACAGTCTCCCGGGCGGGCCTTTTATTCGTCAGGCGTCTGGCTTTTAGCCTTCCACCGCCCGGATCTGGCCTGCCAGGTGCGGCTTGATGCCGTCCTTGGCCAACAGACGGAAGTCGCTGCCGCCTTTCACTGCCACGTTCTCGAACTTGACGGTGGCGGGGATGAACATGGGCAGCTTGAACTGCACGTCCACAGTGAAGGCCGTTTCCGGCAGCTGGTTCTGCAGCTCGGCCAGGCAGCGCGCCTTGGACCACATGCCGTGGGCGATCTGGCGCTTGAAGCCGAACAGCTTGGCAGACAACGGGTACAGGTGAATCGGGTTACGGTCACCGGAGACGGCGCCATAGCGGCGGCCGGTATCGCCGGGTACTTTCCACTCAACCGTGTTGGTGGCCGGTTCCGGCTTGGCGGCTTCCTTCTTCTTGCCGCCACCACCGCCGCCGGAGCGGAAGAAATTCACCGACTCACTTTCCCATACTCGCTCACCGCCGGTGCTGATGCTGGTGAAGATAGAGAACTCGTAGCCCTTATCCACCTTGTTCAGGTTGCCCAGGTAGCACTTCACGTTCAGCTGTTCTTTCTCGCTGATCGGGCGGTACTGGGTGATGCTGTTGCGAACGTGCACCAGACCCATGGCCGGGAACGGAAAGTCGTCGGTCATCATCAGGGCCATGTGCAGCGGGAACGCATGCATGTGCGGATAAGTCACCGGCAGTTTGCCGTCAGCTGCGAAACCACACACCTTGCGATAGGCCGCCAGGTGCTTCTCGTCCAGGGCCACATCATTAAGACGGAGACCGGTATTCGGCAAAGAAGGGTTCTTGCCCGGCTTGACGGTGGCGCGCAGCACGGCCTTGGCAAAGTTGACGACCATGGGCGGTGGATTACGCAGTTCGCGGAAGGTGACTTCGCTCATTACAGGTTCCTTTCACGTTGCAAATGGGGCGAAAGCTTGGCCCGGCTAAGGCCATGAATGGAACGCAGTATAGAGCAGGGAAATGGGGGTGCTATTGGCCGAGCAGCCGGCTACAGCGGCAGCTTAATCACCGCCGCGTTTGTTCGAATCAGCTGCTGGGTTGGGAGGATTTCCACTGGGTTACCCCCAGGAAAATCAGGCGCAGCTGCTTCTCGGCCGCAATCAAGACCTGTTGCTGACCGAAATCATCGCTCTCTTCCAGTTCCAGCATTTCCTGGGTGAGGGCGGTGACATTGTTGACCACCAGGGCCGCCATCATCTGCAGGTCTTCCGAGCTGAAGTGATTCAGGAACGGAAAGCGGGCCATGTCCATGGCCAGTTCGTTGGTGAACATGCGGATCTCGCGGCGGATGGCATTGCGCATGGTGGGCGTGCCCCCAAACAGCTCCTTGGCCACGAACAGGAAGTGGGCGCGATTCTCGCGGACGTAATTGAAGTAGGTCTCCACGGAGCCGCGCAGCATGTTTTCGTCAGGGGTTTGTTCCTGGCGAACCTGACGCATCATCTGCCGCAAGGTCCGGAAGGACTCGTCCAGCAGGGTCAGCCCGAGGGCGCTCATGTCGGGAAAGTGGCGGTAAAACGCGGTGGGCACCACGCCGGCGCGCTTGGTGACTTCGCGCAGGCTGAGACTCGAAAAGGGGGCTTTCTTGACCACCAGATCCAGTGCTGCCGCCATCAATGCCTCACGGGTTTGCCCCCGTTTGGGCTTGCGGGTTTTGCTGCTGGCTTCTCTGGTCATCGAGTCTTGTCTCCAAAAATACGCTGTAAATTCTCTCTTTTGTGGGGCTGTGATGCAACAGCTTCAGAAATCACGGCTGTAAGTCTTTAAAACGGAAGGGTTTTATTTTTTTAGTGTACAGGTGTTGACAAAAAGTCCGGCGCAAATAAAAATGAGCACAACTGTTCACTTTAAGGGGTTTTCCCATGAGCGCAACAACACAGACATCCCATCGTTTTCAGCAAGGCATTAACCGCCTGCTGCAGTCCCGTGTTGCTGAGGTATTGAGCTACCCACATGGTGTAGATCGCTACCTGGAAGTGTTTAACCCCCTGTGGTCGGCCACGGAAGTGCGTGCCCGGGTGGATGCCGTACAACATTTGACGGCGGATAGTGTGACCCTGACCCTCAAGCCGAATAGCAACTGGGAAGGCTTCATTCCCGGGCAGTTCGTGCAGCTGACGGTCAGCATCAACGGCAAGCTTCACACCCGCTGTTACTCGCCGGCCAACTCCCTGCATCGCAAGGACGGCACCATTGAGTTAACCGCGAAAGCCCATGCCGACGGCTTTGTATCTCGCTACCTGCGGGAAGGCCTGCGGGTGGGAGAGGTGGTGACCCTGTCCCAGGCGGGCGGTGAGTTCGCCCTGCCGGCCCAGCGTCCTGACCGGGTTCTGTTGATCAGTGGCGGCAGCGGTATCACGCCAGTGATGTCCATGCTGCGTACTCTCTGTGACGAGGGCTACAAGGGAGATATTACCTTCCTGCATTACGCCAACCGCGCGGACGACATGATCTATGCGGACGAAGTGGCCGACATTGCCGCCCGTTTCGATAATGTCACCGTGCTCCGTGCCTTTGCGGATGCGCAGGACAAGGGTGAGCTGAGCGGTCTGTTTTCAAGTGAACACCTGTTCAAATCTGTTCCGGACTTTGCACAGGCAACCACATTTCTGTGTGGCCCGCCGCCGATGATGGCCGCGGTGGAAAAGGTCTGGGAAGAGCAGGGCATCAGTGACCGACTTCACAAAGAACAGTTTACGCTCGCCACTGCCGTCGTGGATGACAGTGAATCTGCTGAAGGCGAAGTGCGTTTTGTACGCAGCGAGACCCTGGTAACCAATGACGGCAGCAGCCTGTTGGAGCAGGCAGAAGCCGCAGGCCTGAATCCGGAATCCGGCTGCCGCATGGGTATTTGTTACAGCTGCACCTGCAAGAAGACCGCCGGCAAGGTGCGCGACCTGCGCACCGGTGAGATCAGCAGTGGCGATGAAGAAGACATTCAACTTTGCGTCAGCGTGCCGGTGGGCACGGTGACCCTGGACATTTAAAGGAAAGGAGTCAGCATCATGAGTATTTACAGCACCCTGACCCCGGCACAATTCGAAAGCATCGGCCAGGAACTGGACGCGATCCGCAACCGTGAAATCGCCGACCTGGGCGAGAAGGACGAGAAGTACATCCGTAACTTGATCAAGCGTCAGCGTCAGCTGGAAGTGGCGGGTCGCGGCCTGCTGTTTGCCGGCTTCCTGCCGCCGGCGTGGCTGGCTGGTGTGGCTTGTCTGTCAGCGGCCAAGATCCTGGACAACATGGAAATTGGCCACAACGTGATGCACGGCCAGTACGACTGGATGGGTGACAAGGAAATCAACTCCCGCAAGTTTGACTGGGACAACACCTGCACCAATACGGCGTGGAAGCATACTCATAATTTTGAGCATCACACCTTTACCAATGTGCTCGATAAGGACCACGACATTGGTTATGGCATTCTGCGCATGTCCGATGATCAGGCGTGGGAGCCGCGCTTCATTCTGAACCCGATCCTGGCGGTGATTCTTTCCACCTTTTTCCAGCACTTTGTAGCTGTACAGAGCCTCAAGCTGGAGGATTACCTGATCTACAAGACCAAGACCAAGGAAGAGCTGAAGGCGGAATTCAAACCCACCTGGAAAAAAATGCGCAAGCAGCTGGTGAAAGATTACCTGCTGTTCCCGGCGCTGGCGGGTCCGTTCTTCCCGTTCGTGTTTGCCGGTAACGTGGCCGCCAACCTGGCGCGTAACCTGTGGTCTTCCCAGGTGATCTTCAATGGGCACTTCCCGGAAGAGGTGGAGCAGTTCCCCGAATCCGTGCTGGAAGATGAGAGCCGCGGTCACTGGTATGTGCGTCAGATGTTGGGCTCTGCCAACTTCGAAGGTGGCCGCCTGATGCACATCATGAGCGGTAACCTGAGCTTCCAGATCGAACATCACCTGTTCCCGGATATTCCGGCGCACCGTTACGCCGCCATCTCCCCGGAAGTGAAAGCGATCTGCGAGAAGTATGGCCTGCCTTATAACACCGGCTCTTTCATGAAGCAGTCGCTGAGTGTCTGGAAGCGTATTTTCAAGATGGCGCTGCCCGGCAAAGGTAAGCCAGGCGACAAGGGACTGCGTGGCAAAGTGATCTCGCTGATGGGTGAATCCGAGTCAACTACACGTAAAGCCGCGTGACCCAATAGTCAGTGCCCTGGGCACCCGGTAGAGGCCGGTTAGCTGGTTCCGGCCCTGCCAACCTTGTGCTACTCTCACTGGGGTTGTAACCGTATAGATAGATATCGCTGCTGGAGTTCATTTTTTCGTCCAGCAAGGCAGAGGGAGAGAGGTGTAGTTCCTCTTACATGACCGACCGATAACGCCGCTGGGCGGGAAAAGGAGCCCAGCCCTTCGGGTTGAGGCTGAAATGCCCTCACTCGTTGTTGCGCCTCGTTCATTTGGAGCAAACCAAACATCTCTCTGCGCGCCTAGATTGAGGGCGTTTCAGCCTCAACAGCGACATCTATCTATACGGTTGCAGCCCCTTTCGAGAGTAGCATTTTTTATTCGGGGACAAGGCGAACGCATGGCAGAAATGACGGATTCCGGTGTGCTGTTGCGCATGGCTTACAGGGCCATGGTAAACGCCGGTATTGATGCCGATGCCGTTTTGGCAGAAGTCGGTCTGGACAAATCCATTCTTCAGGTGCCGGATCTGCGCACCCCCCATGATGCCCAGGAGTGGTTCTGGCAGGCGCTGGAAAAGGTGTCTGGTGATGAACATATCGGTCTGCACCTGGGTGAGCATATTCCTGTTTATAAGGGGCAGGTGCTGGAGTACCTGTTTCTTTCCAGCCCCACTTTTGGTGAGGGGCTGAAGCGTGCGCTGGATTACCAGCGCCTGCTCTCTGATGCCGCCCAGGGTGAACTTTTCGAAGAAGGTGATCGGGTGTTCCTCAAGCAGATGATCTGGAGCAAGCGCCTCAGCCATCTCAATGAGTGCATGATGATGGGCATCATCAAGTTCTTCCGTTTTGTCACCGATGGTGCCTTCGAACCGCTGGAAATTCATTTCGGCCATTCCCCCCACGCGGATCTCAACGAGTATCAACGCCTGTTCGACTGCAGCGTGAAATTCGACATGCCCAGCGTGGGTATGTATTTCGACGCCAGCGTCATGAATCTGCCTTCTGCGCACCACGAACCGGAGCTGTTGCAGCTGCATGAGCAGCTGGCGAGTGAGCAGGTGGCGCGGCTGGAAAAGCAGGATCTGGTGGCGCAGGTGAATCGTCTGATCGGGGAACTGCTGGAATCCGGCCATGCCAACCTGGAAGAAGTGGCGGAACGTCTTGGCATCAAGGCGCGCCAGTTGCGCACCCGACTTGCTGATGCCGGCACCAACTTCAACCAGCTGGTGGCGGATTACCGCTGCCGCCTGGCCAAGCGTCTGCTGGCGGGCACCGATGAGTCCATCGACGAGATTGTCTACCTCACCGGCTTTTCTGAACCGTCCACCTTCTATCGTGCCTTCAAGCGCTGGGTGGGGATGACTCCCATCGAGTACCGCAAGCTCAAGGCGGAAGAGGACGCGGCGGCGGCTGGTTAAGGCCCTGCCCGATTGCCGGCTTGAATATTGCAACAGCAAGAGGCGCGTTCTGCGCCTTTTTGCTGTCTGGAGTACAGCCCCTGCCTGTTTACTGGAGAACCATGTGAAGGCATTCCTGCGAAAATTGTGTTTCCCGATTCTTGCCCTGTTCGAGACGGAGGATGAGGAGAAATACGTCTATCGCTCGTCCTACCGGAAAATTCTCGCCGCGGTGGCCGTGCTGTTCATTATCTTGTCCGGCGCGTCGCTGGGAATGACGTTGAACTCCGGCCTGTCGGGCGGCTTTATTCCGGCGATATTCTTTGGTGGGGCAGGGCTGGTGTGTGTCATTGTCGCCGGATTGGGGACGGACCAGGCGGTCGCCAGAATCTGGAAGAATCGATAGCTACGAGCTACTGCATTGCTACGAAGCCGCTGTAGGAACGTAGCGCAGCGGAGTAACGCACGCAGTGCGGCCCGAAGGGTGAGCGCAGCGAATAACGAGCCTGCTCGCGATTCTCGCGCAAACGCTCGGGAAAGCTGTAGGAGCGCCGCTTGAGGCGCGAACCGAGCGACAGCGAGGAACTGAGATGCAGCTGGCACTTGTTTCGTTAGAACCCGTAGGAGCCTGCCTGCAGGCGATCCGAACCTAAGCGAGGTAAGGATTCCAGAAGCGCATCTCGAAGCTGCTTATTCTCGCTCGGATCGCTTGCAGGCAGGCTCCTACGGAAAGGTGGGGCTTTCCCGGAAATCCGCGATGAACCACAAAAAAAGCCCCGCATTGCGGGGCTTTTTTGTATTGGCGGTGAGGGAGGGATTCGAACCCTCGATACGTTTCCGTATACACACTTTCCAGGCGTGCTCCTTCGGCCACTCGGACACCTCACCTTAAACTGTTTTCACTGCCGGGCAGTGATGGAGCAAGGCCTGTGGGCCGAATGCCTTGCTCTCTATTGAGGGCGCGTAGAGTACCGGAGGGGGGCGGTGCTGGCAAGTGCCTGATGGCCGGTTGTTCAGGCTTTGAGCAATTTCAGCGACGTGCCAGAAAAACGCCGCTGAACTCGCACACTGTATTGCCCTCATCACTACGGCCAATGGCCTCGATGGGGAGTATGGCCTTGCCGCGTTCGGCCAGGCGCTGTGCAAAGCGATCCTGTTGGGTTGTGGTCACAGTAATGTGCAGATCCGAGTCCAGGGGCAGGGTGTACTTGAGCGCGGTTTCCACGGCGACCACGTCTGCCGGGTAGCCGCACTGGTGGGCGAGCAGGGTGGTGAGGCTCCAGCCAGACAGGGTGAGCAGGGCGGATTGGCTACCGGCAAAGAAGGTGCCCTTGTCGTTGTGATTGGGGCCAAGGGGGGCGTCGACCACCAGTCGGTCGCCATCAAAATTGGCAAAGTGAAAATGCAGGTGGCGGGTCAACGGGATGGCCGCGCGCACCTGATTGGCCAGGTCATCCAGTGAAATCATGGTAATTCGCGGATGAAATCAACAGGGGATTCGTCTGGCAGGCTTTTCAGGCTGCTGGCCGGGGTGCCTAGATAAAGATAGGCGATAACCTGATCCTTGGGGGCAAAGCCCAGCATGGTTTTGGCCAGATCCGAGTTGGCCATGGCCCCGGTGCGCCACATGGCACCAATGCCTAACTCGTAGGCAGCCAGCATCATGTTCTGGACCGCCGCGCCGACGGCGAGCATCTGTTCCCAGGCGGGGATCTTGTGGTTTTCAGTGATCTCAGCCACCGCGACCACGATGGTGGGCGCGCGCAGGGCCTTGTTCCTGGCGATTTCCCGGGTGCGCTTGTCGGCCTGGGGTTGTTCTTCCAGCAGTTGTGCTTCCATGATGTCACCGAGCCGCTCTCGCTGATCGCCAGTCAGGACGATAAAACGCCACGGGCGCAGCAGGCCATGGTCCGGTGCACGGATCGCCGCACGCAGCAGCATGTCGAGCTGGCTGTCGCTGGGGCCGGGTTCCTGTAACCGGGGGCTGGATACACGGGTGGTGAGGGCAGTGATGGTGTCCATTCATGGCTCCTGTAACGAGGCGGCAATGGTAGCTTGAAATGCAAATCAGTCACACCCGTCGCGTCAGCGCTGAATTTCATGACGCTGGTCACCCCAGTCTTTTTTCTTAGACGGGAAAGCGCTAAGCTTCTCAAAAACTCCGTGAAGCGGATCACATGACCTCCACGACTAAAAAGAAAGCTCGCCGTCCCCAGATCGGGCCCATGGAGCGGGCACGCCGACAAGCCAACTATATCCGACTGCTCGCCTTCCTCGTGGCCGTGCTGATGTTGGTGGTGGGGCTCAAGTTGGGGCTCTACCCCGAGTTGTATCTGCTGGGGGTGGCCGGCCTGCTGACTTATCCGTTGTTGGCCCAGGGTGTTTTGTTTCTGGCGCATCGTCAGGACCTGCCAGAGAAAGTGGCCCACCAGACGCTCATGCAGTCGGATGCGTTCATTATCGGCATGACCTGTGCCTTGCTGCATTTTGCGCTGGTGCCTTCGCTGGTGTTGTTGATCATTGTTCATGCCAATGCGGTGGCCAGTGGCGGTCTGAAGCCCTGGCTACTTAACCTGTTGATGACGGCCATTGGTGCCGCCACGCTGGGGGCGCTGTTGGGATTCCCGTTCATTTCTCCCCAGGCACCCATGCCGGCGGTAATGACCGCAGTGTCATTGCTTGGATTGGGCGTCTATGTAGGCGCGTCGTCGGCCTTTGTCCATTACCAGGCCCGTTACCTGAAGCAGGCCCAGGAGTTGGTGCGGCGTCAGCAACAGCAGGCGGTGGAGTTGTCCCGCAAGCTGGCAAAGTACCTGCCGCCGCAGATCTGGGGCTCCATGTTCTCCGGCAAGCGCGATGCCAAGCTGGAAACCCGTCGTAAACGGCTGACGGTGTTCTTTTCGGATATCAAGGGATTCAGTGCCATCTCCGAGGAGCTGCCGCTGGAAACCCTGACCAGCATGCTCAACAGCTACCTCAGCGAGATGACCCGCATTGCCCTGCGGCACGGCGGCACCATCGACAAGTTTATTGGCGATGCGGTGATGGTGTTCTTTGGTGATCCCAAGAGTGAAGGGGCCAACGAGGATGCCTACCGTTGCGTCATGATGGGCATCGAGATGCAGGAGCAGATGAAGTTGCTGCGCCAGCGCTGGAAGCGTGAGGGCATCGACCACAAGCTGGAAATCCGTATCGGCATCAACACCGGCTATGTGACGGTGGGGAATTTTGGCACCGATTCGCGCATGGACTACACCATTCTGGGCACCGATGTGAACCTGGCAAGCCGTCTCGAATCGGCCTGCCGCCCGGGTGGGGTGCTGATTTCCGAGGCCACCCAGGAACTGGTGAAGGACCGCATCCAGTGTCGCAACATGGGCGACATTCAGGTGAAAGGATTCAACCGTCCCATTCCCGTCTTCGAGGCCATGGGCGCCAAGAAAGATGCGGGGGCCAGGAACCGTTATGTCTCTGCTCAAACCAACGGCTTCGGGATACACCTGGATGTGGAGCGCGTCCGCAATTTCGACAAGAACACCATCCTCAAGACTCTGGCTCGCTCTGCTTCGGAACTCAAGAAGGAGATTGCCGTAGCAGTGAACTATGAAGCCGAAGGTTTCAGCCTGCACGTGGACAGCAATGCCATCAAGCAACGCGAACGCGACCGCATCATCGAAATGATGGGCCGTGCAGCGAAGCGGGTGCAGACGCAGGTGCGGGTTTGAAGGAGCTACAAGCTTCAAGCTGCAAGCTACAACGCGAGGACATGTCTCCCTCAACGACAGATGCTGTTGCTCCGCGCTGAGAGTTGTTAATGCAAAAAGCCACGCCCAAGGGCGTGGCTTTTTTGATTTTAGCTTGCGGCTTGTAGCTTGAAGCTTGCCGCTTTTCTAATTCAACGGATAACTCGTCCAGTCATCGGTCCAGTTCTGTACGCTGCCGGGGCGGATGGCGCCCAGATAGTCTGCGGCTTCATCCCAGAACTCGCCCTGCGGGATGCTGCTGGCGCCGTTGCGTGCCGGTGAGCGGGCGCCCGGTGCGAAGTCCGGGTGGGACAGGCTGTAGGCGTCGCGAGTGAGCAGGGGATCCGTGCCGAACTGGGCGTTGACCGCGCTGCTCTGGAAGTAACGGCGTTCGTCAAAGCCGCCGTCATCATCACTGTCCAGGTTCTCCGCATCGAAGAAGGTGAGGCCGCGGCTACCCACCTTGTGCACCATCATGCTGTTGAAGGTGAGTTGACCATCGGTGAGGCGTTGAACCGTTTCTGCGCCCTTGATATCGATGGTCTCGCCGGAAAAGCCATCGATAATCACATTATGGAAATGTCCCCCGGTGCCTACCTTTAGGGTCATGGCGCGGTGGTATTTCTCATGACTGCGTGGGCTGATCAGCGTCAGGTTGTAGAGCGTTGGTTCGGAAACGGGGCTGGCGTCCGGGTTGGCTTTCAGGTTGTCCCCCTCGAAGGCGTTATCGCCCAGATTGGGGTGTTGCTGGGCAACCAGAAACTGCACATTGCCACGCCATCCCATGTCCCAGTCCAGGGAGTCGTCGCCGGCACCGGTGATCACCACATGCTTGAGGTTGACGGTGCCGCCAAACACTTCGATGCCATCATCCAGGGCGCGGTGGACCTGAACATTGCGGATAATGGTGTTGCTGCCACAGCCGCCCAGCGTCAGGCCGTTGAGTTCGTTGTTGGCATACACCTCGAAGCCGGCGTATTCGATGCGGGTGTATTCCATGACACCGCAGGACGACGCCGCATCCGTGCCGCCAAACTGCCCCCGGGTATCACCGTGGGGAATCCCCTCGATCTGCGCGTCCTGCACATTGACCGGGGCGCTACCGAGCATGACCACGCCCCCCCAGTCCCCGGCAGTACGGGTGCCCATGGCCTGGTTGCTGGTGAACACGATGGGCGCGCTCTGCTGGCCACGGGCAAACAGGTTGGCGCCGCGGGTGATCACCAGTGCGGATCCGGGACGCCCCTCGATGCGGGTGCCGGCTTCAATGGTGAGGCTGCCGTCTTCCACATAGACAATGCCGTCCAGAATCCAGGTGGTGTTCGCCGTCCAGGTGTGGGTGCCCGTGAGCGGACCGGTCACCACATGACGCCCGGCCAGGGCTTCATGCAGAGGCTTGTATCCGAAATAGCCGATCACGCCCAGGGTCAGCGCGGCAAGGGCAAGCCAGACATAAGTAATGCGACGGGTAAGACGGGAGCCGTTATCTGATTGACGCTGGCCCAGCGTCTCGGCGATGTCCGGATTGGTCACCGGAGGGGTAGCCGTTACCGGCCGTTTGTGCAGCAACACTCCGTCGCGGTTGGCCTGCTCCAGCTTGATGCCGAGCGCACGTATTTTGCGGTTATCGCTCTGGGTGGCTCGCTTGATGATTTCAGCCCGGTATACCGGGTCATTGAGCAGCGTGTTGAAATGCACAAAGCGCAGGCTGCTGTCATTTTCCTGATCAAAGTTCTGTTTCAGTTGCCAAAGCAGCTCAACAAGCTGAGCGCGCGGCGACGATACTGCATCCACCATAAACCCCCCAGATGGATTAGGCGAAAATTCGAAAATTTGGACGAAGGGAGTATGTAAAAAAAAGATGACAGTGCCGTGACGGAGCCGAGCTATGAGCTACGCTTGATCCGATAGGGAAACCAGAAAAAGTTCCCGGGGTTTTGCGAAGAACGGAAAAGAGGTTCAGATCGTTGAGTTCGGCGGCTTGGGAACCTGATAAGCCGCTGTAGGAGCGGTCGTTCGACCGCGATCCGAGCCTAAGCGAGGTAAGGATTCCAGAAAAGCCTTTTGTGCCGACTGTAGGAGTACCTCTTGAGGTGCGAATCTGCGGTGGTGGTGGCTCCCACCTGGCTGACATGACTCCAGCTGCTATGTCATCGCACCGATAAAAGTGCTTTGTCCTCGCCGGACGGGCCCAAAGGGGTGTAACGCGACACCCCTCTGGACTCCCCCGCGCCCCGACTCCGCTCGGCCTGCTCCGCAGGCACACTCCGGTACTCGCCCTGTGACGGACGCAAAAAAGACTCGCTCCGCTCAGACAGGTTTTTTGCTCTTCGCCGTCACAGGGCTGCGTTCCTCGACTCACTCTAACGGGGAAGCTGCGGTGCTGATGGCATTGGCGTTCTTCTCTAGCGCTAACGTTTGAGATAGCTGTAGGAAGTAGCGCAGTGGAGTAACGCATGTCGTGCGGCCCGAAGGGTGAGCGTAGCGAATAACCTGCCTGCAGGCGATCCGAGCCTGGGCGAGGTAATGCGGTGACGCTGACAACGAGCTTATCGAAGGGATAACGCTTTTGGGCACAGCAACGGCGGAGATCGCCTTTCGGCGATTTCCGCCCTACACCTTATGCTGTGGAAAGAAGATTACTGCCCGAGAATAAAGTCCGCGCCTTTTTCCGCAATCATCACCGTCGGCGCATTGGTGTTGCCGCCGATGAGGGTGGGCATGATGGAGGCATCAATGACTCGCAGACCTTCCAGGCCCTGCACGCGCAGCTGGTTGTCCACCACGGCCATGTCGTCGTTACCCATCTTGCAGGTGCCCACCGGGTGGTAGATGTTGTCGCACTTGCGGCGCAGGAAGTCGCGCAGTTCATCGTCGGTCTGCACCTGCTTGCCGGGGAAGATTTCTTCGCCGCGCCACTGTGTGAGGGCATCCTGACCCATGATACGACGCACTTCCTTGAGACCGCGCAGCATGCCTTCCATATCATCCGGGTGTTCCAGGAAGCGAGGATCAATCAGCGCAGGCGAACGCGGGTTGGCATCGCGCAGGGTAATGTTGCCGCGGCTCTTGGGACGCAGGATACACACATGCCCGGAATAACCGTGCCCCATGCTGAAGCCGAGATTCAGGCCATGGTTGTCCAGACGCGCGGCGGTGAGGTGGAGCTGAAGATCAGGGATCGGCTCCTCCGGGCGAGACTTGATGAAGCCACCTGCCTCAGCCACGTTGGAAGTGAGCTGGCCGGTGCGACGGTAGAAGAAATCGAATACCCCTTTCAGACCCGTCATCAACAGGGCCACCGGATCCAGACTGAGGGTGTCCTTTTTAAGACTCTTGTGGACCACCAGCACATCCGGGTGATCCTGCAGGTTTTCACCCACGCCGGGCAGGTCGTGAACCAGCGGGATGTTGTGCTCGGCCAGCTCCGCGGCCGGGCCCACCCCGGACAGTTTCAGTAGCTGGGGAGAGTTGATGGCACCACCGGAAAGCACCACTTCGCGGCTGGCTTTGAGGGTGCGAATCTGACCGTTGTGCTCCACTTCCACACCCACTGCTCGCTTGCCTTCGAACAGCACACGGTTGGCCAGGCAGTTGGTGAGTACCGTCAGATTGGGGCGATCCATGACCGGATGCAGGTAGGCACGGGATACGCCGCAGCGTTCACCGTCCTTCTGGTTGACCTTGTACATGCCAACCCCTTCCTGCACATCATTGTTGAAGTCATCGGTCTGCGGGTGACCGGCTTCCACACCTGCCTTGATAAAGGCGTTACTCACCGGGTGAGTGTAACGCAGGTTGGCAATATTCAGTTTGCCGCCGGTACCGTGAAAGGCGTTTTCGCCATCCTCGTAATGCTCCGAGCGTTTGAATACCGGTAGCACGTCATCATAGCTCCAGCCTTCGTTCCCCAGCTCTGCCCAGTGATCGTAATCCCATTTGTGGCCACGGGTGTAACACATGGCATTGACCGCCGATGACCCGCCCAGGGTCTTGCCGCGAGGAATGTAGATCTGGCGATTGTTGAGGGCTTTTTGCGGTACGGTGTAGTAACGCCAGTTGCGGGCATTGGAGCGCATCATCAGGATGATGCCTGCAGGAATGCGAATAAAAAGGCTGTTGTCCGCGGGGCCGGCTTCCAGCAGGCAGACTCGGTTATCCGGGTTTTCGGAGAGGCGGTTGGCCAGCACACAGCCGGCGGAACCGGCCCCAACAATAATGTAATCGAACTCCATGAATGGCCCTCAGAACGGTGAAAAAGGCGAACAGGGCAGGGCACCGGCAAGACGCAGGCGGATCCTGATTCGCGTAAACATAATGTCTATTTTAGGAAAAAAGCCGATGAAAACGAGGCTTGTGGGCGACCCGGCGGTCGAATGTTTACTTAAAGCGCTATATTTGTCGTTGGCCTTCTGGCCGATGGCGGCGGTTTCACAGGTCCCCGATGGCTGGGAGTCGGTCCAGTTTGACGGCGAGACCCGCTACCAGCTGGAGCAGGGCTGCTGGCAGGCGCAGGCGCAGGACTCGGCGTCCGGTCTGGCGCGGCGCGAGGAAATTGATCTTCACGACACGCCTTATCTGCACTGGCAGTGGCAGTCCCCGACGCCCCCTGACTGGTCCGGGCAGGATGAGCAAAGTCGTGCCGGGGATGATTTTGTGGCTCGGGTCTACGTGATCAAGGAGGGCTGGCTGCCATGGCAAAGCCGTGCCATCAATTATGTTTGGTCCCGTCAGTATCCGGCGGGAACTCACTGGCCCAATCCGTTTGCCAGCCAGGCTCACATGGTGGTGGTGCAGGGACCGCAAGGGCAGGGGGAGTGGCATTCGTTTACTCGAGATGTGCGTGAAGATTTTCGTCGTTATCACGCTATGGACGTGGACCGCATCGACGCGGTGGCGATCATGACCGATACCGATAACACCGGGGCAACGGTATCCGCCTGTTACCGGCTACCCGTCTTTCAGGCCCGGCCATAAGCGCCGGGTTGCGGTAAACCATGAGAGCTGGTTATTATTTAAGCGTCTGTGGTTAGCCTGTCGCGGCAGGTTAACCACAGATTCCACAGCAAAGGCATGGCGATAGTGTTGTTCGGTTTGCAACGACCAGGCTCTCCCTCCCCAGACACTGTCTGCCGGCTTTCTTGTCTCCGCTTCTACAGTTTCTCAGGTTCCGGTTGTCGCCGAACCGTCATCGCTTCAAGCGTAATATCCCGATCACAGCGTAACGGCAGTGGAGAGCTTGCCCATGAGTGAACGCATCCTGCGGTTGGACAAGGGGGGGACCCCGATTGAATGGCTGGACTGGCAAATGGCGGCGACGCTGTATGCCCGGGGACTGGTTACCTGGACATTGGGGGAGGTGATCTATCGGCCACGGGGCGGGATCTGCCGCCATTCCGGGGAGCGCTCTTCCCTGGAATTGCACTCGATCATTGCCTGTGATGGCGTGATTCATGGTCACCAGCGTCCTGCGCCGCCGTTAACCAACCGGGCGCTTTTCCGCCGCGACCAGCAGCTCTGTCTGTACTGTGGCAAGCCTTTTACGGAACGCGACCTGACCCGGGATCACATCGTGCCCACATCCAGGGGGGGCAGGGATATCTGGTCAAACGTGGTGTCCGCCTGCCGTCGCTGTAACCAGCGAAAAGGAAACCGGCGGCTGGATGACATCGATATGGACTTGTTGGCGTTGCCCTACGTGCCGAATATGGCCGAGTATCTGGCGCTGATAAACAGTCACCGCATCCGTGGCGATCAGATGGAATTTTTGCGAACACAGTTCGGTAAAGAAAGCCGCCTGTTGTAAATTTTTTTGTAAAATTAAGTAGTTAAGCGCAATTTTTACCAGTTAAACCGCCATTTTGCCTCTTTGTTCACTGCTTGTTGATGTATAAAGCCCATTGTAGTTGTGTTTTTACGACGGGGTGCTCATTTGACGGGTCGACTGGTCTTTCTTTTATTCAGTCTTGTGCTTGCGATATCTGCGCGGGCAGCGCCCACCGGGCCGGCGGCAGCCTTTTATTATGGCCCGGATATTCCCTGGCGTGATCTTTCCGTTTACGACTTCCCGGTGGTAGAGGCCGCCCAGGCCAAGGGCGTGCCCGCACGGTATCGCGACCAGCACTTTTATGCCTACGTCAGTCTGGGTGAGGCGCTGCCGCAACGCCCCTATTTTTCCCGTATCCAGCCAGAGTGGCGGTTGGGCAAAAATACGGCTTGGGGATCCTGGGTGCTGGATCAGTCCCAGCCCGCGTTGAGAGACCTGTTTGTTGATGAGGTTTTCACTCCCTTGTGGGAGGCGGGCTACCGCGGTTTCTTTCTGGACACCCTGGACAGCTATCAGCTTGGCGTGAGTGATGAGGCCGGCCGCAAGGTACAGAGAGAGGGGCTGATTGCCCTTATCAACCAGGTCGCCGAACGTTACCCGGATGCCCGGTTCATCTTTAATCGGGGATTTGAGCTGATGCCGGGCATTGACGCCCAGGTGGACGCCATTGCAGCAGAGTCGCTTTACCAGCGCTGGGTGCAGGAGAAGCAGGGTTATCAGGCCGTGCCGGAAACGGATCGGGCCTGGTTACTGGGGCAGTTTGATGAAGCGAGACAACGTTATGGGGTGGAGGGCATTGCGATTGATTATGCGCCTCCCTCTGATCGCGAACGTGCCCGTGCACTGGCTGAAAAAATCGCAGCACACGATTTAATCCCCTGGGTCACTAATCCCGAAATTGACGGCATGGGGGTGGGGATTCGTGAAGTCATTCCCCGTGATGTGCTGCTGATTCATGGTGGCAGTGAAGATCGGCTCTGGGAGCATGCCGATGCGGTGCGATACGGGCTCATGCCATTGCAGTTTCAGGGGCTGGTGCCGGAGATTCGTGAGGTCAGCGAAAGCATGCCGGCAGGTCAATTGCGTGGCCGCTATGCGGGCATCGTGGTGTGGCTTGAAAAGGACGGCATCACCTCACCGGCCTTCGAGCAATGGCTGGTTCGCCAGCGGGAGGCCGGGGTGCCCATTGCCATGATCGGTTTTCCGGCCATTGATCCCCTGGGGCCCAACGGCAACCTGTTCGGTTTTCAGGGGCGTCCCACTCCCCAGGCGCTGCCCCGGATCGTCGCCGAGCATCCCGCCATGGGCTTCGAAGCGCCGCTGCCGGCGTTTCTCCCCGTGGGAGAGGCTCTGCATAACACCCAGGTCACTACCCCATGGCTGGAACTGGTTTCTGATGGCCAGCAATACACTCCGGTGGCGATGACGGAGTGGGGCGGCTATGCCATGCAGCCTTACGTGATCCGGTCCGCGTTGCCCACGGTTGACGGCAAGGGGATGGAACGCTGGATGTTCAACCCGCTGACCTTTGTTCGCTCGGCCTTGCGCTTGCCGGCCATGCCAATTCCGGATGTGACCACAGAAAACGGGCGGCGATTGGGCTTTGCCCACATGGATGGTGACGGTTTTCCCAGTCTGGCCGAGGTGCAGGACTACCAGGGCCAGGCTGATGCCCGTGTCCTGCTGGAAGAAATCCTGAAAAAGTTTGATTTGCCCACCACTATCTCCGTGATTGAAGGTGAAGTGTCCTCCCAGGGCCTGTATCCAGACCAGGCCGAGGATCTGCAGAACATTGCCCGGGAAATGTATACGCTGGACCATGTGGAAGCGGCGACCCATACCTATTCTCATCCGTTCTTCTGGTATGACGCCCAGCAGAATCCGGACTCATTGTTCGGCCCCGAAGGGCAGCTGCGTTTGCCGATTCCCGAATACAGCATGACACCGGAAAGGGAGGTGGCAGGTTCTGCCCGTTATATTGACGAGAATTTGCTGCCGCCCGGGAAGAAAACCGAGCTGGTGTTGTGGAGTGGCGACACCATACCCACGCCAGAAGCGCTGGCGGTGGCCAGGGAAAGTGGCCTGCTTAACATGAATGGCAGTGATACGGTCATTACCCGCAGCTCGCCCACCTGGACGCTGATCAAGGGCATTGGTATTCCCAAAGGGGAGGAGTACCAGGTGTACGCGCCCAACCAGAACGAGAACATTTACACCCATGAATGGACCGGGCCCTTTTACGGTTTCGAGCGTGTGATCGAAACCTTCGAACTCACCGAGACCCCGCACCGTTTCAAGCCGGTGGATGTCTACTATCACACCTACATCGCCAGCAAGAACGCCTCGCTGGAATCCTTGCGCAAGGTATACCAGTGGGCCGAGGAGCAACCCCTGTTCCCCCTGTTTGCCTCTGAATACGTTCGCAAGGTGCTGGATTTCAATCATATGGCCATTGCCCGTGAAGGTGACCGGTGGCTGGTCCGTGGTGATGGCGAGTTACGTACCTTGCGTTTGCCGGAGGGTACCGGTTTGCCGGATATGGCAACCAGCCAGGGGGTGGCGGGTTACCGGGAAGACAAGCCCGGACGCTACCTGCACCTCAGCGGCGCCACCGCCAGCTGGCAAGAAGGGGAGAGTGCCCGTCCGTATCTTCAGCAGGCCAATGGTCGTCTCACCGCCTTTGCGCAGCAGGATACGGGGCTGCAGTTTTCCCTGCGCGGTTACACCGAGCTGGAGTTTGCCATTGGCAATGCCTCTGGCTGCGTTCTGACTCAGGCGGGCCAGCGTCTGAATCCGCAGCGTCGCGAAGAGGGTGTCCACTATTTCAGGAGTGCGAAGCATGAGCTCGTTGAGCTACGGCTACAATGTTCGCAATGATCGCCTCCGGGTAATGGGGCTGCATGAGCTGTTGGCATTTTTGCTGTTGATTGCGGTGGTGTGCTGGATGATTTTCCCGCGGGAACTGTCCACTTCACTGCGAAGCGCCCGACTGGATGCGGTGACACTGAGCTATATGCAAGCCTGGCTCAAGGCCAAGCCGGATGATGATGAGTTGCGGCTGTTGCTGGCCAGAGAACTGATCATGCTGGGCCACTTCACGGAAGCCGAAGCTCAACTCAGCATCATTGAACGTGACGGACACTCGCATGGCACGGAAGTCGCCTGGCTGCGGCTGAAGCAGGACTTCAGCCGGCTGATGGCGATTGTGCCGGAAAACCGCGACGGCACCATGTTGCAGTATCAGACCATTGGGCGCATTCAGGCCATGGACCGGGATGCGCTTACGCTGGAGCAACAGGAAGAGCTGGCCGGGATGGCCATGGCCGTCAATGAATCCGATATTGCTGCCGAAACCTACACGCGGATTGCCCGTGAGGGGCGGCAGCCCGATCTCTGGCATGAGCGCGCGGCCCGGGTCTATCTTGCCAATGGTGATTACCAACAGGCGTCACAAGCCTGGGTTCGGGCCATGGCAGTGAGCAACGCCGAAGACCAGCGCAAGGCGTACTTCCTGTCTGCTATTGCTGCGCTGGAAGCGGGAAGCTTTCATGATGATGCCCTCTCACTGGCGGCGCGCCGCGAAGCCCCGTTTCTGCATGACAAGGCCGTGCTGTATCGGCTGATGCTACTGGCACAGGCCGGAGGCGACATGTCGCGTGCGCAGCGCTACGGGATCCTGCTGCTCAATCTGCCTGGGGCGAGGCAGTTGCGATGAGGCGAGCATTAGTGACCGGCTTGCTGTTAACCGGACTGGCCCAGGCTCAGCCGCCCGCGCCCTATGTGGAAAACTATTATGACCGCAGCTATCAGGTGTTCGTGGGCGCAGGTAACTTGCTGCGGGCGCGCCAGGTGGTGGAAAACGCGCTTTACTGGCACCCGCAGGATATTCGCTGGCTGGAGCGCCTTGCCCAGGTCGCGCAGTGGCAAGGGGATTTTCAGAGCTCACTGAGGGCCTGGCAACGTATTGCTACCCTCACGGACGCCCCTGAAGCCTGGTCCGCAGTGCTGCGCCTTGCGCCATCCACTTACAACAACCGTTTGATCATGCAGGCACGCAAGCAGTCCCTGCGAGAGAGGCCGTATGACGCCGCCCTGATTCACGACATTGCGCGGCAGTATGAATTACTGGGTAAACCGGATGAGGGGATTGCCTTTCTGCGTGACTGGCAACGTCGATATCCCAGCCGCACGGTACTGCGCGAGATGCAGCAGCTTGCCCTGAACAGTGGGGATGACCCGCTGGCCGTGGCGATCGCCCGCGAGTATGCCGATGCCTATGGTCCGGAAACCAACATGGCGCTGGAGGCCTCCCGATTGTTGTGGCTGCAGGGGGAGAGGGAGCAGGCCCTGGACATGCTGCAAGAGGATGCCAGTGGGCTGGAGTATGACCCCCGGGTTGCCCGGCAGATGGCGGTGATGTCAGCAGAGCTGGGGCGCTGGGATCCCGCCATTCAGCATTATGAGACGCTGGTGCGCCAGGACGATGACACCATTAATGATCTTTACATGTTCATCAACCTGTTACGGTATTTTGATCGCGACAGGATGACCGCGTTGATGGATCGCGCCTGGCACAAGCTGGATGATCCGGAAATGGCCATGGCCGTGCTCTTCGCCTTGCAAAACCGGGGCGAGTATCAATCCATTGATGCGTTTCTGGCGCGAATGTCACCGCAACAGCGGCAGATTCTTGAGCAGAACCCCGCGTTCCTGCGTTTCATGTCCAACTTGCAACTGCGCGAGGCGCGCCATGATCAAGCACGGCATTCGCTGCGACGGGCGCTCTATCTGGCCCCGGATAATCGTGACTCTCGCATCAGCTGGCTATGGTTGAATGTGGCCGTCGGCGATCAGGATGTGCTGCGTCGCAGTATCCTGCGCTGGCAGGATGACGCTCGCCGGGATAGCCGTTACTGGGAAGCGTTTTCTGCCGCCCACCTTCAGCTGGGTGAGCCGGAGGCCGCACTGCGTTATCAGCGCGCCTTGCTGGAACGCAATCCCGAAGACTGGCTGACACAATGGAATTATGCCCAGACGCTTTTTGCCGCTGGTCGAGAGGATCAGGCCTGGCCGGTGCTTCGCAAACTCTGGCGGGATCGGCCTTCACAGGCTCCGCAAGCGCGAAAGACCGAATACCAGTTCATGATGCTGACCCTGAGCCGGTTCTTTGAAAACGGAGATGCGTCTCTGGCCCGTGCTGACAAGGTGGCCCGCAGCGTCCAGGCATTGCCGCCGGCCACCCGGGCTGAATGGTTGGCGCAGTGGTCCCTGCTGCAGACCAGCAATGAACTGGCCCAGGCCTGGTATCTGCAGAAGTACCAGGCGGATGGCGAGCTTCAGTCAGGCTCCGCGCTGGCCTATGCTGCCCTGCAGGATGATCAGGATAGCGTGGCCCGTGTGCGTGAAGAATATGGCTCGCAATTGACGCTCAGCGAGCAGCTGGATACCCAGCTGCGTCTGGATGAAGAACGTGCTGCCGCAGCAACCCTGATGGCGATGCAGGAAGGCGCCCCGGAGTTGGCGGGCAGTGTGCTGACCCAGGAAAGCCTGCTGCTACCCTCGGCCCGTTCCACTGGACTTGGGTTCGAACAACGGCGTCTGGGGGCGCTGGATATTCAGGATTGGCAGTTCAAGCAATACCAGCCTGTCAGTGATCACAGTGAACTGGTGTTGCAGCTGGATCGTCGCCAGTTCAGCAGCAATGACGAGACCTTGCTGGTGGTGGACGATGATGAGCAACGTGTTGGGCTGTTTTGGAACTACCAACGTCAACGCTACCGGCATTCACTGTTTGTCGGCCAGCGGGATCTGCTGGATAACCAGGAAACCATGGCCGCGCTGGAACTGGGCGCCAACTGGAATGCGGACTGGTCCGGCACGCTGGATTACCAGTGGCGAATGCCGTCCGATGAATCATCCCTGCTGTTGCTGGGTGGCTCCCGCACTGGCCCCCGCTATGCGCTGAACTGGTCTCCCATGGCAACATGGCAGAACAGCGTGGATCTGGCGGATTACCAGTACCATGACCTCAATGACCAGACGCTGGGGGCAGGGCGCATCACGAATCTGCAGAGTAGCTGGCGGCCCTGGTTGTCACGTTTGTCACCCGGCGTTCGTCTGCGCCATACCCGCGCCGACTTTGATGAAGAACGGGAAAGCATGGACGAGGTGAAGGCTTTGTTGCCGCCTGGCCAGCCGGCTACTGCCATTCCCGAGGATTACCATGAATCCGAGCTGTCATTGCTGATTGGCATGCCAGACGTGCATATACGTCCGCACCGCTTGCAGGGATGGGCGGAGATTGGTTACAGCCATAACAGTCTCTCCGGCGATGGTTTCACCGGACGCGCAGGCATTGAAGGGCCACTGATCGGTCGCGATGGCTGGAAGCTGTACCTGGAGCGACAACTGAACACGGGCGGTAGCGGTGAAGACAGCTACCGGGCTGCACTGGAATACAGGATTTATTACTAGGAGAGAATCCATGAGAGTACTGATCTCAGCGTTGCTGCTGGTCGCCCTGACGGGTTGCACCCATGTGCGCAGCACCCAGGACGTTAGCCTGTCCGGGGAAGGCACCTGGCTGGTACTGCCGCTGACCAATCGCACGGCCACCCCGCAAGCGGGTTTGCGTGCGGCAGCCATCGTCGAGTCGGTGCTGTTCCGGCATGGCGTGCAGGCGGTGGATGCCTATCCAGACAGTGATAATGATGGTGTCCTGTTTGAAGCGTCTTCGCCGGGCAGCCGCGACAAGATGAAACAGTGGGTGAGTACCCGCAACGGTAACTACGTGGTGTCCGGTGTGGTACATGAGTGGCGCTACAAGACCGGCGTGGATGGCGAGCCTGCAGTGGGCGTCATGCTGGAAATCCGTGAGCTGCCGTCGGGCAATATTGTCTATAGCGGCACCGGTTCACGGGCGGGATGGGCCCGCGACTCACTCAGTGAAACCGGGCAGAAAGTCATCGATAAACTGCTCAAACCGGTGATCGACTGATGCTGGAGCGGATCGGCAGCGGCAAACTGGCGGCATGGCTGGCACCGGCAAAAGGTGTCGGCTGGTCAGTGTTCGAAACCCTGGTGCTGCTGGTGGCAGCGATCGCTGTGGGGATCTGGCTGCGCCCGCTTGATCCGCTCGCGCTGGACGCCAATTTCCGCTGGATTCTGCTGGTCCCGATTCTGCTGGCGCTACGTTACGGCAGTTTGCTAGGCGTGTTCGCCATGTTGTGCCTGATCGGTTCGTGGTTTGTGCTGCAATTTCTCGGTTATTACATCGGTCTGCGGTTCCCGGAAGGGCTCATGCTGGGTGGCTTTGTGATCACCCTGATCGCCGGGGAATTTGCTGATCTTTGGCGTGTGCGACTGATGCGTTCTGACAGTGCCGCCAGTTATGCACTGGAGCGATTGCAGAACCTGACCCAGCGCTATGTGTTGTTGCGTCTTTCCCATGACCGGTTGGAAGAGAATCTGCTGATCAAGCCCTACACGGTGCGCGATGCGCTGACTCGCTTGCGTGATCTGACCCTGGAGGAAAGTGAAACGGTCACGCTGCCGGCATCGGATGATTTGATGAGCTTGCTGGCGGAGTACTGTCATTTGCAGCGGGCGGCCATTTATCCGGTCTCCGGGGATCAGGTAATCGATACGCCTGCGGCGGTGCTGGGGGAGTGCAAACCACTGGAGCAGGACAACGCATTGCTGGCCTACGCCTTGGACAGCCAGACCCTGGCGCACGTTCAGCAGAGTGAGCATGATGATGTGTACCATGGCCTGTATCTGGTTGTGGCGCCGGTGCTCAGCAGCTCCGGTGAGATCAACGGCGTGCTGGTGATCGAACGCATGCCATTTTTGTCCATCAATTATGAGAATCTGCAGCTACTGTCCGTGCTGCTGAATTTCTATGCCGATGTGGTGCTCAGCGGAACGGATGCCCGTTTGCTGCTTGACCGCTGGCCGGAGCTGCCTTTCCGCATGGCCAGTGAGATGGTCGCACTGACACGTCTGCGCAAGGATGTGCGTGTTGAGAATTCCCTGACTCTGTTCATCGCAGATGACAGTGAGCAGGCAGGCCTGATTCTGGACGCGCTGGCCCGTGGCATGCGTAGCCTGGATCTTGCCTGGTGGATCAATGACCGGGTGTTGCTGATGATGATGCCGATGACCGGTGAATCCGGCCTGGAAGGCTTTATCATGCGTACTGATAACTGGCTGCAGGATGAATTCGCCTTCATGAGTCTGCGCCAGGCGGGGGTGCAATTCTTTTATCGGCACATGGATGGCCGCGACGCCGAAACCCAGCTGGCTGAATTGCTGGAGGCAGCGGGTGTCTAGCCTCAAGCTGCTGATCTATGCGATCTCGGCAGAGTTGGGGTCGCTATTGTTGTTGCTCAGTGAGAAGACCTCGCTGGGACTCTTCCTGCTTTATCTCACGTCTCACGGGCTGGCTTCTGCCCTGATGACGGTGGTGGCCTGGGGTGTGCTGCCTTCCCGTTTCCGCACTCCCAAAGTAGCGTCTTGGCTGTTGATCTTCGGGTTCGCATTTTTTATTCCAGCCATTGGTTTGCTGACCCTGTTAAGTGGGGTGCTGCTCGGTGTCTGGCTGCCCAACAGCCTGCGACAGCAGCCGTTTGCGCTGGTTGCCCAGCCATACTTTACCCCCGTGCAGGCTAAACCCGGCAGCGGCTTTCGGCAGATTGATCTCAAGTTGTTGCTGTCCAGCGATGACGCTCCTGATGCCTTGCGGGTTCAGGGCATGCTGGTGCTCAAGGACATGCCGGCCAGGGTCACAGGCAAGCTGTTGCGTGAATCCCTTGGTGACAGTTTTGAAGATGTGCGGTTGCTGTCCTACGGGATTCTGGATCAGAAGGAAAAAGTGATCACCCGTGATATCGACCGCGCTACGCAATTGCTCGAACGAGCGAAAGAGTCACGGCGCTATGGGTTGGCCCGACGATTGTCGGAGCTCTACTGGGAACTAAATTATCAGGATCTGGTGCGCGGTGACATTCGCCGTATTACTTTGGAGAAGGCCGCTTTTTATGCGGATATGGCTCTGATGGAAGCGCCCCAGGATGCGGGGCTGTGGCTGTTGCGTGGCCGTATTCTACTGGCCCAGGAAAACCTGGCCGAAGCCCAGCAATCACTGGTGTTTGCCCGTCGCCTTGGTCTTTCCGCCAACCTGGTGAATCCCTGGCTTGCGGAAATTGCCCTGCAGCGCTGTCAGTTCATTCTGGTCAAACGCCTGATGGGGGAAATTTCCGACGACAGTCAGTTCACCAATCTGAATAAATCCGTTGAATACTGGAGTGATCATGGGGTTTCCCACCGCCGACAAGGCTGATATCTGTCTGCTGCTGGAAGGGACCTTTCCCTATGTCAGTGGTGGCGTGTCCAGCTGGGTGAACCAGATCATTCGCGGGTTCCCGGAATATACCTTTGCCTGCTGTTTCATCGGCAGTCGCCCGGAAGACTATGGTGAAATGAAGTATGAGCTTCCGGACAATGTGGTGCATCTGGAAGTGCATTATCTTCATAACTTCAAACGTGGCGCCGAGAAAAAGCCGCTAAAAGGAAACCCCAAGGCCTTCCGGAAAGTCCGCCAGTTTCATGAACTGGTAAAGAATGGTGACGATAACCATCGCAAGGCCGAGTTGTTCGAATACATGGTCAACAATCTTGGCGATGGGCAGGCCTATTCCGAAGAGGCATTTCTGCATAGCCGTGCCAGCTGGGATTACATCTCACGGGCCTACCGTGAGAACAGCCGTGACCCCTCCTTTGTGGATTATTTCTGGACCGTGCGCATCATGCACGCGCCGATCTGGGTGCTGGATGACATTGCCAGGAATCTGATTCCGGCAAAGATGTACCACACCATTTCTACAGGCTATGCGGGCCTGCTCGGGGCGATGCTCAAGCGTCGTTATGGCAAGCCCCTTTTGTTGTCCGAGCATGGCATCTATACCAAGGAAAGGAAGATCGATCTGTTTCAGAGTGAATGGATCAGTGATAACCGGGGTCTGGTAGAAAAGAATAATGCGGAGATGGCATATTTCCGCGAGAAATGGGTGAACTTCTTTACCGAACTTGGCAAGGCCTGCTATCAGGCTTCGGACCGGATCGTGGCGTTGTATGAGCGGAACCGGGAGCGTCAGGTTGATGATGGTGCCCCCATCGAACGCACCATGAATATTCCCAACGGCATCGATTTGCCCCGTATGCAGAAAGTGCGGGCAGCGCGGCAGTCCGGAGTACCCAAGGTGGCCTGTCTGTTGGGGCGGGTGGTGCCTATCAAGGATGTGAAAACCTTTCTGCGTGCCATGCGCACACTGGTCAATGAGATTCCTGATGCGGAAGGCTGGATTGCGGGCCCCGAAGATGAAGACAAGGACTATGCCCGGGAGTGCCATGGTCTGGTGGCGAGTCTGGGACTGGAAAAGAATGTGAAGTTCCTCGGTTTCCAGAAAATCGATGAATTGTTGCCCAAGGTGGGCGTCATGGTGTTGAGCTCCATCAGTGAGGCACTGCCGTTGGTGATCCTGGAAGGCTTTGCTGCCGGTGTGCCCACGGTGTCCACCGATGTGGGTTCCTGTCGCCAGTTGATCGAAGGGCTCGGCCCGGAGGATGAAGCCTTTGGCAAGGCTGGCGATGTGGTCGGTATTGCCGACCCGGAGGCACTGGGACAGGCGGTGGCAAGGTTGCTGTCGGATGAGCAGGCCTGGTACCAGGCCCAGCAAGCGGGTATTCGTCGCGTGGAGGCACTGTACACCCAGGAAATGATGTTTGGCGCTTACCGTGAGTTGTACCAGTCATTGATTGCACGCAGCGAATCAGCGCAACCACAGGGGAGGGGGCGCTAATGGCGGGTATCGGTTTCGAGCTTCGCAAACTGCTGCGCAAGGATACCTTGCTGGGGCTGATCCGGGCCTATACCTATGCCGGGGTAATCAGCTCGGGGCCCTGGGTGCTGTCGATCATTGGCATCCTGATCATCGGTATTTTCAGTCTGGGCATGGTGGTGCCGGATGCCGGCGTCACCCAGTTCCAGGTCACGGTTACCTATCTGATTGCGCTCAGTCTGGTGCTCACCGGTGCGGTGCAACTGGCTTTTACCCGGTTCTGTGCTGACCGCTCTTTTGAGCACCGGGAAGACCTGATTCTGCCCAACTTTGGTGGCGTGACAGTGCTGGTCACCATGCTCTCGGGGCTGCTTGCCATGGCGGTGGCCCTGTTCCTGTTTCCCGCGCAAAGCATTCTTTACCGGGCCTTGCTGGTGGCCTGTTTTGTTGTGCTGTGTAACATCTGGATTGCCACCGTATTTCTTTCCGGCATGAAACAGTACAAGGCCATTTTGTGGCTGTATGCACTGGGCTACGGGATTACTGTGGTGGCCGCTCTGTTGCTGCGTTTCCTGGATCTTGAAGGGCTGCTGCTGGGCTTTCTGCTGGGGCAGGTTACCCTGCTTGGTGGCATGCTGGTGCTGATCATTCGCGGCTACCCGGCCAAGTCCATCGTCTCATTCGAGATGTTCTCGGGTAAATACCTGTATCCCTCCCTGATGCTGGTGGGCTTTTTCTACAATGCCGGGGTCTGGGCGGACAAGGCCATGTTCTGGTTCTACTCCGGGACTGGCAGTGACGTGATTGGCCCGCTGCGGGCGTCGCTGATCTACGACATTCCGGTGTTTCTGTCCTACCTGTCGCTGATTCCCGGGATGGCAGTGTTCCTGGTCCGCATGGAAACCGACTTTGTGGAACACTACAGCAATTTCTATGATGCGGTCCGCGACGGCGGCTCACTGTCCTATATTGAAGACCAGCGAAACCAGATGGTGTTTGTGATTCGCCAGGGGATCTTCCAAATACTCAAGATCCAGGCGATTTCAGCACTGGTGCTGATGGTGACCGGTGCGCAGATCTTTGCCGCGTTGGGTATCTCCGACCTGTATCTGCCGCTGTTGAAAGTACAGCTGATTGCCACCGCGCTGCAGGTGGTGTTTCTCGCCGTGATCAATGTGTTCTGTTATCTGGACCAGCGCCGCATGCTGGTACTCCTTACCGGGCTGTTCCTGGTTCTGAATATTCTCTTTACCGGTATCAGTCTCTACCTGGGGCCCCAGTTCTTTGGCTTCGGTTTTCTGCTGGCGCTGGCGGTGTGTGTGCTGCTGGGTTTGTGGTTGGTGAACCGCAAGATGAGTGAGCTGGAGTACATCACGTTCATGCTGCATTGATGCCTTGATGCATTGATGCAGCACGCAGCACGCATCACGCAACATGCCAAACCTTTCGTCTGCAAGCAGACTCCCACAAAAACCACCCCTGGGTATCACTCCGGGTGGCTTTTGATCTCTCTCGCAGCTTGAAGCTCGCAGCTCGCAGCTCCAATTGCGGTGGAACCACCGCTCCTACAAAAGCCGGGGAGGGTTGCCTGGCTCTGGTTTTAATGTGGGAGCTTGCTTGCAAGCGAATGGGCAAACATTTCGGCTGCAGGCAGACTCCCACTGTATGCTCCACCCGATTGTTCTTGCGTGGTGCATGTTGCGTGTTGCGTGAAGCAGCCGCAGAGCGGCCAACGAGCGGCCAAAAAAACGGCGCCCAGAGGGCGCCGATAATAGTTTGGCTCGGGAGAGCTACACGGAGCGAACTCCGCAGTCGATGGATGGGACCTCATCGACACAGTCATTATGTGGACACATGTTCGCATTCACATTCGCCATAAAGACTTTTCGTTTGGCTCCTTAGGTCAATAATTGCACGAACGTGCATTCAGAACTGGCCTGGCGCCAGGCCGCAGGGGCGCAGCCGTGATTGCCACAGGCTCACATGATCCTTGAGTGCTTGCTGCAGCTGTGTCTCCAGCCCGTCTGGCCCGAAATAATGGGCTTGCCAGTCCCGAAAGGCGTCCGTGGCTACGGTCTGTGCGGCCAGTCTGGCCAGGCTGGCGGCCAGTTTGTCCCGTTGTCGCTGCGCCTGCGCCAGAGCGTGTTGCACGCTGGGGCCCCAGATATTGTCCAGCACATTGCGAAGTCTTCGGGCGCGGCTGCTGGCCCGGTTGCGCGGGCAGAGCGCAGTCGGTTCGATGGCGTCCAGCATGCGGTTTGCCCGGTTCAGGTTTTCCAGTGCCAGCGCCTGGCGCCTCAACAGCACGCCCCCCGCCTGGCTACGAAACAGTGGCTCCAGATGGTTGTCCAGACTCCCGGTTTGAGCCGTTTCCGCTTCCTGTCCGTCAAACAGGATAGTGACCAGCAGTGCCAGGCTGGACAGGGCGCCCTGGCTGTCGCCCGCTTCGGCGGAAGGCGACAGGCTGAGAAAGTGCCGCAGTTCCGGCCCGGCTGCCAGCATGTTCCAGCGTAGCCGGGGCAGGGCGGCCTGCTTGTCTTCAATGGCCTGGTTCAGCAGACGCACCAGATCCGGGTTCTCCAGGGTGTTGCTTTTCAGGCACTGCCGGGCCAGCTGAATGAACCGCTGCTCATAGTCCAGCCGCAGCGAGGCGGCCTGGAGTTTACCCAGAGCACTGTTGCGCTGGCTGACCAGGGCCATGAGATCGCAGTGGCGCAGCTCGATGTAATCCAGCAGGTTGATACGGTGATCCGGTAACGATTGCTTCAGCTCACGGTCGGAAGGATAGGACCGTAACGGCAAGGGTGTGCTGTCGGGGATCGGGATGTCGGTGATACGTGACAGGCGTGCCAGGTAATCCTGCCATCGGGCGGCGTGGGGATCTGCGCCCAATGACTGCCACAGCAGCACACCGGCCAGTGCAAAGAGCAGGGTAACGATACCGGCCCAGAGACGCGGTTTCATCGATTCGCTCCCGGACCCGGGGACCTCGGGGAGGGCGCGCTGAAACACACCGGATTGCTATGCCGGTGTGCTATGTTTGTCCGATATATTGAACAAGGGAACGTCAGTGATGCCAATGTGGTTTGCAACGGTTATTCGCCTTCTGCTGATTAGTGCCAGCCTGATGCTGGTTGCCTGTGATGACAAGCCCGAAGCCGGCTCACAGACACCCTCCGGTGAGCAGACAACAGCACCGGTAACGACAACGTTAACGCCGCTGGATAATCGCTGGCAGCAACATCTGGCGGCAACACCGGGCGGTACGATCAGCGCCCGTGGCCCGATTACCGTTCGCTTCAGTCACCCGGTGTTCGCCGAACAGGAAAGGGGCAAGGCCCTGTCAGGCGTGGTCAGTCTCAAGCCTGAGATTCCCCATGAAGCGGTGGCGGTGGCGGAAGACCGCCTTGAAATTCGTCCCGCCAGCCCTTTGGAACCGGGGGCTTCCCTGACGCTGAGCCTCTTTGCGCAGGGGCTCGACAGCGTGGATGACCAGCTTCCTCCTGCCCGGTTTGCGTTGCAGGTGATGCACCAGCAACTCAGTCTCACTGTGGAATCACTGTTGCCCGCCGACGATGGCGAGAGCATGACCCTGTCCGGCCGTCTGCAGACCCGGGACGTGGCCGACCCGGCCCAGGTGGAGCAGGCCTTGACGGTTTCCGGGCCGGGGCAGCCGGTGCTGCAATGGCAGCACGATGCAGCCGGTTTGCAGCATGCTTTCAGCATCAGCGGTATTGCCCGTGGTGATGATGAGGGCGAGCTGGTCCTGGGCTGGGATGGCGCCACCCTGGGCGTAAACAATCAGGGCGAGCGACGCTATGCCGTGCCGGCCCGGGCGACCTTCGCTGTGACCAATGTGCGGGCAGTGAATTACCCCAGGCCCCATGTGGAAGTGAATTTTTCTGAGCCACTGCAAGGGACCCAGAACCTGATGGGGCTGGTGACGCTGGATCGTAACCTGAAGCCGCGCACCGAGGTGGATGGTAGCCGCTTGAAAATCTACCCCGATGACGACAGCGAAGACACGGTCCGGCTGGTCATTGAAGGAGGGGTAAGGTCTGCCAAAGGTGTGCGTCTGGACAGCAAGCTGGAGCAGACGGTGACCCTGATGATGTCCCGTCCCGGGGTGCGGTTTGTGGGGGAGGGTACCATCCTGCCCCGGGGCGATACGCTCAGCGTTCCGTTCGAAGCCGCTGCTGTAGGCTCGGTCAAAGTTCAGGCATTTCGGGTGTTCGATGACAACATGGGCGTGTATCTGCAGCGCAGTGACCTGGATGGGGCCGCTATGGATAACCGCACCGGTCGCCACCTTTGGCAAAAGACCCTCGACCTGCCGGCCAATGGGGAAGGCTGGCAGCGCTACCAGTTGGACCTCACCGAGCTGATGGCCCGACATCCCAATGGTCTGGTCATGCTGACCCTCACCATCGATGGGGATGATATCCACTATGATTGTCCTGCCGGGGCCCTGACCCGCAAGACCTCCCTGCCGGACAACTATGAGGGACCAGGACAGGAGGTGCCTGATGACCGTGTCAGCAGTTACTACGACGATGCCGGTTACCTCAGCTGGTACGAGCAGGACAACCCCTGTTCGGACAGCTACTACCGCTACAATGATCTGGCCACCAGCACCCGTGCCTTCCTGGCGTCGAACCTGGGCCTGATTGCCAAGCAGGGTGAAGACAATCGGCTGCATGTGGTGGCCACCCACCTGCATGACAATGTGCCGGCAGGCGACGTGACCGTGAAAGTGTATAACTACCAGCAGCAACAGGTAGGCAGCGGCGTTACCGATGATGAAGGCATGGTGACCCTGACCCTGGAAGGCACTCCGTTCTACCTCAAGGCGGACCAGGACGGCGATACCGGCTTTCTCAAACTGGCCCGTAACCGTGCGCTGCCGACCAACCAGTTCAACACCGGCGGGGTGCGGGTGCGTGACGGCCTCAAGGGATTCTTTTATGGCGAACGGGATGTCTGGCGCCCCGGTGACACTATCCATCTCACCTTCATCCTGGAAGACCGCAATGACCAGATTCCCGATGATCATCCCCTGACGCTGGACTGGTTCGACCCCCGTGGCAACAAGATCAACAGCTACACGCTGGAGGCACCCGTCAACGGTTTCTATGCCTTTACCCTGGCGACGACGGAGGAAGCCCCCACCGGTAACTGGCGTGCGGTGGCGCGTCTGGGCCAGCGTTACTTTGATACCCCGATACGGGTGGAAGCCATCAAGCCCAATCGGCTCAAGATTGATCTGACCCTGCCGGAGCAGGTCTCCGCCAACCGGGCCGAGCCGGTAACCCTGTTCACCCAGTGGCTCAACGGGGCCACCGCCTCCAACCTCAAGGCCGATGTGAAGGTGCGTAGCCGGGCGATGACCACCCGTTTCGACGGCCTTGATGCCTTCCAGTTTGATGATGCTACCCGTGCACTCGGCAGCGAGCCCTTTACTGCCTTTGATGCCAGCGTCAACACGGAGGGCAAGGCCCGCTTCCCGCTCACGGTGCCCGCTGAGCAACCCCCGGGCATGATGCGCGCCACTCTCACTACCCGGGTGTTTGAAAACAGCGGCGATTACAGCACCCAGATTCGCAGTGTGCCGGTGTATCCCTATGAGCAGTGGGCAGGCATGCGCATTCCTGAGGGCAGTGGTTGGGGCGGCGCGCTGGCCCGCAACGCACAACACGCCATTGATCTGATCAGTGTGGATAGCGATGGCAAGCCCCTGGCCGGAAGGCCATTGATGCTCACCGTCTATGAAATCAACTGGCGCTGGTGGTGGGACCGTTCCGGTGATGATCTCACGCACTTCATCAGCGATCCTCATACCCGGGTAATCCGTGAGGTGGGAATCACCACTGATGCCCAGGGCCGTGGCCAGTGGGTGCTTGAGGGTGAGGATTATGACTGGGGTCGCCACCTGATCCGGGTGTGTGACCAGCAAAGCGAACACTGTGCCTCCCAGACCGTCTATCTGGGCTGGAGCCCGGATCAGGCGGCAGGCAGCCAGGATGCCGCCACCCGGTTGAGTCTGGCCGCGGACAAGGCGCGTTATGCGGTGGGGGAAACGGCTCGTATCGAGCTGCCGGCCATGGCCGAAGGCCGGCTGCTGGTGAGCCTGGAAAGCGGTTCGGAAGTGCTTCAGCAGTACTGGAAACCCGCCACCGGAGAAAAGCAGACACTGACGATTCCGGTGACGGCAGACATGGCCCCCAACGTTTACCTGCATGTGGCACTGCTGCAGCCCCACCAGCGGGATAACGACCGGCCGATCCGTCTCTATGGCGTGCTGCCCTTGCTGGTGGATGATCCGGCCACCCGTCTGCAACCGGAAATCGATGCCCCGGCCACAGTGAAACCGGAGGAGACATTTACCGTCTCGGTCCGTGAGCAGCAGGGCAAACCCATGACGTACACCCTTGCGCTGGTGGATGAGGGGCTGCTGGGGCTGACGAATTTCCGCACCCCTGACCCCCATCAGGCGTTTTATCAACGGGAAGCGCTGGGCGTGCTGACCTGGGATCTGTTTGACCTGGTCGCCGGCGCCTATGGCGCCGAGCTGGACCAGCTGCTGGCACTGGGCGGTTCAGACAGTGGCGATGACGGCCGCGACAAGCAACGCCGTCGTTTTCCCCCGGTGGTGGAATTCCTGGGGCCATTCAGCCTGGAAGAAGGCGGGGCGGCCAGCCACGAGATTACCCTGCCACCCTACATGGGGCAGGTGCGGGTGATGCTGGTGGCCGGGGACAATGGCGCCTACGGCAAGGCCGATGCCGACATTACCGTCACCCAGCCGCTGACTCTGCTGAGCACACTGCCGCGGGTACTGGGGCCCGGTGAGAGCGTTGCCTTGCCGGTGACCGTGTTTGTGACCGACGACAGCATCGACCAGGTGTCACTGTCCGTAGAGGTGGATGAGACGCTGTTCAACGTGGACAGTGACAAGGCCAACCTGACATTCACCGGCCCGTCCGACCAGATTGCCATCCTGCGGCTGACTGCCAGACAGCAGACCGGGGTGGGGGAGATTACCGTTACGGCCACCGCCGGCGAGCACCGTGCCAGTGAGACTGTACACCTGCCGGTGAGAGCCGCTAACCCGCCCACCACCCGGGACAGCTTCAAGAAACTGGAGAAGGGCGAGCTGTGGGCACTGGAAATGGCGCCCCATGGTTTGCCGGGCACCAACACTGCCTCGCTGGCGGTGAGTACTCTGCCGGCCATGGGGCTGGAGCGCCGGTTGCAGTATCTGCTGCGCTACCCGCATGGCTGCATCGAGCAGACCACGTCGGCGGCCTTGCCGCAGTTGTACCTGCCGCAGCTGATGAACCTCAGTGATCAACAGCAACAGGACATCCAGACCCATATCGATGCGGCCATTGCCCGGCTGCAGCGATTCCAGTTAAGCAGTGGCGCCTTCAGTTACTGGCCGGGACTGGCGCAAGCCAGTGACTGGGGCACCAGCTACGCCGGCCATTTTCTGCTGGAGGCTCGCCGGTTGGGCTATGCGGTGCCGTCCGCGGTACTGGATAACTGGCAAAACTGGCAGAGCCGGCGCAGCCAGAGTTTGGGGGAGCGTCCCTGGCAGTGGAGTGCGGAAGCCTACCGCCAGTACACCCTGGCGTTGGCAGGCAAGCCCCAGGTTGGTGCCATGAACCGTCTGCGAGAACGCCTGCAGATGGCAGAGCAGGATTACCGCAACAGCAGCAGCTACCACAGTGGTCGCTGGCTGCTGGCGGCAGCCTACCAGCAGATGGGACTCTCCGAGGTGGCCGCTGAACTGACCGCCCTGGCCCGTGACGAGGTGAAGCAGGACGGTGCCAGCTATACCTATGGCTCTTCGCTGCGCGATCAGGCCATCCGCCTGACCGTGACCCAGGCTCAGGGACGGGATCAGCAGGCCTGGTCACTGGCCCGTGACATTGCCGATCAGTTGGCCAGTGATGGCTGGTACAGCACCCAGACCACCGCCTGGTCATTGATGGCCATGGCCCGGTATGCCGGCAGCCAGCAGGGCGACAACGCCTACGCCTATGCGGTGAAAGAGGGCAAGGGCAGCTGGCAGGAGGTCGCCGCCACATCGCCGGTCACTCGCCAGCCCCTGGCCTCTGCCAGGCAGGGTCTGACGGTGCGCAATGACAGCGAGCGAAAGTTGTTTGTCACCCTCAGCCAGACGGGGACTCCGGCACCGGGCAATGAGCAGGCCATTAGCGAAGGCTTGTCCTTGAGTGTGGAATTCCTGGCTGACGGTAAGCCGGTGGACCCTGCCAATCTGAAACAGGGGCAGGATTTCGTGGCCCGGGTCAGCGTCCACAATCTCACCCGTCGTACTCTGGAAGATGTGGCGCTGACACAGATTCTGCCTTCCGGCTGGCAGCTCACCAGCAGCCGCCTGGATGGCAGTGCGCAGAACAGTGAACGGGTCACCTGGCAGGATCTGCGCGATGACCGGGTCATGCATTACTTCGATCTCAAGCCGGGTATCAAGCATCGCCTGACCCTGGACGTGGCGCTTAACGCCTCCTTTGCGGGCCGTTATTATCTGCCCGCCTGGACGGTGGAAGCCATGTACGATGGCCGCTATCAGGCACGCAGCAAAGGCCAGTGGGTTGAGGTGAAGAGATAGCGGCATGCTGGATGCCAGACGCCCGATGCCGGACGACAGCCCGTCCGGTGTCAGGCTGTAATCCATTCAAGCAGTCCCGAAATCACGAATTGAATCAAGGAAAAACAGCCATGATGAAATGGCGATTGATCCTGTCCAGCACCGCGCTCGCGGTGGTGCTGTGCATGTGGTACTACACCTTTGTCTGGCAGCAAGGCCGGCCTCCGGCGGGGGGCGTGAAAGTGGTGCAGCAACAAACGGCCGATGGCGTGGACTGGTACATCACCCTGCATGATAAGGGGCAGACGCACTGGCAGGCCGAGGGCAGCAACTTTGCGCTGGCTATCGACAAACTGGGTAATGATGGCTTCGCGGTGGATCTGGAATACCAGAGTGGCGAGGCGCGCCGGCATATCCAGCAGAAACTCCGGCTCGAGCCGGGCCTCAGCCTGATCGCCGCCTTCGGGGAAGGCCAGTACAGCGAAGCCCCGCATCGGGTGCTGTTGGAGCGGGTGGTGACTGGGGGGGAATAGCCAGGAGCTTCGGGCTATAAGCTACAAGCGACACTGACAGGATTAACGGAGGTCTCAACGTTCCCGGAGGTCGGTGGTTTCCTTTGCGGCCGGATTCGCCCAGGCGAGCTGGGCTCCTACAAAAACTGCGTTTCCAAAAAGTGGTTGTGGGAATGTGGCGCAGCGGAGTAACGCACGGGGTACGGCACAAATGCAGATGCGGGATAAAACAAAGGCGCCAAAAGGCGCCCCTGTTTCATACTGAAAAAACGATCAGAACTGGAAACGCAGGCCTGCGCCAAACATGTCCACGTTCAACTCGTTATCAAAGCGCATGTATTCTGCATAGACATACAGCTTGTCCATCAGGTCTACCGTTGCGCCAAGGCCACCGAAGGCATCGGTGGACGAGTCATCGTCGTCACCCAGCGGGTGTTTGATATCGAAATCGGTATTGGCAATACCGCCCTTGCCATACAGCCCTACCGGGCCCAGTTCGAAGGACAGCAGGCCCGCGAAGGTCAGGGCTCCCCCTTCCACCTTTACGTTGCCATTACCTTCCACTTCACCAAAATCGTAGTAACCGATTTCCGCACCCACCAGCTCGATGGGGCGCCAGCCCAGGAACAGGCCGCCGGTGGTGTTATCGTCATCGAATTCCACATTCTCGACTTCTTCATCCACGGCCGTGTTATAAAGCCCTGCGCCAATGTAGACACCGGCACTGGCAAGTGGGGTGAGGGCCAGCAGTGCAGCCCCGGCAAACAGTTTTTGTAGGCGTTTCATAGCATCACTCCCTGATAATGGTCTCAGGCAGTATTACTGATAATGACAGTGATGTGTATAGGTGGGTGTCACACTCTGGTGAGCAAGCAATGGCAAGGGAGGACTGCGTGAGCATCAATTATTCGGAACTGCGCGGCATGATCTTTGATCTGGACGGCACCCTGGTGGATTCCCGTCTGGATTTCACTGTCATTCGGCAGGCGCTGGGATGTCCTGAGGGCATAGGCGTATTGGAGTTCATCGATACCCTGCCGCAGGCTGAGCAGGAGGCTGCGCATCAGGTCGTGCTGGATCACGAAAGGGCCGGCGCAGAGCGTGCCGAGTGGATGCCTGGCGCCCTGGCGTGTCTGCAACGGCTGGAGGCCAACGGGGTGCCGGTGGCGATCCTCACCCGCAACGCCCGCAGCATCGCCGAGCTGACTCTGTCGCGGCTGGGCTTTGCCATAGACTGCCTGCTGGCGCGGGAAGATGCGCCGCCCAAGCCGGCGCCTGATGGTCTGTTGCACATTGCGACGCAATGGCAACTTCCCCCTGAGCGGCTGGCCTACGTGGGGGATTTTCGTTTTGACCTGGAGGCGGCGCGTAATGCCGGGATGGTGGGGATCTATTACGACCCTGGCGAAACCGGGACGCATAGCCAGCTTGCGGATGGGGTGATCAACCATTTCGATCAGCTGAATCTCGCTCAGTGATCTGCGGGGATTAACGCGGTTGTCGCAGCATGCCCCAATGCATCACCGCGCCGCCGGGCAGATAGCCATGGTGGACCACCTCGAACCCGAAGCGCAGATAAAGCGACACATTCTCCTCATTGTGGGTATCCAGATAGGCCGGCGTGCCTTCCCGGTCCAGACGTTCCAGGGTGGGGCGCAGAATGGCTGAGCCGAGCCCCTTGCCTTGTTGCGCCGGGTCTACTCCGAAGGTGCTTAGATAGGCGTGCGGTTCACTGATGATGGTCTGGTGCATGGAATGCATATCTTCCACCGCATCCAGCTGACGCTTGATAGCCGCAGGGCCCTGCACGAACAACGCCGGTAACACCCCGAAGCGAAGCAGATCCAGATTGGAGTGATGCATGGCCGTGGACGGCAACCACAAAGCCACCCCGTCGGTACTCTGGTCGGCACAGATGATCTCGCCGTAAAGCGCCGCGTGCCGCAGCATGAAGCGAAAACTGTGAAAACATTGCCGTGCCCGTTTGGCGGCATCGGGAAAGAAATACACGAACAGGGGGTCATCGTGAAAAGCCCGGCTGAGTACTCTGGCCAGGTGCTCCGTCTGAGGATGAAACTCGGTTGTCATTATGATCCTGTTCTTGCTGTTTGGGATTCAGCGCTGAAGTGCATGGTATGACGAGAAGCCTACGGCAGCGAGGAATAATTCAGGTTGTATACCCTGTTAGGCAGCAATCCGGTTTCGGCCGGTGGACTTCGCCTCATACAGCTTTTCATCCGCACTGCGAGTGAGGATGTCCAGTGTATCGCCATCGGCACCCAGCTGGGCGATACCACCACTGACAGTGAGGGTGACCGGCGCGCCTTCCAGATCCAGCGCTTCCTGTGACAGCTTGCGGCGAATCTTGTCCGCTACCATCCGTGCCTGTTCCTTGTCCGTATCCGGTAACAACAGACAGAACTCTTCGCCGCCCATGCGGGCGACCAGGTCAGTCTGGCGCACGGTGGTGCGCATCAGATTGGCGAAGTATTGCAGGGCCTTGTCGCCAGCGGCATGACCGTGGGTGTCATTGATGCGCTTGAAGAAATCCAGGTCCAGCAATACCAGCGACAGCGGGTTGCCTTGGCGCTGGTGTCGTGAGCGTTCCAGATCAAAGCGGGTCTGCAGGTGTGCCCGGTTTGGCAGCTGGGTCAGTGGGTCGGAATGTGCCTGCTGTGTGAGTCGTTGCTCGCTTTGTTCGCGGGTGATCTCGTACACATGGGAAAAGGCAATCAGGCACAGGGTCAGCACCGAAATATTGGCCAGAACCGGCGGTTGCATCATCTGCGGATCATGGCCGAAACGGTGAAAGAAAATGGCAGTGGCAATACCGATGTAGAGCAGACTCATGCCAAGCCCTTTTACCCGGCCTACCAGCAAATGGGACACGATGGGGATCAGGAATATCCAGATAAAGACATTGGCGGTGGAGCGCGGGGAGGCCATGGCGACCATCATGATCGTGAAAAAGGGAAACAGGTACGCCATGGCCCAGAATTCCAGGCGGCGGGTATCACGGATGATCAGCAGCAGGGCCAATGAATAGGTGGCCATGACCAGTTCGGCAATGGCCACCACGTTGTTGCCGCGGCCGAAGTTGATCCACGCAAACAGCAGACCGCTGAAGAAAGTAATGACGAGTAGGGCGTTCAGAAGTGCCTTGCGATAGGGGCGTGCCAGGTGCTGCTGGTAACCGGGCGGGTTGTACATTGTGTTGGGAGTCCCTGATACGGCGTGAAGTCCATGCGTCTTTGATGCGCAATTTTTATACTACCAGAGAGACCGGGGGCGGGACAGTGAACGCAGCGTCCGTGCTTCTCGTTGCATTGAGCATTTAGCGGCATACGCTTCGCTTTCCTCTGCCGGCCACCAGTGCCTACTCCACTGAGATAAAGGCCTGTTGTGTCTGCGCGTGAAGGCCACACGTTAAGGAGCCTCTGAATAACTCCTTGCGTGCTCAGCGTGGTCTGGAGTGTGCAGCTGTTGTGTCTTGACTCGATGGTCAGGGTGGTTCCCTTTCCGAGAGGCAAGGCGCAGCAGATGGGCACTCCAGGCCGCGCCTTTATGCCCGAACGGGTGCTCTCGGGTCTTCCAGGCTGGCCCGCACTCGTTGTTGCGCTTTTTCAACAGGCAACCAGCATGCCATCAAAAGCGCGCCCCTCTTTACCTTTGCCGAGGGGGCGAACCAGTCTGAAAGACTGAGCATGCAAGGAGTTATTCAGAGGCTCCTTAACTATTGGCACAGCTACACCTTTGCGCCGCCTTGTTGCGGTGCTAGCGTCAGGCATCGTGAATTGTTGCTGGAGAAAGGCATGTCCAAGGAATCGCTGACCGTCATGGTGACGGGTGCGTCCGGTTATATCGCAGGCTGGATCATCAAGTATCTGCTGGATGAAGGCCACACCGTGCATGGCACCGTTCGGAACCCGGACAAGACAGCCAGTGTTGCCCATCTGCTGAAAATGGCCGAGCAGGCCCAGGGCACCCTGAAACTGTTCAAAGCGGATCTTCTGGATGCGGACAGCTTCGATGCCCCCCTGCAGGGCTGCGATATTCTCATGCATACCGCATCGCCCTTTGTGCTGGACGGGTTCACCGATGCCAACGAAGCTCTGGTGCGCCCGGCGGTGGAGGGGACCCGCAATGTGCTCAATGCGGCCAACCGGTGTGACACCCTCAAACGGGTCGTGCTGACCAGCAGCGTGGCGTCGGTGTATGGCGACGGTACCGACATGAAAGGCAAGTCAGCCTTTACCGAAGAAGACTGGAACACCACCAGCAGTGTGGATCACAACCCCTATCAATACTCCAAGGTGGCCGCCGAGCGGGAGGCGTGGAAAATCCATGATGCACAGAGTGGTGAACAAGATCGCCGCTGGGATCTGGTTACCATCAACCCGGGCATGGTCTATGGGCCCTCCCTGACCAACGCCAGCAGCTCGGCCAGCATCGGCACCCTGCTGGACATGGGGCGTGGCAAGCTGAAGACCGGTGTACCGGATCTGGTTTATGGGGCAGTGGACGTTCGAGATGTGGCCCGGGCCCATCTGTTGGCGGCCTTCAACCCGGACGCCTCCGGTCGCTATATCCTGGTCAGTGAGTCGGTTTCCATGCTCGACATTGCGGCTACCCTGAGAAAGCAGTTTGGCAACCAGTATCCGTTCCCGAAAATGAAGGTGCCGAAGCCGATGGTGTGGCTGTTTGGTCCGATGATGGGGCCGGTCACCCGCAAGTTCATCAGCCGCAATGTGGGCTATCCGATCCGTTTTGATAACAGCCGCAGCAAGGCGCTGGGCATCCAGTACCGGAGCGTGGCGGACACCCTGAAAGATCACTTTGAGCAAGTACTGGAGGACGGACTGGTCAGGCGGCGTACCGCCTGATCCTGGCTAACGCGGCTGTATGGCCGCGTTGTTGTCCGTCTGGATAACCAGACACATCGTTGAAGCAAAAGTGGCCCGTTCGGCCACTTCTTGCAGGATTGTTATTCTGGTACGTTCGTGCACAAATTGTGAGGCAGGAACTGCTAATGGAATATCAGGTCGGCTGGGGTAAGCGAGAAATCCACATCAATGGCTGTGGCTATGCCATGCATGGCTATGGTCAGCCCGGTCATCGGGCCACTGGTACCCGCAACCCCCTCTATGCCCGCAGTCTTGCCATTGCCGACCTGGACAGCGACGACGCACCACTCCTGTATTGCTGCCTGGACCTTGGCTATGTCACCCATGCCATGCGCCAGGGCGTCGTGACGGGATTGCGTGAGTCGCTGGGCGAGGCTTTCGATGAACACCGTCTGGTGCTGACCTGCACCCACACCCACTCGGGGCCGGGAGGCTGTGCCCACGAAGGCCTCTATAATCTTGTCACCCCGGGGTTCGTGCCGGCCCACCTGGAGGCGGTGGTGGAGGCCGCCCTGGCGTCCCTGCGGGCCGCGTTGGTGACTCGCAAGGCCACTGAAATCCAGTATCGCAGCAGCCAGGTCCCTGATCCGGTACCGGTGGCCTGGAACCGCTCACTGAACGCTTATAACCGCAACCCGGATGTGGCGCCTCGCGATGCAACCCAGACCCACCTGGCGCTGGATCGCACCATGCACCTGATCAGCTTCCATCGACAGGGCCGGGTGCGGGCGCTGCTTTCCCTGTTCGGTGTCCATGCGACTTGCCTGGGCAATCGGCTCGCCCACTACGATGGTGACAACAAGGGGTATGCCGCCCTGCATGCAGAAACGCAGCTGCAAGCGGATGGCGTTTCTGAACCTGTGGCCATCTTTGCCCAGGGCACCGCGGGGGATGTGTCTCCCCATTACCATGGCCCGGGTGATCGCAAACGGCGTCGAAAGCTTCGTGGTGAGGCGGAGTACGCCTATGCCCGCAAGAATGGGGAAGCACAGAGCAAGCATGCCCTGGCCATGCTGGAAGCGGAAAGCGGGCAGGCTGTCTCCGGCCCCCTGGATGGGGTGCTCACCTACGTGGATATGAGTGATCAGGCCGTTTCACCGGAATTTGCCGGGGGCAGCCGTGACGCCAGAACCAGCGCACCTTGCCACGGCGTGGGGTTCTTTCTGGGCACCCCGGTGGATGGCCCGGGGATGCCGGCGCCGCTGGGGTTTGCTGCCAGGCGGCTGGCGCGTGCCCAGCGGCGGCGCAGCCTCAAGCCAGGTTCACCCCGGCAGGCCCAGGCACAAGCCCTCTATGCCAGCCAGGGCCCCAAGGACATTTTGCTCAATGCGGGCGAGAAGCGGGTGCTCGGGTATGCCCTGGACAGGATTCCGCTACCGGACCTGGCCGATCCCCTGGTGGCGGAACTGAAACGCCAGGCCCGTCTGGGTGCCTTGACCGAAAGCCCCATGGTGCCCTCCGTGTTGCCCTTGCAGATAGTGAGGCTGGGTAATCTACGGTTGGTGTGTGCGCCCGGTGAATTCACCACCGTGGCAGGGCGGCGACTGTTGAGCGCAGTGGCCACGGCGTTACCACTGGAAGACAGTGAACAGTGCCTGATCAACACCTATTGCAACGATTACATGGGCTATGTGACCACCTTCGAGGAGTATCAGGAGCAGGCCTATGAAGGCGGGCATACGGTCTACGGGCAATGGACTCTGGGCGCTTTCCAGACGGCCTTCACCCGTCTTGCCGCAACATTCAACACACCTCCCTCCGAGCGGGAGCCGGCTGAGAAAAATGCGCCGCCACCGGTACCGTACAGCGAGCTGGCCCTGCGCAGTGATATCCCTGTAAGGGGGTGAGAGATGTCCAGCGGCTGATGTTGGGACGGTGCTTTTGTTCTCCCTTTATGGCGCCTCTCTACCGTAGTTGGACATCGCCGTGCTGATACTCCTTGCCTCTTGCCCCATGTTCCCCCGACTGTTATCAACCTAAAACGGAGTCCGTGACCGGGCCGGGTTTATCACAAGCACAACCACGGGGAGCGTTAAAAGGATGATAAGGCGATTGGGGTTGGTGGCCGGATCAATACTGGCCGCGGTGCTGGCTGGCACATTGCCGGCAGAACCGGACACCGGGGCGGGGTTGGCGCTGCTGGTACTGATCGGCCTGTTGTGGCTTACCGAAGCGCTGCCACTCACCTTTACCGCTTTGATGGTACCGGTGCTGGGGGTGGCGCTGGGCTTGTCAGGGGTGGATGGGGCGCTGGCCGGGTTTGCCCATCCGGTGGTAGCCCTGTTCCTCGGTGGCTTCGCGCTGGCGGCAGCACTGGGAGTGCATGGCATCGACCGCTGGCTGGCCCAGAAACTGTTGTTGCTGGCCGGTGGCAGAGCGTTGCCTGCGGCGCTGTTGTTGTCGTTGACCACCGCGTTGTTATCCATGTGGATCAGCAACACGGCCACCACCGCCATGTTGTTGCCCATTGCCCTGGGGATGTCCGCGCCCATGGCGGAACAGTATCCCCGATACCGGGTGTTTCTGCTACTGGCGCTGGCCTGGTCCGCCAACGTTGGCGGTATGGCCACGCTGGTGGGCAGTCCGCCCAATGCCATTGCCGCGGCAGCCCTGGACTGGAGTTTCAACCAATGGCTGGCTGCAGGCCTGCCGGTCTTTCTGGTGCTGTTTCCGGTGGCGCTACTGATTCTTTACGGGATCTGTCGACCGGAAGCGAACCTGCCCCGGGTGGATGTGAATGACCGGGTGGCGTTCCCGGACAGCACTGGCGCCAGGCTGACCCTGGCGATCTTCCTGTTGACCGTGGCCCTGTGGGTGTTCGGTGCACCGCTGGCCAGGATGCTGGCCATCGAAAAAGGCTTCGATACCTGGGTTGCGGTTTTAGCCATCGTGCTACTGGGCGCAAGTGGTTGCGTAAGCTGGAAAGCGGTGGAGCAACATGCCAACTGGGGCGTGCTGCTGTTGTTCGGCGGGGGTATTACCCTGTCCACCTTGTTGCAGAGCTCCGGAGCCAGCGGCTGGCTGGCCGAGGGAATCAGCAGCCTGTTGCCCCATGGGCAGACCTGGCTGGTCTACCTGATACTGGGTGCCTTTGTGATCTTCCTGACCGAAATGGCCAGCAATACCGCCAGCGCGGCCCTGCTGGTGCCCTTGTTGATGCCGGTGGGCGCTGCCGTGGGTGCCGATCCTGTCGCAGTGGCGTTACTGGTAGCCTTTGGTGCCAGTTGTGCCTTTATGCTGCCGGTGGCCACACCGCCCAACGCCATGGTTTATGGCAGTGGCTTTGTGCCCCAGAAAACCATGATCCGTGCCGGTGTGGTACTGAACCTGATTGCCGCCGTGGTACTGGCGGTGCTGGTGCCCTGGCTGATGTAGCCTTCTCGTAGCTCACGGCTCATAGCTCGCAGCTGCTTTTTCCAGTCTGACTACAGAGGTGGTGTTGCTGTTACCTTCCGGGCAGAATGCCTTGCAACTCAGCCCCGGTAACACCCGTATTCCGCTGGAGTAAAAGTGGTTCTGCATCTCAACAATCTGGAATATTCCCACCCCGGACAATCGCGCCCCCTGTTGCGCGTTTCCGACTTCGCCCTCCAGGCGGGGGAGCGGGTGCTGCTGCACGGACCCAGCGGTTGCGGCAAGAGCACCTTGCTGTCCCTGGTGACGGGCATCCGGCCGGTGCAGAAAGGCGAGATCCAGGTGGCCGGGCAGCCGTTTTCCGATTTGTCGCAGCGGCGCCGGGATGCGTTTCGGGCGGACCACATGGGCGTGATCTTCCAGGCCTTCAATCTGCTGCCGTATCTCAGTGCGGTGGACAACGTGACGCTCAGCGCGGGGTTTTCCCGGCGCCGTTGTGACCGTGAGGGCGTCAGCAACAAGGCCCAGCGGCAGCAGGCGGCGCAGGCCTTGCTGCAACGGCTGGGGCTGGATGATCGCACCGCCGCCTTGCCGGCCTGGCAATTGTCGTTTGGGCAGCAGCAACGTGTCGCCGCCGCCCGTGCCCTGTTCGGCAAACCAGAATTAATCATTGCCGACGAGCCCACCTCCGCGCTGGATAACCACAGCCGCGACATCCTGTTGAACCTGCTGGGGGAGCTGTGTGAACAATCCGGCAGTGCCTTGCTGATGGTCAGCCACGACAACCAGGTGGCCGGGCATTTCCAGCGCAGTGTGAGTTTTGCCAGCCTGAACGGGGAGGGCGATCATGCTGCCTAAGGTGATACTGGCGTCATTGCGAACCCGCCGCACCTCGGCGCTACTGATCGTGGCCGCCATCGCCCTGAGCGTGCTGATGATTGTGGGCATCGACCGGGTGCGCCATCAGGTGCGCGCCAACTTTGCCAGCACGGTGTCGGGTATCGACCTGATTGTCAGCGCCCGCGGCGGGCCCATGAATATCCTGCTCTACAGTGTCTTTCGCCTCAGTGATCCCACGGCGGGCATCCGCTGGCGGACGGTGGAACACCTGGCACAACATCCGGATGTGAAATGGTGGATCCCCATTGCCCTGGGCGATTCGCACCGCGGTTTCCCGGTGGTGGCCACCAACGACACCTACCTGAGCCACTATCGCTATGGCAGGGATCAGGCTCTGAGCCTGTCGCAGGGACAATGGTTTGCCGGAGCGGATCAGGTGGTGCTGGGCAGTGCGGTAGCGCGCCAGCTGAATTATCAGCAGGGCGACAAGGTGGTATTGGCCCATGGTGCCAGCGGGCCGGCCATCGTCGAGCATGACAACCATCCGTTTACCGTGGTGGGGGTGCTGGCACCCACTGGCACCCCGGTGGATCAGAGCCTGCATATTTCCCTGGCCGGCATGGCCGCCATTCATAACGGCGGCGCCTTCCTCTCCGGCATGCCGCCGCTGCCCGGCCAGCAGGCGGACAAGCCGGATTCCGTGAATGCGGTAATGCTGGGGCTATCCCGTCGTACTGCGGTGCTGAGCCTGCAACGGGAGTTGTCCCGCTACAAACCGGAACCCCTCAGTGCCATCATTCCCGGCGTGCAGCTGCAACGCCTGTGGCGGATCACCGCCGCTGGAGAGCAGGCGCTGCGCGCCACTTCCCTGGCGGTGCTGGTGGTGGCCCTGCTGGTGCTGGTGTCCACGGTGCTGGCGGCGCTGGAAGGGCGGCGTCATGAGCTGGCGGTGCTGCGTGCCGCGGGTGCCGGTCGGCGGGCGGTGTACGCTATTATCGCCGGCGAAAGCCTGTGCCTGACCGTGATGGGCTGCCTGCTCGGCCTGCTGATATTGTTTGTGGCACAGTGGGCGCTGGCCCCCATGGCGCTGGCCGAAGCCTCCCTGCGGTTGCCGGGCCATTTCATTGCCCTGCGCGAACTGCCTGCGGTGGCCGCCATTCTGGTGGCTGGCTCACTGGCCGGGTTGATCCCGGCGGAAAAAGCTTTCCGTAACAGTCTGGCCGATGGCCTGACCCCAAGGAACTGACATGCGTGTATTCACCATCCTGCTTTGTCTGACCCTCAGCCTGCCGGCCATGGCCGCCCGTGAGCTGGAATGGGATGACCTGGTACCTGAAGGGTACGAGCCGCAAAAGGTCTATGGTGCCCTGTTTGATGAAATCTACGGCGACAAGGAGCCGGATGACATCGAAGACGGGGACGATAAGGGCGAGCGGATGATGGATGCCATCGACAAGGCCTGGCGTGAGGCCCCGCTCAAGCAATCCCTGGATAACACTGTCGTGCGCCTGCCGGGCTACGGTGTTCCTATGGATGGTGATGAAGAGTATGTGCGCGAATTTCTGTTGGTCCCGTATTTCGGCGCCTGCATTCATACGCCACCGCCGCCGCGCAACCAGATCATTCTGGTCAAAATGGAAGGGCGGGGCGTTCCCCTGGACCTGGCGGTAGGCGCCATGTGGCTGGAGGGAACCCTCAAGGTGTCCAGTCAGGATACCGAATACGGCACGGCCGGTTATGTGCTGGAAGGCCAGAGCGCGGAGCCCTTTACCGGCTATCCACAGTAAGCCGGGCTCCCGCACCTGTTAATTGTGGGAGCGTGCCTTCACGCGAATTCACTGCCTGCCTTTGAAGCGTCTTCGCTTGCAAGCAAGCTCCCACAGTGGGTGTGACGAGAGCTGCAATCCGCTTGCCGTATTCCCGCTGACAAGGTGGGTGATGCTTTATGGTGCATCATGAAGTGATCCAAAATGATGCAACATGGTCGCTTTCAGCTAGCCTTCCTGCTCAATTCAGCCAGTTTGTCATCCAGCATGTTGAGGATGTGGCGGCGGCTGATCACGCCCAGCACCTTGTTATCCGCATCCACCACCGGGTAGATCTTCGGCTTGGCATTGAGCATCTGCTGGGCCAGGGACAGCACGTCGCTTTCCAGCGACACGGTGAGTACCTCGCTTTGCATCAGGTCCTTTACCGTGGCCACCCGCTGGTTGTGATAGACCACCTGTAATGCGGCCTGCAGGCATTCGCGCTCGCTGATCCAGCCCACCAGCATGCCGGCCTCGTCGGTCACCGGGCTGCCGATCATGTCCAGCTTGATCAGGTTGCTGGAAGCCTCCACCACCGGCATGTCCGGGGTGATCTTGGCAAAACGGGTGCTCATCAGTTCGTTGATAGATGCAGAATCCATGGGGATATCCCTCGCATTGTTCTCAGGTTATTCAGAATCGTGATAACGGCATTCATGCCGTTGGTTATCCCTGATACTGCGTAAACCGTGCCAAATCTGGCGGGGGAGACATTGCGGCGGGTTTTGTGGCGACACGCCTGCAGCGTTACCCGTAGGAGCCTGCCCGCAGGCGATCCGAGCCAAAGCGAGGTAATGAAGCGAGCGATGAGTACCGAGTTGCGAAAACCAAAAGCGAAAAACCTCTCGCAATCACATGGGCAGGGCTTTGCTCTTCGAAACTCGCGCGACTAGGTTGTGTGCGCCCCTGTAGGAGCGGTCGTCCGACCGCGAAAACGGTCATCGAAATGCCAACCCTATCGCGGTGGAACCACCGCTCCTACGAGGAGGGTTTGTCCGGAGGTTGTTCGCTCTGGCTGGTACCTGAGTCATGGGCGTCGTCTTCGCTTCCCGGCTCCACCTCGTCCTCCGGCATCATCTCCAGTGCCACCTGCGAAGTACGCACCATGGGCACAAAATGGGTGGAATGATCGGACAGATCTTCGCGTACCACGTGCAGCCGCATAAAGGTATACAGCGCCAACGCCACCTGCATGATCACGAAGTAGAAGGGTAGCGAGCGGGGGCCCAGCAGTTCCATCAGTTGCCCGGCCAGGGCCGGGCCAATGGCGGCCCCCACCCCGTGAAGGAAAAGCGCGCTGCTGCCCCCGGACAAAATTTTGTCCGCATCCAGCCGATCGATCAGATGCGCCAGCGCCACCGGGTAGGCACAGAAAGCCAGTCCGCCATAGATCCCAATGGCCATGTAAAGCAGTGAGGGCGTGCCGCTGGACAGCCACACCAGCACCGCCGCAATGGCGGCGGCAACGCAGATCACCGCCAGTACGGTGCGCCGGTCATGGGTGTCGGAATAGCGCCCCAGCGGGTACTGAAACAGTGCGCCACCAAGAATGGCCACACTCATGAAGGTGGCCACGCTGGCACTGTCCAGTCCCACACGGCTGGCATACACCGGCCCCAGCCCCCAGAAGGCCCCCATGGCCAGACCGGAGAGCAGGGCGCCGGCCACGGACACCGGCGCCGCCTTGTACAGCGCCTTGAAGCGCAGCCGGCTTACGGTTTCCACTGGGGGCTGGGCAAAGCGCGTCCAGGTCACCGGCACCAGGCTCACACTGATCAGCATGGCGGCGATGGCAAACAACATGAACGACATGGCCGACTCCAGTCGCAACAACTGCTGCGCCGCTGCCAGTGCGCCCAGGTTGATGGCCATATACACCGCAAAAACCCGGCCGCGCTGTTCTGCCGGCGTCTGGCCGTTCAGCCAGCTCTCCACAACGGTGTAGAGAATCACCAGCACAAAGCCGTTCATCACCCGCAGCGCCATCCACACCCAGGGTTCCACAAACATGACATGCAGCAGGGCAGAGCAGGCCGCCAGCGCCGCACACATGGCAAAGGCCCGGATATGGCCCACACGGCGAATCAGGGGCAGGGCGGCAAAGGTGCCGGAGAAGTAGCCGAGAAAATACCCGGACATGATCAGCCCCAGCGAACTGTCGCTGTAGCCTTCCAGGCTCCCGCGCACCGCCAGTAAGGTATTCAACAGGCCGCTGCCCAGCAACAGCAACGCCACCCCTAGCAGTACGGCACCAATGGGTACAATCAGCGGTAGCATGCTTCCTCCCTGAAACCACGGCACAAGGCCAGTAATGAAAGACAAGCGGGAACCATGCCAACCGCGCTAACCCCCTGGAATCGCAATAGAAATTCTGGTGCGGCTCAAAGCCGGTAGAGCCGGTAAAGGGGCGCTGCTGGTGGGAGATTCAGCTTGCTGAACGAATATTGACCCTCTCGCTGGCAGGCAAGCACCCAAGGACCACCGGCAAGATGCACTACGAGGCAAGTACCGGTTTAGCGTTCTCTGAGTGTGATTTGATCGTCAAAATCAGGGGCGTTTAACAGGGGTATATCTCACTGGTTGAATTGTTTCCTTTTGCTTCTTCCGGCTCTGCAACACAGGTGAAATATTCGTTTAGTTAGCGGGCTGTGTTGTTGTATCCGCCATTCTGGCCACACATCATCAAAGAATGCTTAACCGGGAAATGCCCGGCATTTAGCCGTATTGATAAGTGTGCCCTGACAGGGAGAGTGGGCGATGACTGATGTCGTTGATACAGAAAAAAAGACGGATACAGCAAAAAAGACAACCAAAACCCCCCGTGCCAGCCGGCCTGCCGAGAAAGATCCGGTTCCGCTGCTGCCGGGGTCATTAATGTGGCAGGACTTTGGGTCCTACCTGTTTCACCTGATGCTGCCCCAGGCATTCATCCTGCAGTCGGCCCATCCGGTGATCAACGCCGCGGTCACGGTGGACAAGAAATACCTGAATGATCCCTGGGGGCGGGCCAGGGGCTCCACCAAACTGCTCTGGCCAGTGGTCTATGCGCGCCCGGAGAAAGCCATCGAAATGGGCCGCAGCCTGCGCGAGCTGCACCGCTCCATCAAGGGCGCCGACAAGCACGGCAACAAGTTCTACGCGCTCGACCCGGAAGCCTATTCCTGGGTGCATGTGACCGGCTTTTACTCGGTGGTGAAAATGCACGAATGGTTCGGCGAGCCACTCACCCCGGAACAGCGGGCTGCGCATTTTGCCGAATGGAAGCAGATGGCGGGCATGCTGGGTATTGCCGATCGTTTTATTCCACAGACGGAAGAGGCGTATTGGGAGCACTTCAACCACATCATTGAAGAGCGGCTGGATACCCACAACGAAGCACTCAACGACATCCTGGCGCCCATGTACTACAGCAATTATCCGGTGCCGCCGAAGCTCGAAGAGCAGATGCCCACCTGGCTGTGGAAGCTGATGATCCTGCCATTCAGCCTGTTCGCCCATCGCCTGACGGTGGCCACCTTGCCGGACAACTATCGCCGCAAGGCGGGGCTGCGCTACAACCTGGCGGACAAGGCGGCTTTCAAGGCGTTCTGCTGGGCTGTTCGCAAGGCTTACCCCAAAGTGCCAGAGAAACAGCGTTATATCCCGCTGGCCTGGCGCGCCATCAAGGATGCCCGCCGGCACCCGGAAGCCTATCAATATCCCACCGCCAGCTGATTGCTGGCGGTTTATCCCTCAATAAACTCCGCCGCACCAACACTGCGGCGGCATCCCCCCGTAGGCGTCCATGCTCGCATGACGATCCCCGCGGAGCGGGGCCGTTGCCAGGGCAAAGCCTTACGTCGCCCGGGTCAGCTAGCGACCACCCGGCGGCCGGCGTTACCTGTTCAGGGATCCGGGTAGACCGCCAGCTTGATCAAAGTTGCACCAATAGTATGATGATTGTGTTGTTCTTTCACTTGGGCCGCAGCTATGAGCACCACCCGTAAAACCATTACCGTCACCGACCAGCAGGATCACTGGATCAAGTCGCAGATTGAGGCCGGGCACTACACCAACGACAGCGAGTATATTCGAGACTTGATACGCCGTGATCAGGCGAGCCAGGCGAATATCGACGCGATTCGTGCCGCCTTGATCGAGGGCGAGCAAAGCGGTGTAGCGGAGCCTTTTGACGTCGAAACGTTCAAGCGCGAACTGGCTTCCCGGCATGGCGACAAAATCCGCTGAGTTCAAGCTTTCACCCGCAGCAAGAAAGGATATGGAGGCGGCATGGCTCTACTCCTTGCACGAGTGGGGCAGGGCGCAAGCCGACCGGTATGTGGATGAACTGGTTGAAGCTTTTACCTTTTTAGCGGGGAGTCCTGGGGCTGGTGCACAATGCGAAGCCATTCGGGCCGGGTACCGTAAGTATCCGGTGATTCGCCATGTCGTTTATTACCGCCAAGCCGGGTATGGCATCGAAGTGGTGAGGGTATTGCACGATCGAATGCTGCCCTCCAGGCATTTATAGAGGCAGGCGGATCACTAACCATCGCCTGCAGCCAGAGCCCTGAGGATCCATCGAAGACGGATCTGTAGGAGCGGCGCTTGAGCCGCGAACCCCCACACCCTAAACAAACACCTGAAGCCTATTCATTTATTTGCGCTGGAAGATTGTGTACATTCGGAATTGATAACGAATAACAATCAGCTCTGCCAGGATGGCCGGGGTGAAATGCAATAAGGGGAACGGATGCCAGGCTGTCAGTATCGACATTTTATTGCTGCCGATTGTGGCGATAGCAGTGGCGAGATTGTCTTTGCCTTTTTGATGCGGGCAAGGGGCTAGCCGTCATGGCCACTATCATCCCCAACCTCAGCACCGTTCGCGGTATGACCGCGGGCGAGCGGCGCCTGGGGCAGCGGCTGGAAACGCTGCTGGAGGATGACTACACCGTCTGGTACGACACCCCGGTGGGGCGCAACCGGCGCTATCCTGATTACATCATTCTTCATCCCGGCCGTGGCTTGCTGTTTCTGGAGGTGAAGGACTGGAAGCTGGATACCCTCAAACAGATCACCCCCCGCGATGTGGAAATCTTCACCCCCGATGGCCTGAAGACCGCCACCAATCCTCTGCAGCAAGCCCGCCAGTGTGCGCTCACCGCCATCAAGAAACTGCAGCGCGATGAACACCTGCAACAAACCTCCGCCCAGCACAAAGGCAAACTCTGTTTCCCGTGGGGCTATGGGGTGGTGTTCCCCAATATCACTCGCAAGCAATGGAACGAGGCGATCCCTGAGGATCATCAGGAACTGGTGTTGCCGCCACACCGGCTGATCTGCCGGGATGAAATGACTGCCACCGCAGACCCTGAAGTCTTCCAGGAACAACTCTGGGCCATGTTCGATTACACCTTCGGCGACAAGCTCACCCTGCCGCAGATCGATCGCATCCGCTGGAACCTGTTCCCGGAAATCCGTATCAATGCGCCCCAGCAGGGGTTGTTTGATGAAGGAGATGAGGCTGATGAAAAAAGCGAGCAGGCTAACGGGCAAGGGCAGGGCTGTCATAACGGCAGCCGGACCGTGGCAGAGAGCCAACCCGGCTACAACGCCATCCCGGATATCGTCCGCGTCATGGATCTGCAGCAGGAGCAACTGGCACGCAGCATGGGCGAGGGCCACCGGGTCATCCATGGGGTAGCCGGCTCCGGCAAGACGCTGATTCTCGGCTACCGCTGCCTGCACCTCGCCCAGGCCGTCACCAAGCCAATTCTGGTGCTGTGCTTCAACATCACCCTGGCTGCGCGGCTGCGCAGCTTTATTGCCGAAAAGGGCATCGAAGAGAAAGTACAGGTGCACCACTTCCATGAATGGTGTGGCCGGCAACTGCAAACCTACAACGTGGATCTGATCCCCGCCACGCCCGAGCTAAAACCCTGGGAGCGGCAGGTGGAGACGGTCGTGCAGGCCGTGGACAAGGGTCAGATCCCCCGCGCCCAATACAGCGCGGTGATGATCGACGAAGGCCACGATTTCGAGCAGGACTGGCTGGCACTCATCGTGCAGATGATTGACCCGGACACCAACTCCCTGCTGCTGCTCTACGACGATGCCCAGTCCATCTACAAGAAGCGCAGCCTGAAATTCCCCCTGTCCAGCGCCGGCATTCAGGCCCGTGGCCGTACTACCATCCTGAAACTGAATTACCGCAACACCCGCGAAATCCTCAGCTACGCCTACGATTTCGCCAAGGACTTCCTGCAAGCTCAGGACGCCGACGACGACCACATTCCCCTGATCGCCCCGGAAATGGCCGGCGCCAGCGGCCCGCCACCGGCATTCCGCAAGTTCGATACCTTCAACGATGAAGCCCACTACATCGCCCGCTGTATTCGTAAATGGCACCAGAACGGCCAGCCGCTCAACAACATCGCGGTGATCTACGGCTACAACTGGCAGGCAGAAACGCTGCAACGTGCCCTCAAGCGGGAAAACCTTCCTCACGCTTGGCTGAAAGATAACGCCAGCAAGAAAGCCTACGACGCCAATGCTGACCGCATTGCGTTACTTACCCGACAAAGCAGCAAGGGACTGGAGTTCGATACCGTAGTGCTGGCGGGGTTGGGGGGATTGAAGGATGACACGGAGAACCTGGAGAGTGAGGTGCGGTTGTTGTATGTAGGGATGACCCGGGCGCGGCAGCAGTTGTTGTTGACGGGGAGTGGGGGGAATTGGTTTGTGGGGCGGTTTGGTGGGTAGAGGGGTTTGGCGTCGGGCAAGAGTTGACCCCGCATCTTCACGATCTCTCCCCTCGCTTCCTTATGTCTTAGTCTTCGTTAATAATGTTAAGTAATAGATGGGAAGGTTTTTGTGAGATTTAGAACACTTAGAAAATGGGATGATTTGGAAGGGACTGAAGCGCTCTTGTTTTGTGCGCAAATGCTAGAGGAGCTCCTTTTTGACTATACACTAGACACTTATAAGCCTTCTGCTATGAATGCAAGTTTGCTTTGTTCCGAAGCATTAATGTGTGCTGCAGACATAGAGAAGGGGCTTATTGATAAAAATAACTTGAAATACATAATTGAGGAGCTGTCCCAAGTTATTCGGCGGGATCCCGTTGTTAAAAGGTTACTTTCATTAGATGTCGATTCTGTCCTGAGAAGTATTGAGGGTGGTCATGAGCGGATTGCGGATAAGAAAGTTGTGCTGGAGTTAGTGGCTTATGAGCTTAGTTTAAAGAGATATAAGGAGATGAATGAGAGTCTTTTGTCTGAGGTGGTTAAAGCTAATGGCAGGAAAAGTGATATAAGGGTTGTTGTTAGAAGTTATGTCACCACCTTGATAAATTTTGGCTATGAAAGCAAGTACTTATACAAGAAGTGCCTCGACTTTTTTTACTATGGAAGTGAAAGAATAAAGGGAAATCATAATATTGATGATTTTATAGATATTTTTAAAAAAGAGCCTGATGAATATGTGGCAATCTATAAAGCGTCTGGTATTTTCTCTGTTATTAGCGACTCATGCGAGAATATTGATATAAATGTGTCAAAAGGGGCTGATGATTATTCCGGCTTTATCTCGAGCTCTGGGTTCTCGAATATCACTTCGGATCAGGTCTATGTTGTTGTTAAAGGTATCTCTGCCTTGGATATGTATGCGGCTAAAGCTATGGCAGAAGATAGGATGGAGGTGATGAGTACATTGATGAAGTTGTTTCATCATAAGGAAAGGCCTGATTGGGAAGGACGATGTTTGATGGTTAATGAGTCGAAAGGGACTGGAGTAATTGTCGATATTCCGGTTAATACAATGCATAGATGCATTGATTTGAAACCTGAAAAAGCTTCGCTCAAGCTTAATCAGTTAATTAATGGTTTCTCCTTGCATCAAGGGTCCTTTACCAAATTCGCCAGGAGTGCGGAGCTGCATTCTTTGGCTCTTGATAGTGATTCAAGAGAGAATCAAATGATTAATCTCTGGATTGCTCTTGAGTCGCTGATTCCGTCATCGGCAAAGGAATTATCAAAAATCCAAAAATTAATAGATGCGATTATGCCGTTTATTAATATTGTTTATGTTCAGCGTCTGGTCGAAAGGTTTGTTGCTGATTTGTTTAATTGGAGTCCGGCAGCGCTTAATCGAGCTGTAAAAGGTATTCCTGGTGGGAAAATTTACGTAAAAATTGCAAAGGTATTGACGCAAGAAGAATTCAAGGGGAGGCGAGAGAAGCTATTTCAGGATTTTGGCGATTTCGTTCTTCTAAGGAATCGTGCGTTCCAAATAGGGGAAATGATTTCTAAAGGGAGCAAGGTTAGTGAAACAATTAAGATCCATGATCAGCGAGTAAGATGGCAAATTCGTCGAATTTATAGAAGCCGGAACATGATTGTTCATTCAGGTGTGACCTTAAGTTTTACTGATATTCTTATTGAGAATTTGCATGATTACTTGGATATCGTAATGTCTAAATTGGTTGCCCTTGCTTCTGGTGAGGTCAATATTAATACAATAGACCAAGGTTTCAAGTATGTGGCAATTAATTATGAGTCATACTTGAAGTTTCTTGATAAGAATAAAGATGGTTTTTCAAATGAAAGTATTGAAAAGCTTTTTTTGAGATGAAACCCCGTATTATCACTGTATTTGCCGTTGTGTACGCAGGGCCTTTCTGTGTGGGCGGGATCATTACTCAGGCCAGGATTTCGAGCACCGCAGGCAGTGGGTGGTGGATCGTCTGGCGACACACAACAGGACACCCATCAATTGGTACTCCCGCTTATTGACTTGCCGGACCTGGCTGGCTGATGGTTAACCCTTTGCTGATAAGGGGTGGTAACCGTTATGGAATGGTGTGGCTGGGATTGGCCGTGTATCTGGAGCAATGTTTTTGGGGCTGCTGCAGCGGCTTGGGTTCAAGCAGGTGCTACAGTTGCTGTTTTTGTTTGGTCAATAAAGTCTTCTAGGAAGACTTTTGAGGAGGATCAGAAGAGAACAAGAGAATCCTATGAGCGCCAACTGGAACGAGACCGGATTGAACGTGCTGCCCGTGATGAGAGGGAGTCTCAGGCAGTCAATTATGAACGACTGAAGAATCTGGCTCGGGCTGTTTTTATCGTTAATAAATCGATCATTACGATTGGCGCTCTCAAGAATATCCTTGATGAAGCTGCGAAAACTTTAGATCTTGATACTGTCCGTGTTGCAGCTCTTGTTCGTAGTGTTCATCAGGAGGCCGATTTTGTTATCAAGCTCATGATGCGCGAATTCCCAAATCCTTCTGTGCTTGGCCAGCTCCAGAGAATTGCGGTTGTACTTGATGCTGCTGCTATGTTTGGTTCTGCAGGTGCGGAAAGACTTAGATACGCTGCAAGCAAGAAAAAACTTGAAGATTCCATAAGCTACCTTAAAAAGGTGCAAAAAAATCTCATTGATTATCAGGAAGAATTCACTAAAAACCCGAATGCTACACTGGATCCAGTTGAAGGAAGTGACTTCATTTAGAGATGAATTCAAGAGATCCGGGGTCAGACCTCCAAGGATCCGGGGTCAGACCTCACATTTCACATGCAAGCATGCCCCCTACGGTTAAGCCCTGACGGTTTTGCATGACGCATGATGCAGCCGCGTAGCGGCCAAAGAAAAACCCCGGCGGATAAGCCGGGGTTTTTTGTTTCCAGTCCTGCCCTTGTGAGGCGGGGCCGGAAATTGGCATCAAGAGAGTTGTTCAGGAGCGGATAGCTATCAAAAGCACCCTCTCCCTGTCCCTCTCCCGCAAGCGGTAGAGGGGACCCTCCAGAGAGGTTAGGCGTTATACACGCTCGATGATGGTAGCGATACCCTGACCCAGGCCGATGCACATGGTGGCCAGGCCGAGTTTGCCGCCTTTCCATTCCAGTACGTTCAGCAGGGTGCCGGTGATACGCGCACCGGAGCAACCCAACAGCAACAACAGGACACCCATCAATTAGCCCTTAGCTTTGATCGGCTAATGAAAAAGTGTGAAATTTACTTGTGGGTTTGACTGTTTTTTGATCTTGTCGTACATATATGGTGTCTGTCTATCAAAAAAACACAATATGTGGTGATTTATGGATCGGGTTAAGAAGCAATATATTGAGCTCCAGGCTAGGCAGCTCCATAGGCAAATTTGGTCTCAAAGAGATAGTTTGTTTCCGGATGGTGTCTTGAGCCCGACTCGGCTTTGTGACCCCCGTATCGCGTGTGAGGTTCTCGGAATTAGCTATGAGGAGCTCCCCTACATTGATCCAAGGTTCGCACGACCTGAGGAAGGGAAGGTACTTGCAGGGTTAATAGACCGTCAGGCACAACGGATCGTTATCAGTGACGCCTTACCTAATCAAGTTATGAGATTTACTGCTGCTCACGAGCTTGGTCATTGGTGTCTGCACCAAGATCATATTTTGCATAGAGATATGCCCGTTAGTGGATCTGATGTTGTCTACCAGAGGTCAGAAGTTGAGCAGGAAGCAGACTATTTCGCAGCATGTTTCCTGATGCCTAGGAAATCTGTGGTTAAAGGCTTTCAGAGCAGATTTAAGGTGCAGGTCCCATTACATTTTACGGATAGTTTGGCTTACTGGTTGTCTCCAAATGATCCTAATTCACTAATTGGTGCTTCTCAAGACTCGTTGGCGAGAGAAAAAGCTCTGGCTCAGTGCACAGGCCTGGCTGGTGAAAGATTTCAATCTTTAGCAGATGAATTCAAAGTTTCTGTGGGTGCTATGGCTCTCCGAGTTCGTGAATTGGGGCTTGTAAGCTGGCCATGAAAGTAGATGGATCAGGAGGCAGACCTGACACATTTTAGAACACAGGAAGATTGGTGAGAACAACAGGTTAAGGCGTGATGGTTTTGAGGAAACACGAGGGTCAGGTCTTGCCCCGTGCGTTTTGTTCAGACAGATAGTTTCTTGAGCATTGCGATGAAGCGTGGCTCACGAGACGGGTCGCTCATACAATAGTATCCTTTCCCTGTGCACTTTCTTGCCTCGACCGAACACACAACCACACAACAGGACACCCAAACATTGGCAGATTTCCTACAGCTGTGATGGTTGTTGTCTGATGTTGTGCTGTCCGTAAGGTCAGCAGAAGATCCGGGGTCAGACCTCACATTTCACAGCAGAAGATCCGGGGTCAGACCTCACATTTCACATGCAAGCATGCCCCCTACGGTTAAGCCCTGACGGTTTTGCATGACGCATGATGCAGCCGCGAAGCGGCCAAAGAAAAACCCCGGCGGATAAGCCGGGGTTTTTTGTTTCCAGTCCTGCCCTTGTGAGGCGGGCCCGGAAATTGGCATCCGGGCCTGAGCGCCGGCTTGCGTCCGGCGTCAGGCTTCGGGCGTCAGGCGTTATACGCGCTCGATGATGGTAGCGATACCCTGGCCCAGGCCGATACACATGGTGGCCAGGCCGAGTTTGCCGCCTTTCCATTCCAGTACGTTCAGCAGGGTGCCGGTGATACGCGCACCGGAGCAGCCCAGCGGGTGGCCCAGGGCGATGGCGCCGCCGTTCAGGTTCACTTTCTGGTCAGCGACTTCCAGCAGCTTCAGGTCTTTCATGACGGGCAGGGACTGGGCAGCGAACGCTTCGTTCAGCTCCACGTAGTCGATGTCGTCGATGGTCAGGCCTGCGCGTGCCAGGGCCTTCTGGGTGGCCGGTACGGGACCGTAACCCATGATGGCGGCGTCGCAGCCGGCAACGGCCATGGAGACGATCTTGGCGCGGGGCTTGAGGCCCATTTCTTCGGCCTTGGCAGCGCTCATGACCAGCATGGCGGACGCACCGTCAGACAGGGCAGAGGCGGTACCGGCAGTCACGGTACCGTTGGCCGGATCGAACACCGGACGCAGTTTCTGCATGTCGGCCAGGGTGGCACCGGGACGGATCACTTCGTCGATTTCACACAGCACCTTGTTGCCTTCGGCATCGTGACCTTCGATGGGAACGATCTCGTTCTTCCAGCGACCTTCCTGGGTAGCTTCCCAGGCCAGGCGGTGGGAACGTACACCGAACTCGTCCTGCTGCTCACGGCTGATGCCGTGCATCTTGCCGAGCATTTCCGCGGTCAGGCCCATCATGTTGGAGGCCTTGGCGGTCACCTTGGAGATCTCCGGGTTGATGTCCACACCGTGATCCATGGCCACGTGACCCATGTGCTCCACACCACCGATGACGAACACGTCGCCGTTGCCGGTCTGGATGGCCTGGGCAGCGGAGTGCAGGGCCTGCATGGAAGAACCACACAGACGGTTCACGGTTTGCGCGGCGCTGGTGCGCGGCAGGCCGGCCAGCATGGCGATGTTACGGGCGATGTTCATGCCCTGTTCTTTGGTCTGGTTTACACAACCCCAGATCACGTCTTCGGTCTGCTGAACGTCCCAGCCCGGGTTACGCTCCATGAGTGCTTCGATCAGCAGGGCAGACAGTTTCTCGGCACGCACGTTACGGAACTGGCCATTACGGCTCTTGCCCATGGGCGTACGGACCGCATCGACGATGACTACGTCATTCGGATTCAAGCTCATATCTATATCTCCTGTCAGTCCGTGGCTTAGGCGAAGAAAGACTCGCCCTTGGCGGCCATGTCTTTGAGCATCTGCGGTGCTTCGTAGATGCCACCCAGGTGCGCGTACTTGTCGCACAGCTCAACAAAGGCTTGGGTGCCCATGCTGTCGATGTAGCGCAGCGGGCCACCACGGAAGGGAGGGAAGCCGATGCCGTAGATCATGGCCATGTCGGCCTCGGCAGCGGAACCTACGATGTTGTCTTCCAGGCAGCGAACGGTTTCGGTGCACATGGGGATCATCATGCGGGCGATGATTTCCTCGGCGTCGAATTCCCGGGTCTCGGCCACGTGGGGCTTGATCAGTTCCCAGGTCTTCTCGTCGGCCACCTTCTTCGGCTTGCCTTTCTTGTCGGTTTCGTAGCGGTAGAAACCCACGCCGTTCTTCTGGCCGTAACGCTCGTTTTCGAACATCACGGTGGAGACGTCCTTGAAGTCGTACTGCATACGCTCGGGGAAGCCTTCAGCCATCACCTGGGCGGCGTGTACGCCGGTGTCGATACCGACCACGTCCATCAGGTAGGCCGGGCCCATGGGCCAGCCGAACTTCTGCATGACCTTGTCCACGGCTTCGAAGTCCGCGCCGTCACGCATCAGCATGCCGAAGCCGCCGAAGTACGGGAACAGAACGCGGTTAACCAGGAACCCGGGACAGTCGTTAACCACGATGGGGTTCTTGCCCATTTTCTGGGCGTAGGCCACCAGGGTAGCGACGGTTTCGTCGGAGGTTTTCTCACCACGGATCACTTCCACCAGCGGCATCATGTGTACCGGGTTGAAGAAGTGCATACCGGCGAAGTCCTGCGGACGCTCCAGCGCTTCGGCCAGCTTGGTGATGGAGATCGTGGAGGTGTTGGACGCCAGAACGGTGCCTTCCTTCACTTTACCTTCGGTTTCGGCCAGAACGGACTGCTTGATCTTCTGGTTTTCGACCACGGCTTCAACGATCACGTTGACGTTGTCGAAGTCGCCGTAGTTCAGGGTCGGACGGATGGCAGACAGGACTTTACCCATCTTGGCGGCATCCATCTTGCCCTTGCTGACGCGCTTGGCGAGCAGCTTGGAGGCTTCGTTCATGCCCAGGTCCAGCGCTTTGTCGGCGATGTCCTTCATGATGATCGGGGTGCCTTTGAGGGCAGACTGGAAGGCGATACCGCCACCCATGATACCGGCGCCCAGAACGGCGGCCTGGTTGATTTCACCAGCGCCTTTGGCGGTCTTGCCGTTCACTTTCTTCACGGCCTGATCGGCCAGGAACAGACCTACCAGCGCGGTGGCTTGCGGGGTCTTGGCGATCTTGGCGAAGCCCTTGGCTTCCACTTCCAGAGCCTGGTCGCGGTTCATGCCGGCAGCGGTCTGCATGGCTTTCACGGCGGCAACTGGAGCGGGGTAGTTCTTGCCAGCCTGACCCATGACCATGGCCATGCAGGTCTGGAAGGCCATCATGTTTTCCATGGGCGGCAGCTTCAGGGGCTCGAGCTTTTCCTGACGCTTGGCGCGGAAGTCGATTTTGCCTTCCAGGCACTGCTTCACCAGGGCGATGGCAGCGTCGTTCAGCTTGTCGTGAGCCACAACGGCATCGGCAACACCCACTTTCAGGGCCTTGTCGGCGCGGTGCTGACCACCAGCGGCGATCCACTCAACGGCGTTGTCCACACCGACCAGGCGCGGCAGACGCACGGTGCCGCCGAAGCCCGGGTACAGGCCCAGCTTCACTTCCGGCAGACCCACCTGCGCCTTCTCGCTGAGGACACGGAAGTCGGCAGCCAGACACATTTCCAGACCACCACCCAGGGCGATGCCGTTCACGGCAACCACTTTGGGAATGTCCAGATCTTCAAATGCGTTGAAGACCTTGTTGGATTTCAGACACCAGCCGGCAATTTCTTCTTCCGGCAGTTTGAACATGTCTGTGAATTCGGTGATGTCAGCGCCAACGATGAAAACCCCTTTGCCGGAGGTCACGATCAGGCCCTTGATGTCGCTGTTGCCCTGAATGGCTTCGACGGCCTTACCGAGATCTTCCACGGTTTCCTGGTTGAACTTGTTAACGGACTCGCCCTGAAGATCGAACTTCAGTTCGGCGATGCCGTCGTCAAGCAGTTGTACGCTTACGGCGTTGCCTTGATAGATCATAGCGTTTGCTCTCCAGTCCCAAAGTACGCGGCGCAATCGGCCGCTTTGGTAATGCCCCTGGTCCCTCAAAATGGGGGAGGCGACGTGATTCATGTGAGTGTTTGCTTACATAAATCAACGAACTTGCAGGCCCGCAAGTATAGGGAAGGTGAATGACTTTTTTAGCCCTAATTTGTGACCGTCTGGTCGGATGGCGTGATTGGTGAAGAATGTGTCGCAACGTGCGCGATGGCTGAGGCAGAGCGCAATGTCTCGAGCCTTGCCCGGGCCGCGGTCTGCTGGCGTTTGCGGTTTCCTGCTTTGCGGTGGGACCACCGCGCCCACCAGGAAAGGCGTTGGCGTTGCTTGCATGTCTCGTCCCTGTACTTTCCATGTATCACGTCATCGCAACCGCCCCAAGGATGCGCTTTTCTGGCGCCGTCTTAAAGGGGGGAAGGGGGATACAGTCTGTCCACTCCGGTGGCTGCTCGTTGGTGAGTGAATGAGGCCTGCCCGTAGGAAACGACACTGGAGAACGGGGATTGTTCTTGTAGGAGCCCAGCTTGCCTGGGCGAAAGGCTTCGAGACGCGAGTGGCGAGTTTCGGGTTGCGAAAGCCTGGCCTGAGCGGTCCAACGGTCTTTGCTTTTGAAATCCGCTCATCGTGACTCGCAACCGTCTATTCGCCCAGGCGAGCTGGGCTCCTACAGATCCGGGGGCGGATGGTTCGGCCAACACTGCGGGGAAGGGCGGGCGTGGTGCGTCGCTTTTAAGGTAAACTGCCCGACACGCTCATTCCTGCCCTTGTAGGAGCCCAGCTTGCCTGGGCGAAAGGCTTCGAGACGCGAGTGGCGAGTGTCAAGTTGCGACAACCTGGCCCGAGCGGTCCAACGGTTTTTGCTTTTGAAATCCGCTCATCGTGACTCGCAACCGTCTATTCGCCCAGGCGAGCTGGGCTCCTATAGATCCGGGGGCGGATGGTTCGGCCAACATTGCGGGGAAGGCGGGCGTGGTGCGTCGCTTTTAAGGTAAACTGCCCGGCACTCTCATTCCTGCCCTTGTAGGAGCCCAGCTTGCCTGGGCGAAAGGCTTCGAGACGCGAGTGACGAGTGTCGAGTTGCAACAACCTGCCCCGAGCGGTCCAGCGGTTTTGCTTTTGAAATTCGCTCATCGTGACTCGCAACGGTCTCTTCGCCCAGGCGAGCTGGGCTCCTACAGATCCGGGGGGAAGGTTCGGCCATCACTGCGGGGAAGGCGGGCGTGGTGCGTCGCTTTTAAGGTAAACTGCCCGGCACGCTCATTCCTGCCCTTGTAGGAGCCCAGCTTGCCTGGGCGAAAGGCTTCGAGACGCGAGTGACGAGTTTCGGGTTGCGACAACCTGGCCCGAGCGGCCAGCGGTTTTTGTTTTTCGACACCCGCGCCTTGTGACTCGCAACGGTCCATTCGCCCCTCAAGATGCGCTCCTGCAAAGGCTCCCGTTACAGGTTGTTTGATGCCCATCGATGCACTGCGTTTGCCGACGATTACCCGCCGCCCCCAGCACACGCCGGACTGGCCGGATGTGCCTCCGTTGCTGGCGAGGATTCTGGCCGGGCGTGGGGTAGAGGATCCGGCGCAGCTTGAGCTGGCCCTGAAGCGCCTGCCACATCCGCAGGGGTTTACTGGCCTGGCGGGCGCGGTGCAATTGTTGCTGCAGGCCCGTGCCGAGCATTGGCGTATCTGTATTGTGGGCGACTACGATGCCGACGGCGCCACCGCCACCACGTTGATGGTGCGTGGGCTTGAACTGTTGGGCTTCCCGCGCCCGGATTTTCTGGTGCCGGACCGCTTTGAATACGGCTACGGCCTGTCGCCTGCCATTGTGGAGCTGGCCGAGCAGCAATATCAGCCTGACCTGATTATTACCGTGGATAACGGCATCGCCAGTGTGGACGGGGTGGCGGCAGCCCGGGCCCGCGGCATGCGGGTACTGATTACCGATCACCACCTACCCGGCGACACCCTCCCTGACGCGGACGCGCTGGTGAACCCGCGCCTGCCGGGCTGTGAGGATTTCCCCGCGGCCAATCTGGCCGGTGTGGGGGTGGCGTTCTATTTGCTGATGGATCTGCAGCGGGTGCTTCGCGAGCAGGGCTTCCAGCCGGCGCAGCCAATAACCGATCTGCTGGACCTGGTGGCGCTGGGGACGGTGGCCGATGTGGTGGTGCTGGATGATGCCAACCGGGTGCTGGTGGAGCAGGGGCTGCGGCGGATTCGGGCGGGCAAGGGCTGCCCGGGGATTCGTGCATTGCTGCAGGTGGCCGGCCGTGATCCGGGCCGGGTGCTGGCCGCGGATATGGGCTTTGCCGCAGGGCCGCGTCTGAACGCCGCGGGCCGGCTTTCTGATATGACCCACGGCATCGCCTGCCTGCTTTCGCAAAGCGATGCCGAAGCCATGGAGATGGCTCAGGAGCTGGATACCATTAACCGGGAGCGCCGTTCCATTGAGCAGGGCATGCGCGATGCGGCCATGGAAGAGGTGAACCGGCTGGATGCAGACAATCTGCCGGCGGGGCTGTGTCTCTATGGGGACAAATGGCATGAAGGAGTGGTGGGGATTCTTGCCTCGCGGGTAAAGGAAGCCATTCACCGCCCGGTAATTGCCTTTGCACCGGCCCAGCAGCCGGGCACCCTGAAGGGCTCGGGTCGCTCTATCCCCGGTTTGCATTTGCGCGATGCGCTGGATGCGGTGGCCACCCGTAACCCGGGTTTGCTCAGCAAGTTCGGCGGCCATGCCATGGCGGCGGGGCTGTCACTGGACCTGGACCAACTGGAGCGGTTCAAGGCCGCCTTCGAGGCGGTGGTGGGCGAGATGCTGTCGCCCCGGGCGCTGGAGCGGCGGGTGGAAACGGATGGAGAGTTAGCGGATCAGGATCTGACCCTGGGGAATGCCGAGTTGCTGAGTCATCGGTTTCCCTGGGGACAGGGCTTCCCGGCCCCCTGTTTTGATGGCGAGTTCGAGGTGTTGCAGCACCGCATCGTCGGCGAGCGGCACCTGAAGCTGACCCTGGGTTTGCCGGGTGTCAGCGGGGTGATTGATGCCATCCATTTCAATGTGCCGGTGGAAGCACTGCCGGGGCGTATCCGTCGCGTGCGGGGGGTGTACCGGTTAGAGGTGAACGAATTCCGCGGCCAGCGCAATCCGCAGTTGCTGTTCGAGCATTTGATTCCGGTGGAAGGGCGCTAGCCCGGTTTTGTAGAGCCCAGCTTGCCTGGGCGAAGAGACCGTTGCGTGTCATGAGAGCGAGTGTCGAAAAGCAAAATCCCTGACCGCTGGAGCGGGGTTTTCGCAACTCGTCACTCTCGTCATAACGCCTTTCGCCCAGGCAAGCTGGGCTCCTACAGGGGCTTTGGGGCAAGCTGAATCTCCCACAGTGAAAGGCCTGGGCTTCTTTCAGGTTTATCCGCTTCTACGGAAAGGTAGGGGGAGGGAATCCCCTGGGAGGCTGAGAGGGGATTCTTGCTGCGTGCAGCGTCCACATCTCCACATCTCCCGTGCTCCGGCACGTGGCCGGAGTCGGCGGAGATAATGTGAAAGGTATCAGGCGCAGTAACGGCCGTATTGGCTGAGGGCCTTGCTGCTGTGTGGGTCCACCAGATCTACCCAGACCTGCATGGAGTCCTGATTCCGGGTGTTTTGCAGGTTGCTGAAATCACCGGGGGTAAAGTTGCCTTTCAGTGTGTCACCGGCCTGGGGGCTGATGCCATCCAGTTGCTTCACCAGCACCATGCCGGAACTGGAATTCAGCAACATGTATTCGCAGCTCTGACTGAGGATGACGGTTGCCTGCTGATCTGCAGCATGGGCCTGACCGGTGAGGAGCAGGGCGCCAGCCATTGCGGCACCGCACAGATGCATCTTGAGTGCTGACATGATTCCATCCTTCCTTGTTATTGTTCACTAACAGCCGTTCTGTGTTCACCTTACTTGGCAAGCCGACGCCATCCTGTTGTCGAATCGCAGTAAAGCTGTAACGCCCGTGTAGTCTTTTATTACGTTCCTTCAGACGCGTTGAGGATGGCACAAATAGTGGCACTGCAATATCAACGTTTCGTGCCCAATTTCGGTAGGGTTTTCGTCTGATTCGATCCCGTCGCCTAGGTGGAAATTCACTGCAGAGTCGGGGCAGATGTCGTAATCTGCGTCGCACAGGCACGCACAGTTGAGGGAGGCAGGGTGAAACAGGCTGGATGGCTTGGGGGGATGGTGGCTTTGCTGCTGAGTGCCCCGCTCTCGGCGGCAATGGCCGAAACCGATGAGCTGATGACCAATATCGAGAAAGGGGCAGACGCGCCCCCCATCGAGCGTGGCAACCTGGTGCTGGTGCCGATTCCCATGTCCAACCCCACGCTGGGTACCGGCTTGCAGTTGGCCGGGTTGTATCTGCACCCGGTGGATGAGGATCACGAGGGCCCCAATCCCACCAGTGGGGTGGGGGGGATGTACACCAGTACGGACAGTTGGGTGGCCGGGGTGTTTCACCAGAATTACCTCTTTGATGACCGCTTGCGGGTAATGGCGGCGGCCGGGGCGGGATCGTTGAATCTGGAATACTTCGGCTTTGGTGGTGACGGGCCCTTTGCTGACAACCCGCTGGATTATTCCATCGATATGGCACTGGGGCTGGTGCGTACCCAGTTCCGGGTACCGGGAACGGATCACTGGTTTGCCGGGCCGGCAGTCCTTTACTCCGAAGGGGATGTGGCGATGTCGTTGAGCCAGCTAGTGCCCCAGTTGCCGGGACTTGAAAAGGATATCGCCCTGGGGGCTGGCGGGCTGGTGTTGACCTATGACAGCCGCGACAACAACTATTACCCCCGTGAGGGCGTCATGTTCTCGGCTTCCTGGTATGACTACGGCGATACCTTCGGCAGCGATTTTGACTATGGCAAGACCACGCTGAACTACAGCTATTATGCTTCGCTGTCAGAGGCCGTGGTGTTGGCCGTGAACGGGGTGCTTGAACATACCACCCGCGGAGCACCTTTCTTCGCCCGCTCGGCCATGCAGGTGCGTGGCTACAACCATGGTCGTTATATGGACGATGTGGCCCTGACCACCCGGCTTGAGGGCCGCTACAAGTTCAAGCCCCGCTGGGCTCTGAAGGCGTTCTATGATGCCGGCTGGATCAGTGATGACAGGGACCAGGTGCTGGAAGGCGAGACCGCATCCAGTATCGGCACCGGCATCCACTGGCAGACCACCGCCGAGAAACCCCTGCATCTGGGGGTGGATGTGGCGTTCACCGAAGATGATGACACGGTGTTCTTTATTCAGCTGGGGGAACGGTTTTAGGGCAGAAGTCCCTGTAGGAGCCCAGCTTGCCTGGGCGAAAGGAGTTAAGAAGCGAGTGACGAGTTGCGAAAACCTGCCCCGGGCGATTAGAGAGGGGCGAAACGCGCGCCTCGTCACTCGCAACACAGTCTTCGCCCAGGCAAGCTGGGCTCCTACAGGGAGATTAGAGCCAGGCTGCGTTCCAGTAGGGGTAATCCCGCACACTTCTCACCAGCCCTGCACGCAGCGGGTTGGCCACAACATAGCGGGCGGTGGGGAGCAGGTCGGCTTCTTTACGGATGGCTCTGTCATGAAAGCCCTTTTGCCAGAGGCGGGTTCCTGCTTGATGACTGAGACTTCCCTTTATCATCTTGACGGCTTTGCTGACATCACCTTCCCGCAAGGAGAATAACCAGTGGATGTGGTCTGGCATTACTACATAGCACCAGTTTTGTAGCTGGTCCTGTCTTTCTGTCTGATACAGGCGCCGGCAGGCGAGCATTGCCAGCGCAGGGTCAGTGAAGTGCTTCTCACGATTCCTGGTTACGAAGGTAATGAGGTAGGAGCGTCCCGTTTCTGAGAATCTCCCTTTCCTGAGCTGATGGCCTTCATATGTCTTCATCCCCTGAAGATAGGCCATGAAACGAGGGAGCTCTGTCCGACAATGAGTAGCGTCGCTGTAAGCCGGACAGGACGCACCGTGTGAGACGTCGGCCCATCGGGACTCTCCATTCCCTGTAGGAGCCCAGCTTGCCTGGGCGAAAGGGGGCTTTCGAAACTCGCGCCTCGCCATTCGCAACGCATTTTTCGCCCAGGCAAGCTGGGCTCCTACAGAGGGGGGGGGATGGTGCGCTTGCAGGGACCCCGGCAAAATTGTCGACAATTGCTGTTAGGTTGCGGGGTTTTTGCTAGGATTGCGCTCTGCCTCCTCCCTCCACCGATGGGAAGCGGAGGGTTGCTGTTTCTTTGATGTGTGGCCCACAAGGCTTCACTTCCATTGACTCTGGCGCCGGGCTATCGCCCGCCGTCTTTGTGTCCTTAACGGAGGGGACCTGATGAAAACGATACACAAGCACCGTCTCAACGTGTCCAGTGATGTGCAGGAGATCCGCTTGCCGGAATCGGGCACGGTGCTGAAAGTGGACTATATTCTGCAGGATGCGGCGATCTGCATGTGGGTGGAAGTGGATGCGGAATCCGTGATCGACACTCCCAAGGAAGTCCGTACCTTCAAGGTTTTCACCACTGGTTCCGGGATCCCGGACAATGCCAGCTACCTGGGCACCACCATTGATCACATGAAAGCCCAGGCCTACCACGTCTACGAGCTGAAAGACTGACCAACAGCGCCCGGATGGGAGCGTGCCGGCTGGCGACACCGTCCCGGAACGCTCCTGCGGGCCAGTGCTGACCACGTTGTGCACCCTTTACGGCTGCCGCCCCTCGTCAGCCAATCCGCAAACCGTTAGACTGCGCAGCTTTCCGGGCACTTTTTCGCCCATTGCCAAGATAGTACCCAGACCAGAGAGACGTAATGGAAGTCAATCCGCTGCGAACCCATCTTTCCGAACTCACTGAGCGCGTGGACGCGCTTAGGGGGTATCTTTGACTACGATACCAAGCACGAGCGTCTGACCGAGGTCACCCGCGAACTGGAAAGCCCGGATGTCTGGAACGATCCGGAATACGCCCAGGGCCTGGGCAAGGAACGGGCCCAGCTGGAGGGGATCGTCAAGACCATTGACGACGCCACCCAGGGTATCGAAGACACCAGTGGCCTGCTGGAGCTGGTGGTAGAAGAAGACGACGAAGACACCTTGCCTGAGGTGGAAAGCGAGCTGGAACGGCTGGAGGCCATGGTGGCGGATCTGGAATTCCGTCGCATGTTCTCTGGCGAAATGGACAGCAGCAACGCCTATCTGGATATCCAGGCCGGGTCCGGTGGTACCGAGGCCCAGGACTGGGCGGAGATGATGCTGCGCATGTACCTGCGCTGGGGTGAGGCCCATGGCTTCAAGACCGAGCTGGTGGAAGCCTCCGACGGTGATGTGGCAGGCATCAAGTCCGCCACTGTGCGGTTCGAGGGTGAGTACGCTTTCGGCTGGCTGCGCACCGAAACCGGCGTGCACCGTCTGGTGCGCAAGAGCCCGTTCGATTCCGGCGGCCGCCGCCACACCTCGTTCAGCTCCGTGTTCGTCTCCCCGGAAGTGGATGACAATATCGATGTGGATATCGATATGGGTAACATGCGGGTGGACACCTACCGCGCCTCCGGTGCGGGTGGTCAGCACGTTAACCGGACGGATTCCGCGGTACGACTGACCTATACCTTCAAGGACGACGGCGGTACCGAGCATACCGTGGTGACCCAGTGTCAGAGCGAGCGAAGCCAGCACCAGAACAAGGACAAGGCCATGAAGATGATGCAGGCCAAGGTCTACGAACTGGAAATGCAGCGTCGCAACGCCGAAAAACAGGCCATGGAAGACAACAAGGCCGATATTGGCTGGGGCAGCCAGATCCGCTCGTACGTGCTGGATGATGGCCGGATCAAGGATCTGCGCACCAATGTGGAAAGCCACAATACCCAGCAGGTACTGGACGGGGCCCTGGACCAGTTTATCGAAGCGTCCCTGAAGGCAGGGTTGTGACAACGCCGGACGCTTGATGCCCGACGCCGGACGCTACCCCAAAGCGTCCAGCGTCAGGCATCAGGCGCTTTACTGGAAGCACAGAGCTATGAGCCAAGAGCAAACCACACCGAATACTGAATCCGAACAGCAGGAATCCGAAAACCGCCTGATCGCCGAGCGTCGCGCCAAGCTGGCGGAGCTGCGTGAAGCGGGCAATGCGTTCCCCAATCACTTCCGTCGCGATTCCCTGGCGGCTGATCTGCAGGCGCAGTACGGCGAATTCAGCAAGGAAGAGCTGGCCGAGAAAAACATCACCGTGGCGGTGGCCGGTCGCCTGATGCTGGACCGCAAGGCATTCAAGGTCCTGCAGGACATGTCCGGGCGTATCCAGATCTATGCCAGCAAGGATGTACAGAAGGACACCAAGCACTGGGATCTGGGCGATATCGTCGGGGTGCGCGGTACCCTGTGCAAATCCGGCAAGGGTGACCTTTATGTGATGATGGATGAGTACCTGCTGCTCACCAAGTCCCTGCGTCCGCTGCCTGAAAAGCACAAGGGGCTCACCGATACCGAAGCCCGTTATCGCCAGCGCTACGTGGACCTGATCGTGAATGAGGAAAGCCGCCGGGCCTTCCAGATCCGCTCCCAGGTGGTTGCCGGGATTCGAAATTACCTGGTGAAGAAGGGCTTCGTGGAAGCGGAAACCCCCATGCTGCAGGTGATTCCGGGGGGCGCGTCGGCTCGCCCGTTCATCACCCATCACAACAGCCTCGACATGGACATGTACCTGCGCATCGCACCGGAACTGTACCTGAAGCGGCTGGTTGTGGGTGGTTTCGAAAAGGTGTTCGAGATCAACCGCAATTTCCGTAACGAAGGGTTGTCCACCCGGCATAACCCGGAATTCACCATGCTGGAGTTCTATCAGGCCTACGGTAACTACCTGGACCTGATGAACCTGACCGAAGACATGCTGCGCACCTTGGCCCAGGATGTACTGGGCACTACGGACGTGGACTACCAGGGTGAAGTGTATGACTTTGGCAAGCCGTTCGCGCGCATGACGGTGGTCGAGTCCATTCTGCACTTCAACCCGGACATGGATCCGGCGGCGCTGGCGGACGATGCCGGTGCCCGCAAGATCGCCGAAGGCCTGGGCATTCCGCTGAAAGACAGCTACGGGCTGGGCAAGGTGCAGATCGAGATTTTCGAGAAAACCGTGGAGCACCGCCTCAAGGACCCCACCTTTATCACCGAGTACCCCACCGAGGTCTCTCCGCTGGCTCGTCGTATGGATGACAACCCCTTTGTCACCGAGCGTTTCGAGTTCTTTATCGGCGGGCGTGAAATCGGCAACGGTTTCTCGGAGCTGAACGATGCCGAGGATCAGGCGGAACGTTTCCAGGCACAGGTTGCCGAAAAGGATGCGGGCGACGACGAAGCCATGTTCTTCGATGAAGATTATGTGGTGGCCCTGGAGCACGGGCTGCCGCCCACGGCGGGTGAGGGGATAGGAATTGACCGCCTGGTCATGTTGTTTACCAATTCCCCGTCGATTCGTGATGTAATTCTGTTTCCGCACATGCGTCCCCAGGGGCGCGGGTAAACTTTTTTGGGGCACGCCTTGTGCCCCTGCCCTTGCGGGTGGTGGGAGAGTGACACAACTCTGTGAATAACAAAGGCTTGCTGTGTCCATGACAAACGTAATTCAGTACCAAGGTCGAAAAGCCCGTCGCGCGGGCAGTGAACAGCGCCGCCAGGCCATCCTGGAGGCCGCGCTGGCGATTATCATCAAGGATGGTATCCGCTCCGTTCGCCACCGGGCCGTCGCCCGGGAGGCGGATGTTCCGCTGTCTGCCACCACCTATTACTTCAAGGATATCTCCGATCTTATCGCCGATACCTTCACCCTCTTCGCGGAGCGGGCGCTGACGGAAGTGATCGAACCGTTCAAGCAGAAAGCCTTTGCGCTGCTGTCTGAATTTTCCCGTGAAAGCCTGGCCGATCCGGAACAGCGCAAGCAGATGGTGATGCTGATCGGACAGATGCTCTCCAGTTTCATCATCGATGAATTCGAGCAGCGCCGTGAGCATGTGGTGGCCGAACATGCCTTCCTGCAGGAAGCCGTCCGCGACGACCGTCTGCGCGATCTGGCGGACCTGTACCTGCGCCAGCAGCTGGAAAGCCTGCACATTGCCACCGAGCTGCTGGGCAGCAGTAACCCGCGGCTGGATGCGGAACTGATCCTGTCTTCCATGATGACGCTGGAGCAGCGCTTGCTGGTGCATCCGGAAAATGCTCACGCCGAGTATGTGGAAGCCCGCCTGTGCAACCTGGTCGACAAGTTGCTTCCCCATGGCTGAGACGCAACCGCTGGAATCTGGCTGGCAACAGCATCTGGGCCGTGAGTTCGACAAGGACTATATGGTTCGCCTGCGTGCCTTTCTGGGCGAGCAGAAGCAGGCGGGCAAGACGGTTTATCCAGCGGGCCCGGATATTTTCAATGCGTTCAACCTGACGCCTTTCGAGCGGGTGAAGGTGGTGATCCTGGGCCAGGACCCTTACCACGGGCCGGATCAGGCGCACGGGCTGTGCTTTTCGGTACAGCGCGGCGTCAAAACCCCGCCGTCACTGGTGAATATCTACAAGGAGATTCACCGGGATCTGGGCCTGCCGATTCCCGGCCACGGCAATCTGACTCACTGGGCGGAGCAGGGGGTGCTGTTGCTCAATGCGGTACTCACCGTGGAAGCGGGCCAAGCTGCCTCGCACCAGAAGCAGGGCTGGGAGACTTTCACCGACGAAGCCATCGAGCAGCTGAACCGGGACCGGGACGGACTGGTGTTTCTACTGTGGGGCAGCCATGCCCAGAAGAAAGGCCGTCTGATTGACCGGGAGCGCCATTGCGTACTGACGGCGCCGCACCCTTCACCGTTGTCCGCCCATCGGGGCTTTCTCGGCTGCGGCCACTTCTCCCGGGCCAACCAGTACTTGCTGCAGCAGGGGCAGGAGCCCATCGATTGGTCGGTGCCGGAGTGAGCTGGTAGCTACAAGCTACAAGCTACGCTGATTGGGTTAAGAAAGGCCCCAAAGTTCCCGGCATTCCTGGATTTCTACGAAGCCGCTGTAGGAGCGGTCGTTCGACCGCGATCCGAGCCCAAGCGAGGTAAGGATTCCAGAAACGCCTTTGGTACCAACTGTAGGAGCACCTCTTGAGGTGCGAACCAGCGGTGATTGGTCCCGACCTGCGTGACGTGGCATCTGCTGATACGTCATCACACTATGAGACGTGCGTGTCCTCGCCGGACGGGCCCAAAGGGGGAACTGGCTCCCCCTCTGGACTCCCGGCCACCCCGACTCCGTTCGGCCTGCTCCGCAGGCACACTCCGGTACTCGCCCTGTGACGGACGCAAAAAAGACTCGCTCCGCTCAGACAGGTTTTTTGCTCTACGCCGTCACAGGGCTGCGTTCCTCGACTCACTCTAACGGGGCAAGGTGGAAGCTGCCGTGCTGATGGCATTGGCGTTCTTTCTCGCGCAAACGCTCAAGCTTGCTGTAGGAGCCTGCCTGCAGGCGATCCGAGCCCAAGCGAGGTAAGGGCTCCAGAACTGCTGATGGAGATGGCGGGCTTTCCGCTTGCTGGGCGGTCCGGGATTGGCAACCTTGATGGGCAGAATAAGAAACTCTCCCTTAGGTCGCCTCGCTGCGTTCGGTTCGTCCCCTGGAAGGGAACTCCTACAGGGTTTGCAGGCGAATCGAGCGGCGGCAAGGGTAGCGGGACCGTTATCCGCCCTGAAACCTCGCCGATTTGGTGGCCATTTACCCGGAAATCACGAATCCCTCCCATATTCCTTTGATGCATAAAACTATCACTATATATTCCTTTATATTCTTCCCACAGTCCCTATCATGACCTTTCGCCAATCCTGATAGCGAGGCTCGAACATGGGTAGTGCTCAACTGATTACACGTTTCGGAGACAACACGGCAGGCCTGTCCAAAGAGGCCCTGGCTGAGCTGAACCGTGTCTATCGTCCGCTGAGCTTTGAAGAGCGTATTCGTCGTGTATACCAGGATTTCCCGGCAGACAAGATTATGGTGACGTCCTCTTTTGCGGCCACCTCTGCCTATTTCCTGCACATTATCTCCACCATCCGTCCCGAGCAGCCGGTGCACTTTATTGATACCGGTTATCACTTCGAGAAGACACTGGAGTACAAGGATTACCTGATCAACCGCTTCGGTCTTAACGTGGTGGATGTGACCCCGGACCCGGATCACCACCAGGTGTCCCTGGACAACCAGATGTGGGAAACCGATCCGGATCTGTGCTGCCAGGTGAACAAGGTGAACCCGCTGGAAGAGGCCAAGGAAAACTACGATCTGTGGATTTCCAGCCTGATGGGGTGGCAAACCGAACATCGCGCGGGCCTGGAAGTGTTCGAGGAGCGTCGGGGCATGATCAAGTTCAATCCGATGATCGACGTGACCAAGGAACAGCGTGACGCCTACATTGCCGAGCATGACCTGCCGTTCCACCCGTTGGTGGCGGAAGGTTATGATTCCATCGGTTGCAGCCATTGTACCTTCAAGGGTGAAGGTCGTGATGGCCGCTGGAAGGGCAAGAACAAGACCGAGTGTGGCATTCATTTGTAAGAGCCGCATTCCGCAGCACGCTTCATGCAGCACGCGAAAGGCCGCTCCCGAGAGGGGGCGGCCTTTTTTTAGGTTCATTGCGGATTTCCGGCAAACACCCCCTTTCTGTAGGAGCCTGCCTGCAGGCGATTGGAGCGACAGCGAGGGCAAGAAGCGAGTTTCGTAATGCGAGAATCGGGGTGTAGCAGGTATTGGTTTTATTGGGTCTGGGTTTTATTGGGTCTGGGTTTTTGTGTCTCTGATGGGGTTTATTCGCCCAGGCAAGCTGGGCTCCTACAGAGTGGGCGTTGGAGCCGGCTACGGATTGCGTGATGCGTGTTGCGTCAGTGCAATCCGGGCTGTACGCAGATCAGCAGTTGGCCGGCCTGGTCGTCTTGCAGTTGAACCCGCACAGCGCCCTGGGCCGCTTCGGGCACTGTTTCCAGTGTCATGGGCAGAGAGAGCTGGCTGGGGCCAGGCAGAATCGCCTTGATATTACCGGCGATGATATTGGTCAGTTCGGAGAGGGCATCCGCGATGTCCCGGGCTTCCACGCTGTTATCATCCTTGCGGAACATGGCGGCGGCAATCCGACGGCTGAGTTCATCACTGCTGCTGATGGTGATGCTGCCTTTCCAGCTACCGGAAATGGTGATCGCCGCTCCCCGAGGCAGGGCGGTTGCTGATGTTTCCTCCGTTCGCACCGGGATTTTCAGGAAATCATTCATCACTGTGCTGCCGATACGGGCGATTTTGATTGGCAGTTGCGCAGATTGAGAGTCCATGGGAGCACCTTTGATTGTATGAGTCGGGCGAGTCAGGTGGGCTGAAAGAATGAACCGTACTGGCAGGCCTTGACCGGTTTGAAACCGCTGCATCTTTCAAGTGTTTCCGCTGCGCCGAGTAGCAGATAACCATCTTTGCGTGCATGCTGCCGCATCTTGCTGAGCACCAGGTTTCGATCAGCGAGAGAAAAGTACAGCAGCACGTTTCGCAGCAAGATGATGTCGAACTCGGGGAGTGCTTCCGGCCATTGCTGAATCAGATTGATAGCGCGAAAGTCCACTTTGTCTCGGATCGGTTTCTTTACCTGCCACTCCAGCCCATCCTGCTCGAAATAGCTCGCCATCATTCGAGCGGGCAACCCACGGTTCATTTCTGTCAGTGTGTAGCGACCGCTGCGGGCTTTGGCCAGGGATGAATGGGAAAAGTCGCTGGCCAGAATCTCCACATCCCACCCCCGCAACTCGGGAAACTGTTCATCCAGTAACATGGCAATGCTGTAGGCTTCCTGCCCGGTGCTACAGGCGGCGCTCCAGATTCTGAGGGTGCGCTCCCGACGCCGCCGTTTCATCAGGCTCGGCAACATGTAACTGGCAAAACTTTCCCTGAAAACCGGATCACGGAAAAAATACGTTTCGTTGATAGCCATGGCTTCGATCAACTGACAACGCAGCGTATCTTCAGGATCGTTGCAGGCCTTTTCGATCAGGGCATTGATATCACCGTGGGTGTATTCGCTGGCCAATCCGTGCAGCCGTGCCTCGGCCAGGTAAGCCTTGTCTTCGGGCAGCTCCACAGCGATGTGTTCGAACAACAGACTACGCAGATGACAGTAGTTGTTCGGGTGGATCTCGCTCATCCAGGAACCTCATGTTTGTTATCGCTGTTCAGGCGGTCCAGTCGGGAGCGGAAGGTAGGGCGGCCCCGGTTCACCCGGCGGGTGATCTCGTCGGCCATCCTCATCAGTGGGTATTCGGCGGTGGCGAGCCCGGCACGGGAAACTGCGCCGGGCATGCCCCAGATCGTGCTGGATGCGCGGTCCTGAACTAGTATTTGCGCGCCGACGTCTGCCAGCTTGCGGCAGCCTTCCAGGCCATCCTGGCCCATGCCGGTGAGTATCACCGCAAGGGTATTGGCGCCAAAGTGCAGTGCCGCGGCATCGAACAGCACATCTACCGCAGGGCGGCAGAAGTTGACCGGCTCGCTTCGCAGGGGGGTCGCTATGATCTTTCCGTCTTCTCGTGCCACTGACATGTGGTAGTCGCCGGCGGCCAGCAATACCTGGCCGGCTTCAATGACCGTGGGTTGATGGCATTCTCTGATCGATAGCGCGCTGTTCTGGTTGAGCCGTTCAGCAAGTGCCTTGGTGAACACGGCGGGCATGTGCTGAACCATCAGCACCGGCACAGGAAAGTCATCAGGCAGGGCCGCCATGATCTCACCAAGGGCTTTGGGGCCGCCCATGGAGGACCCGATCACTACCAGATCTACCCGGGATGGGATGCGCCGGTAGCTGCTGGCACTGGGGGTGAGGGTAATGTTGGCCGGCTTCTCTGTGACCATGGGTTCCCGCTTGAACAGCGACTTGATTTTGCCAAGCAAGCTGTTGCGGATGTAGTCGCGGGCTTCAGCGGCAGTGCCCACCATGGCGGGCTTGGGCACATAATCGTTGGCCCCCAGGGATAATGCCTCAATGGTCACCATGGCACCGCGTTCGGTGATGGAGCTGAATACCAGTACCGGCAGGGTGGACTGCTGGGCCTTTAATGCCTTGAGCATGTCCAGTCCGCCCATCCCCGGCATTTCTACATCGAGAATGAGCAGGTCGGCTTCCACTCGTTGTAGTCGTTCAAGGCCTTGCTGGCCATCTGAGGCGGTACCGACCACCACAATGTCCGGATCTTCTTCCAGGATCTGGGTGAGGATATGCCGCACTGCGGCGGTATCATCCACCAGAAAGACACGGATTCGGTTCATGCGTGCTGTAGTCCAAGCATTTCCAGTTTGCTGGCCAGGGCTTCGGATGAGAATGGCTTCATCAGGTACTCATCCGCGCCGGCGGTGAGTGCTTCCACCATATGACCCACCTCGGCCTCACTGGTGACCACCAGTAGTTTCATGTCCGTGTAGCAGTTCTGTCCGCGAACAGCCTTGATGAAATCCAGCCCGTTCATCACCGGCATATTCCAGTCCACCAGCGCCAGCGACGGGATGTCGGCGTCTCCTTCCAGCAGCGAGATGGCCTGTTGGCCATCGCCTGCCTCATGGGTTTCATAGCCAAGCTGGTTGAGCAAATCACCGAGGATCAGGCGCATGGCCCGGGAGTCATCAATGACCAGTGCTTGTCGGTTTGCCATGACACTGGCTCCTCATTTCACTTGCTCTGGTTGTCGGCGCGGGAGTTACGTTCTGCATCCACCACCAGGGTCTGCAGATCGGCAGACAATTTGGCCAGCTCAGCCGCTGCCTGGCGCATGCTTTCCACGCCGGCATTGGTGCTCTTGGCGGCTTCCGCCACGCCGCTGATATTGGAGGCCACTTCGTTGGTGCCCTTGGCGGCATCCCCTACACGGCGTCCCATCTCATTGGTGGTGATGGTCTGCTCTTCCACCGCAGAGGCGATGGAGCCCTGGACCTGGCTGATGTGGTGAATCACTTCGCTGATACGTGCGATGCCTTCGATGGCGCCTTTCACATCCACCTGGATGGCTTCGATCTTCTGGCCGATGTCCTCGGTGGCCCGGCCCGTTTCCTTGGCCAGTTCTTTCACTTCGTTGGCCACGACCGCGAAGCCTCGGCCAGCATCCCCGGCGCGCGCGGCCTCAATGGTGGCGTTCAGTGCCAGCAGGTTGGTTTGCTGGGCGATGCCGGTGATCACCTTGATCACCTTGCCAATCTCGGCACTGCTGGTGCCCAGGCTGCTGATGGTGGTGTTGGTGCCTTCGGCAATGCTTACCGCTTCGTCGGCAACGCGGGCCGCGTCGGTGGCGTTTTTGGCGATTTCCTTGATGCTGGCGCCCATCTCTTCGATGCTGGTGGAGACCGCCTGCACGTTCTCGTTGATGTCATCTGCGGTGTTCACCGCCGAGTTCGCCTCGCGGCTGGTGATGGCCGCGTTGGATCCCATCTGGTCGCTGGTGGCAATCATTTCCTCCGAGGAGGTGGCCAGCACTTCCACGGTGCCGCGGATACGCTCTTCCAGCAGTACTTTCTCGGTGACAATTTCCCAGGTCAGCATGGGACCCACATAGCTGCCTTCGGCATCATAGATAGCGTTCACCAGCAGGTCGGCCTTCTCGTCGCCGATGTTGATGCGTGCACGGTAGGGCAGGTTGCTGGGATCTGACAGGATGCGACGTTGATGCTCCGGGCGTTTGTGGAAAATATCGATATTGGCTCCCAGCAGCTCATGGGCCTTGATGGGCAGATGCTCCTCGAGCTTTTTCATGGTCTCGGTGGCCGCCGGATTCAGATAGATGATCTTCAGGTCACGATCACACAGGAACACGTTGGTGGGCATCTGGTCCACCATGTTCATGACGCGACGGAATTCGTTCTCCTGGCGCAGTTCGGTGGTCACGTCTTCCCAGCACACGGTATAGCCGGCAATCTTGTTTTCGCCGGTCATTACGGCGTTGATCCGGGTGCGCAAAGTGACGCCGCCGAAGTTGAAATCTGCCGAGTGGGGCATGGCGTTGGGGTTGCGCAGGATGGTTTCCACCCGTTTCGGATCGCGGTGGAAACGGTGAATATGGCCGTTGAGAATTTCTTCGATGCGCACCCCAAAGGTGTTGTAGATCGGCTGCGAAATGGTCGCCAGGGTTTCGTTGGCGCGTGGGTTGATATAGACAATGTTGAGACTGGTGTCGGCTACGAACACATTGGCCTGCAGACTCTCCAACGTGGCCTTGACCCCTTCCAGGCTGTCGGTGACAGAGGTTTCCACATCCACATCACGCAGGGCGGTTTCGGCGGCGCCATACTGGCCGTTGGATTGGTGGGTTGTCGGTTCGTTCACGATCTGCTCCTTCAATGGGGCTACTGCCTGCATGATCTGTTCGGCAAGCTCTTCGTCTACGCCAACCGCCAACAGGGTTTCACTGAGATGTGAGGCTACCTTGTCGAAGGATTTGGCAGTGATATTCAGGGATTTGTGGGCTTCATCCATGGCGCGGCCGTTATAGTTCTGTGGCCCCCCCAGTGCCTGGCTGAAGAACTTCACCTGTAATTCTTCCAGCCCCTGTCGTTGCTTGTGGCGGAAGTAGGGCGCCAGGGCGGGATCGGCCAGCACGCGGTCATAGAATTCCGAGACGACGGCAGTGATGGCGGGTTCGCCGCCTACCTTGCTGTAGAGGGAATCGTCGTTGATGTTGTTCTGTTCATTATTCATCAGTCACTGTCCTTGTAGCTGGCTATTGCAATACGCTGCGTGTGCTTTCGCTCAGTGAGCGGGTACACATCTCGTCGTCAAGCAGAGTGTCAAGATCAAGCAGAAGGTGCAGGTTGCCCTGTACCGAGAAAACGCCATACATGAAGCGCCGTGCCGCCCCCTTGAGTGTTTCCGGGGGTGACTCGATGTCGTCCGGGTTGATGGTGATGATGTCGCCGATCTGGTCCACCATCAGGCCTACCTGTTCGCCATCATGGTTGATGATGATGTTGAAGATAGTGTCTTCGTCATCGTCATCGCGGGGCGGCTGTTCAAGGCGCAGCACCTTGCGCAGGGCAATGGCCGGCACGATACGGCCGCGAATATTCATCAGCCCCATGACACCGGGAGGCGCCAGTGGGATGTCGGTGATCTGGTGGTTGGCCAGTACTTCCTGCACGTTGTCCACGATCACGCCATAGCTTTTGTCGGCCACGGTAAAGGTGCACAGCAACTGATCAGTGTTCATCGTGGCCTCCGTTGTTCAGATCGCGGTAATGGTCGAAGAGGGCGTCGCTGTCGATGAAGTCAGTAACATGGCCCTGCAGGATGCCGGCACCGAGAATGCCATCGGACTTGGCCACCTTTTCAATGTCGGCCTTGTCGTCGGACACGATGTCGATGATGTCGCTGACCACCAGCCCCACTTCGCCATAGTCGGTGGGTTGCACCACGATGCGGATCATGTCGTTGTCTTCGCTGTCACTTCGGGTGTCATCACCCAGGCGGATCAGTGGCAGGATTTTGCCGCGGTACTGAATGACTTCACGGCCGGCGGAGTACTCGATGCGATCGCGGCTGATTTCTTCCAACCGTGAAACCCGGGAAAGGGCAATGGCAGAACGCCCGGTTTGGGCACTGGGGCGGACCAGCAGGTAGTTCTCGGCCACGTTGATGGGCTGGTGACTCTGGTCTTCCTGCGGCAGTTGCTGGTTAAGCTTGCGATCCTGGCGGGTTACACCGGCAAAATCGGCAGTGGATTTCACATCCAGAATCAGCGCCACACGCCCATCGCCCATGATGGTGGCGCCGGCAAAGCAGGGATTGTCCTTGAGCAACCTGCCCAGTGGCTTGACCACAATTTCTTCCGTGTCACGCACATCATCCACCAGCAGACCGAACTCCTGCTGGTCGGCGGTGAGCACCAGAATAAACTGATCGTGCTGTTTTTCCGGGCTGCCCATCTGCATTAACGAGCGCATGTCGACCAGGGGTAACAAGCGGCCCCGCAGACGATATACCAGGGCGTCATGCACGGTCTGGATATCCTCTTCCAGTTTGTCGGCTTCCACGTAGACCACTTCCAGCAGGTTGACCTGGGGAATAGCAAAACGCTGGTGCAGACAACGCACAATCAGTGCCGGGACAATGGCGAGCGTGAGCGGAATCTTGAGTTTGAAGGTGGTTCCTTTGCCCGGTGTGCTCTTGATCTCGATGGAGCCGCCGATGCGTTCCACATTGTTGCGAACCACATCCAGGCCGACACCGCGACCGGACAGATCGTTAATCGTTTCAGCGGTGGAAAAGCCGGGCTGAAAGATATAATTCATCTTTTCCCGTTCGTTCAACGTGTCCACCTGATCGGGATGGAGCAGGCCGGCTTCCAGCGCCCTTGCGACAATTTTCTTGCTGTCCAGACCCTTGCCGTCGTCACTGATTTCCACCGTCACATTGCCACTTTCATGGTAGGCGCTAAGGGTGAGGGTGCCTGTTTCCGGTTTGCCCGCCGCCAGCCGGTCTTGCGGTGTTTCGATGCCATGATCTACCGCGTTGCGAACCAGATGCACCAGTGGATCACGAATGGCTTCCAGCAAGCTGCGGTCCAGTTCGGTGTCGCCCCCCTTCAAAATGGGGGTGACTTGCTTGCCGGTCTTCTTTTCAAGATCACGAAGCAGGCGCGGGTAGGTGGCCCAGGCATTGCGGATGGGCTGCATGCGGGTCTGCATGAGGCCTTCCTGCAGTTCGCTGGTGACCAGATTGAGTCGTTGCGACAGGTTCTGCAGCTGGGAATCATTCTGGCTGCCCGCATGCTGCAGCAACTGGTTGCGGGTCAGAACCAGCTCGCCCACCACGTTCATCAGTTTGTCCAGCAAGACAACGTCAACACGCACCGTGCTTTCGGAAGGAGCAGGGTTGGCGGGTGTGTTGTCATCGCTACCGGAGGATGATTCGACGGTAGACGGTTCATGGCTGTGAGGCGCGTCGGAGGGAGATGCGTCTGCGGAACGACCGGCTTCATCGGCGCTGTCCACATCGTTGCTGATCGCGGCCGGATCCTGGAGGAAGGCGCCCGAATCGCTGGCGCTGTTTTCCGGTACCAACCCCTGTAGCCGTACCAGCAAGGCTTCGGGAGCGGCTTCGCCATCGTTGCCGTCAGTGTGGATTTTCTTCAGGAAAATACGGATTTCGTCCACACCATCAAGCAGCGCCGCAGCGATCTCCAGGCTCATGGTCAGATGCCCGTCGCGCATGGCGCCAAGGATGTCCTCCATTAAATGGGTGAGGGCTTCCAGGTGACTGAAACCAAAAAAACTGCAGGTTCCCTTGATGGTATGAATGGCCCGGAACGCGCTGGCGACAGACTCACTGTCATCCGGTGCGCGTTCCAGTGCGACGATATCCTGTTCCAGCTGGGCGAGATTCTCGTCGCTTTCGATCAGAAAACTTTGTAGCGCCTTGTCATTTTGTGGCATGACCAATCCCGGTTAGGTGTTTGTTCTTCTGTCCGGTCAGGCAGAGGTCTGTTTCATCAGGGACGTCAGTCGCATCACCGAGCGCAGATCACCATCGTGGGGCGGCTTGACCAGATAGTTGTTGCAGCCTGCCTTGTGGCCAGCCATATGGGATTCTGCAGAGGTGATACTGGACAGCATGGCAATGCGCGCAGTGACGCCCATCTCACGAAGCGCCTGGCATGCCTCCAGTCCTCCCATGCCTGGCATTTCCACATCCAGAAAGATCAGGTCGAGTTCGACTTTGTCGGCGCAGGAGAGGGCCTCATGACCGTCCGTCGCCTGAAACACTTCGATATCGAAAGAGTCTTCGGCCAGCTCATAGAGTTTGGCGATGATCAGGCTACGCACCGCGTTGCTGTCGTCGACGACCAGAATGGCGAGTCTGTCCCTGCTCTTTTCCGGTATGGCTGCTGCTTCCATTGTCTGCCTCGGTGTATCAGTGAGCGTGTAAAGCGGGTTACCACTTTTTCCATGGGCATACCCTCGGGTAGGCCAACGCGAATAGATGTAAAAGATGAGGCGGGGAGGGGAAACACTTTGTGGACCAATGGTCTACTTGTGCCGATATTTGCATATATGCCAATCAGGAATAATGGCGCGCAGATTGATCACAATGACCTTCCCTGTCTGATCTTTTGTCGTCATATTCCTTGACGACATCTTCACGTTAATACTCTCCCGTCCCAGTACGCTCCTTCCGGTGGACGAGTGCAACAGGGACTGGGATGAACGGAATTTTTTTAAACTTTGGTATTAGGGGGGAAAGGCAGCTTTGAGCTTGGAGCTTTCAACAGCACACCCCGAGAGTGAGAGGCAGGGAAGTACACAACTTGTGACAAACCCTTTCGCTTGCAAGCAAGCTCCCACAGAGCTAAGGAGCCTCTGAATAACTGAGGAAATGACGGTTTCTTTCTCCGTGTGATCTGTGAACTCTGTGGTAAATCCGCTTTTGATCTTTGCGTGTTGCGTGATGCATGAAGCGTGCTGCAGCCGCAGAGCGGCCACAAAAAAAGCCCGCCATGTGGCGGGCTGGGGAAGTGAATTGACCTTGTTAGGTGTCAGTCGCGCCGACCGTGGAGGGGCACCCCGGAAATCTTCCTGACCACCACATAGAACAGCGGGATAAAGAAGATTGCCAGTACGGTGGCGGTGAGCATGCCGCCGAATACCCCGGTACCAATAGCGTTGCGCGCGCCGGCGCCGGCACCGGTGCTGATCATCAGCGGGGTAACCCCGAGCATGAAGGCCAGTGAGGTCATCAGGATAGGTCGCAGTCGCATGCGTACCGCTTCCAGGGTGGCCTTGAGAAGGTGTTCCCCTTTCTGTTCCAGTTCGAGGGCAAATTCTGCAATCAGAATGGCATTCTTCGCTGACAGGCCAATGGTGGTCAGCAGGCCAACCTGGAAGAACACGTCATTGTTGAGGCCACGGAACGACGCTGCCAGCACCGCCCCGATGATGCCCAGCGGTACCACCAGCATCACCGCAAACGGGATGGACCAGCTTTCGTACAGCGCTGCCAGGCACAGGAATACAACCAGCAGTGAAATGATGTACAGGGCTGGAGCCTGATCACCGGACTGACGCTCCTGATAGGACATGCCGGTCCACTCGAAGCTGAAGCCCGGCGGCAGTTGGGTCGCCAGTTCTTCCATGGCGTCCATGGCGTCACCGGTACTGTAGCCGGGGGCGGCATCGCCCTGGATGTTTACCGAGGAGACACCGTTATAACGCTCCAGCTTGGGAGAGCCGTAGGTCCAGTGCCCGGTGGCAAAGGCTGAGAAGGGCACCATTTCGCCCTGGTTGTTGCGCACAAACCAGTCGTCGATGTTCTCCGGCAGCATGCGGTAGGGCGCATCGGCTTGCACATAGACCCGTTTCACCCGGCCACGATCCACGAAATTGTTCACGTAGCTGGAGCCCCAGGCAATCTGCAGGGTGCTGTTGATGTCACTGATGGATAGCCCAAGGGCCTGGGCTTTCTGCTGATCGATGTCGATCTGGTACTGGGGGCTGTCTTCCAGGCCATTGGGGCGCACAGCGGTGAGGCGCGGGTCCTGGCTGGCCATGCCCAGCAGCTGGTTACGGGCATTGATCAGGGCTTCGTGGCCCAGGCCGGCCTGGTCAAGCAGCTGGAAGTCGAAACCACTGGCATTGCCCAGGGCTGGGATGGAGGGCGGGCTGAGGGCAAACATCATGGCTTCCCGGATGGTGGAGAAGTAGCCCATGGCGCGTCCCACCACCTGATTGGCCCCATCTACGGACAGGTCCCGCTCTGACCAGTCTTTCAGGTTCACGAACGCCATGCCGGCATTCTGGCCACGGCCGGTGAAGCTGAAGCCAGCCACGGTGAACAGCCCGTCCACGGCACCGGATTCCTCGTTGAGGTAGTAATCCTCCATCTTCTCCAGCACGTTCACGGTCTGCTCCTGGGTGGAGCCTGCCGGGAGGGTCACCAGGGTGAACAGAATGCCCTGGTCCTCATCGGGCAGGAAGCTGGAAGGCAGGCGCAGGAAACTGAAACCGAGCACACCCACAATCACCACGTAGATGAACAGATAGCGGCCCCGCTTGCCGAGGATCTTCTCCACGCTGCCCTGGTACTTGCGGCTGCTGCGATCGAAGCTGCGATTGAACCAGCCGAAGAAGCCCTTGTTGGTCTGGTGCTCCCCGTCCTTGGCCTTGAGCATGGTGGCGCACAGAGCCGGGGTGAGGATCATGGCCACCAGCACCGACAGCACCATGGCGGACACAATGGTGATGGAGAACTGGCGATAGATGGCACCGGTGGAGCCGGGGAAGAAGGCCATGGGGACGAACACGGCGGACAGCACCAGGGCAATCCCCACCAGGGCACCGGTGATCTGGCCCATGGACTTGCGGGTGGCTTCCTTGGGCGGCAAGCCGTCCTCGTGCATCACCCGCTCCACGTTTTCCACCACCACGATGGCATCATCCACCAGCAAGCCAATGGCCAGCACCATGCCGAACATGGTCAGGGTATTGATGGAGAAACCGAATGCGGCGAGTACCGCGAAGGTACCCAGCAAGACCACTGGCACGGCCAGGGTGGGAATCAGGGTGGCGCGGAAGTTCTGCAGGAACAGGTACATCACCAGGAAGACCAGGATGATGGCCTCAAACAGGGTGTGTACCACTTCTTCAATGGAGATGCTGACAAAGGGCGTGGTGTCGTAGGGAAACACCATTTCCATCTTGTCCGGGAAGAAGGGTTCCAGCTCGGCCAGCCGTGCACGCAGCAGCTCGGCGGTTTCCAGGGCATTGGCGCCGGTGGCCAGGTTAATGGCGATCCCGGCAGCGGGCTTGCCGTTGTAACGGCCGGCAATGTCGTAACTCTGTGCGGCCAGTTCTACCCGTGCTACATCATCCAGAAACACCTGGGAGCCATCCGGGTTGACCTTGAGCAGGATGTTCTTGAACTCTTCGGTATTTTCCAGGCGGGTTTGGGCAATGATGGTGGCGTTGAGCTGCTGGCCTTCCACGGCGGGCGCACCGCCCAGCTGACCACCGGCCACCTGGTTGTTCTGCACCTGAATGGTCTGGACCACATCCTGCGGGGTCAGGTCGAACTTGTTGAGCTTGTTGGGATCCAGCCAGATACGCATGGCGTAGGGGGCGCCAAACAACTGGATCTGGCCAACACCGGCCACCCGGCTGACAGGATCCTGCACATTGGACGCCACATAGTCCGCCAGGTCGGCACGGGTAAGACTGCCATCCTCGGAGGTGAAGCCCACTACCATGAGGAAGGAGTCGGAGCTCTTGGTCACCTGCATGCCCTGCTGTTGCACTTCCTGGGGAAGCAGGGGGGTGGCCAGCTGCAGTTTATTCTGCACCTGTACCTGGGCAATGTCCGGATCGGTACCGGGCGCAAAGGTCAGGCTGATCTGCGCATTACCGAAGGAGTCACTGCTGGAGCTCATGTACATGAGGTTATCGATGCCGTTCATCTGCTGTTCGATAACCTGGGTGACCGAGTCTTCCACGGTCTGTGCAGAGGCGCCCGGGTAGTTACCGGCAATGGTCACGGCAGGTGGCGCCACAGTGGGGTATTGCTCAATGGGCAGGGTGTAAATTGCCAGGGCGCCGGCCATCATCATGATGATGGCGATCACCCAGGCAAAAATGGGGCGGTCAATAAAAAATCGTGCCATGGGAATCCCGCTTCTCTTAAAGCTGCAATGCTGCGTTTATTGGGCTGCGTTGGCGGTGTTGTTGCTGGCGGTGGCCGGTGCTGATTCCTGCGCTGTATTCACCGGGGTGACTGGCATGCCGGGCTGGATGCGCTGCAGGCCATCGACAATCAGGCGGTCGCCGCTGCTGAGGCCACTGCTGATCAGCCACTGGCTTTTTACCGCGCGCTCGGTTTCCACCGGGACTTTCTTCACCATGTTCTCGCTGTCGATCAGCATGGCAAACGCCTGGCCAGTAGGGTCACGGGTAATGCTTTTCTGGGGGACCAGTATGGTGTTGCTGCGCTGACCTTCCGGCAGGCGGCCACGTACGAACATGCCGGGCAACAGGTCGCCGTCCGGGTTCGGAAACAGGGCGCGCAAGGTGACCGAACCGGTGCTTTCATCCACGGCGTATTCGGAGAACTGCAGGGTGCCGGATTCTTCGTAGCGGCTACCATCTTCCAGCAGCAGAGTAATGCGGGCCTGATCTTCACTGACTTGCTCCAGCTCGCCGGCGGCCATGGCCTTGCGCAGCTGACGAAGGTCATTGCTGGACTGGGTCAGATCCACATAGATGGGGTCCAGCTGACGGATAGTGGCGAGTGTTTGTGCCTGATTGGCGGTTACCAGAGCACCGGCGGTGACACTGGAACGGCCGATGCGACCATCAATGGGGGCAGTGATGGTGGCGTAATCCAGGTTGATCTGGGCACTTTGCAGGCTGGCTCGGGCGGCTGCAACGGCGGCCTTGTTCTCATCCAGCTGGGCGAGGGCTTCATCGTATTCCTGCTGGCTCACTGACCGCTTTTCCAGCAGCTGGCGAAAACGTTTCTCACGCAATTCATTGGAATGCAGGGTTGCTTGCGCTCGGGCCAGTTCGGCACGGGCAGTGGCGACGGCAGCACGGTAGGTGCGGTCGTCAATCTGGTAAAGGGGCTGGCCAGCCTTAACTTCCTGACCTTCTTCGAACAGCCGCTCCTTGATGACACCGCTAACCTGGGGCCGGACCTCGGCAATGCGATGTGCAGTGGTACGGCCGGGCAGTTCCCGATCCAGGGTAACCGTTTCGGACTGAACGGTGAGGAAGCCCACTTCCGGGGCTTGCTGCTGCATCTGATCCTGTTGGCCACCACCCTCGCTGCAACCCGCAAGCTGCAAACCGAGGATCACCGCCATGGTGGTAAGAATAAAACCGCTGCGCATAGTTACCTCTATTCCCTGCAATCACGCTACAGCTCGCCACGTTGAGGGGGCGTTAAGGCGGGCCGGCTGGTGTTGTAATAAAAATGAATCGAGTTCATTATAGATACATACATCCCTGAATGTATACAGCTGGCAACGCTTTTAGAACGATTTTTCTGATTGATTCCCACAGGTTCCCCTATGGTTCGGCGTACAAAATCAGAAGCTCTGGAAACCCGGGCCCGGATACTGGATGCCGCCGAACAGGTGTTTCTGCGCAAGGGCGTGCTGTCGGCCTCTCTCAACGATATTGCCAGTGAGGCCGGGGTAACGCGAGGCGCGATCTACTGGCATTTCAAAAATAAGCATGACGTCTTTATGGCCATGGTGGAGCGGGGCAGGTTGCCGTTCGACATGGTGTCAGAGAAGGCGGAGGATCCCCGCGAGCCAGATCCGCTGGGCAAGTTGAGCGAATTCATGGTGTTTATCCTCAGACGGGTGGTCAGTGATCCTGCCCAGCAGCGTCTTGTGGAGATCATGTTCCACAAGTGCGAGTTCAGTGGTGACAATCACAAGCTGTTACTGCTGCAGCGTGACAAGACCCGGGAATCCTGTGCCCGCATCGGCCGGATGCTGGGTAATGCGGTGAAGCGCGGTCAGCTGCCATCCAGACTGGATGTGCATCGCTCTGCGATCTGGCTGCACAGCCAGTTGACCGGCATCATCATGCACTGGCTGCTTGAACGGGATAGCGTGGACCTGGATCGGGAAGCGCCCGGAATTGTTGCCACCTCTCTGTGTTGCCTGCAAACCTCGCCGTATTTGCTGCGCCCTGACACGGTCTGATGCTCCAGGGGCAATACCGTCGGCTCCTGGTTCCTGATACCTGCGCAATCGGTCAACACTCTCCTCCTCATCACGCCTCTACCGGTCTGAAACTGAAACAAAATACAGTCGTTCCAGATTGCGGGATCAACTCAACGGCCGCTTGAGCCGGTGGAATGGCTGCAAACGGGCTGTTGAACTTCCTTCAATACTCAATCGGCATGAAATAATTCGTCATGCGACGGTTTTTTTTGTCAGTCTTTCGTTAAGCAATAAATTGATAAACGTATAAAGGCGCAAAAAAAATGCGGTGCGTCAGGGCCCCCGAGATTACTGGGTTTGTGCCCTGAGATAGATATAAAATTGCGTCTCACGATCTATGGGTGGTAGATAAAACACTGATTTTTATGGATTTATGAATTACAAACGATAACGCGTGGATACCTGCGCACCATCGAACCTGTGCACCCCTGTCAACGAGTATGTACTCCGAAAACAAGAACAGGGTGAAATGATGCGCACAAGAAAACTCCTCACCGCTTCCTCCATGGTCATGCTGCTTCCGCTGCTTTCCGCCTGCGAAGAAGACGCTGATGTATTCAATCCCCCGGATCCGGGACAGGCATTGATTTATACCTACCCTGCCGATGGCATGGTGGATCTTCCCACGGGCAGCAAGATGGTGCTCACGTTCTCTTCGGCGGTGAATGCGTCTGCAATCACCGCGGGCTGTGAACAGGACGGGGATAATTTTTCCGGACCGATCTGTCTGGCAGACAGTGACGGTGAATTGGTAGACCTGTCCTCGGCGGAACTGACCAACCGCAACCGCACGCTGACCTTTTCCATGAAGAATCTTCGTGAAGGGGAAGAGTACCGCCTGTGGTTGTCCAATAGCATTGCCCGCAATGTGATTAACCTGGGCGCCGATGAGCCAGTGATCACGTTCCGTACCCGCCAGTATGCGCCGGTGCCGAATGTGGCGCCGGAAGTCATGGTCATCAACATGGAACAGCCCGAGGTATACCTGCCCGATTCCGGGGTGGAAGGGCGTTTTCCGTTCATGGACTTTGCGCCAGTGCGCCTGACCTTCTCCGAGCCGCTGGTTCAGAGTTCGGTGAAGTACGGCTCTACGGTCAGCCTGGTTCATCTGTTGCGTGATGATCAGGGCGCGCTCACCGGCGAAACCGAGCTGGTAGACGTGAACATGCTGTCCGAGCGTCAGTACATCACCCTGGATCCGAAGGTGGATCTGATCGGGGGCGAGACCTATCAGGTGACCCTGAGCGGCATTCAGGATTTCGATGAAGAGCCGGTGGCAGACGTGACCTATGAGTTTGTGCCGCTGCTCTCCAAGGCGTCCGTGGATGACGAGAACCCGGAAATTCGCCAGCTCATGAAAGCGGATCCTACCCTGGGAGATACCGGTTATCCCTCCATTTCCCGTCTCCATGGCGAGCCACTGAACCAGTTCAATCTGGAAACCGTGGCCCTGGGTACGACCCGTGTGGATACCAAACCGGTGACGCTGGAAGGCTGGCTGGGGCGCCCCTCGCAGTTCCCCGATGCCACGCCAGTGGTGGCCCGCGCCGGCCAGCAGTTGCGCATTACCGGTATCGATCCCATCAAGTTGGGTGGGGAAGTGGATACCAAGATCAGCAGTGGTGACATCATCGGTACCTTCGTAACCGATGTGACCGGCTTCCTCACCAAGAACCCCTATCGTCCCAGGGGGGTGAACCCGGATGACGAATTGGCGCCCTTGCATGTTTACATGGACTTTGATCTGGCCATGCACGCGGAAAATGCCAACGGTAACGGCTCCATCAACCAGAACCTGATGCACATCCGTGCTGTGGGTGTGGTGGATGTGAAAGATGGCGCGTTGACCTTCGAAGTGTTCCGTACCCTGGAGCTGGATCTGTTCAGTGGGGCTACCACGGTGAGTGCAGACTTTGCACTGGGTGTCCGTGCGGATGTGGACTTCCAGTTCGACGAATCCAATGCCGATCCGCTGATTGTGACCGGTGCCTTGCCGGTGGATGGTGAGCCGGCTGCAGACCCGGCGGACAATATCATCATTACCTTCAATGAACCGGTGGATGTGAGCACGCTTCCCGGTATCACCCTGACCAACCTGACTTCTGGCGCAGATGTGCCGATCCTGGTTCGCAGCACAGGTTCTGCCGTGGTCGTGACACCACTGAGTCCCATGGCGCGGGGTGCAGACTTCCAGTTGAATCTGGGCTCCAGCCTGGCCGATATGGGCTTGTACGAGCCGTCGCCACTCATCCTTTCCCCTGACGATGCCACCCTCGGTGATGGCATGCTCAACTTCACCACGGCGAGCTACGAAGCCACCGCCATGCCGGATGCCGCTCCCGTGCTGATTGGCATGTACCCGGGTATTGGTTGTTCCCTGGTTGATACCGAGCTGGAAGAAGGCAAGGCCGGGCGTTGTGACGGCGGCATCAGTGCCGATGAAGCGGCCGAGGATGACACCTACGAGCCGGACTACCTGTACAGCGACTTCCTGTATGACGTGAGTCGTCCCATTGAGATGACGTTCAATCAGCCCATGGATCTGGACTCTCTGGCGCCCGGCACCCTTTCTGCCGATGGCCTGCAGTGTGATACCGGTGCCATCTGCATGGGTGAAAGGGCAGGCGGTAACTGGGAAACCATTCCCCTGTCACTGCAGAAGAATCCCCTGCGTGCCCGTGCCTATCCGGAGCCCAACCGTATCACTGTCGGTGAGCAATACCGCATCGTGATCAACGGTGGCAACGATGCGCCCGGTGTATTCCGCAACGATCTGGGCTACGCCCTGAACACCGATCCGCTGAATGGTATTGGCAACCCGGGTGATGACAGTGACGGCGGTCCCAATGCGGGTGGGCCGAATATTGTTCTGGATGTCACTGCCCAACCGGACAATGGCGCCATCTTCGCTACCGTGCTTACTCGTGATTACACCGACGTGAACGGTAACGGTTACCAGGATGATTCCGAGCTGCCGGCTGAGAAGAACAATGCCACCGCCAACATCAAGGAGTTCGGTGGCCTGGTAACGGACGCGTCGTTGGCCAATGGCGGTACAGCCTATACCTCTGCGGGTCTGCCCATGGCGTTCCTGGAAAAGGAGCCCATCGACCTGAGTTACTTCGGCTTGACGCTGGAGTCCCAGAACGGCGATGAGCGCACCTGGTGTGCGGATGAACGCTTCCGTGATGAGAACGACGAGGTGTACTGCATCACCACTGAGGGCGGCTTCATGATCCCGGTGGAGATCAATCCCGAGATCGTGATGGGGACCAACCTGGTGCTCACCGCTACGGTGGCGGGTGTGGTGCCGCTGGAGCTGGATACCGGGCCTCTGGTGCTCCGCTTCAGCCCCTACTTTGATGAAGACCTGCGCGACAAACCCCTGCGTGGCTATGTGCTGAACGAGGCCGGTGCCGATGAAGTGCAGTTCATTGCCCGTCTGGATGCGCTGATGGATGCCCCGGATGTGGAAATCCTGGGTGGCCTGGGTACCGGCAATGTTCGCAGTGTTCGTCTGAGCTCCTACATTCAGGGCCCGGTGCAGTACCAGCCCAATGGCAAGATTGCGCTGGTGTCGGATAACCGTACTGCCATGTCGGCGGATCTGGTGCTGAACATCAATACCAATTTCCTGGTGGACCAGGGCGTTCTGCCCGGTGTCATTGGAGACCTGTTGGCGCCTGTTACGGATTTGATTACCGAGAACATTCCTGCGCCCGCCACTGCGACTCTGGCACTGGATCCGCGCCAGTTCCGCATCCGGGTGGTGAATTCCCATGCCAAGGCATTGGTGACCACCGCAGAACAATTGAAAGCGGGGGCTGAATAATGAAAACAATGATGCGTTCGCTGCTGATCCCCGGACTGCTTTGTCTGTCCGGCGGCGTGGCTGCAGAGCAGGATTATTACGGACCGGATTATCCGGGTGTCAGTTTCATCCAGAAAATCTTTGGGGAAGACCGTTTGTACTTCCGCGCCGGCGCCATGTACCAGGTGCCGGACGTGGTGACCAAATCCATTACCCTGAAGAATCTGTCCGAAATCGCCGAAGTGGCGGTTGAGCCTGGGCCCCAGGAAGGCGAGGCCTTCAGTGATCCGCTGTTACTGCCTGCCGTGCGGTTAGGCTACAAGCTGCGCTGGACCCTGTGGGGCGGCGGTTGGTCCATCGAAACCGTTGCCGGCCTGCCGCCGACACTGGAGCTCAAGGCCAAGGGGAAACTGGCGGACGTGCCGCTGGTGACCGAGGCCAATGGTATCCCCACCGAGGTGCCTGCGCTGGGTGAAAAAGTGGCAGAAACCAAGGTGGCTCCGCCGCTGTTTACCCTGGTGAAGCAGTTCAATCGTGACAGCCGTCTGCGCCCCTACGTGGGCCTGGGTTGGGTATACCTGTTCAGCTACGACAGCCACGTGACCAACCCGGTGTTGCTGGAGGTGGGTGAGCCGGAGCTGGATATCGAGGACAAGTTTGGCTGGGTGGGCCAGGTGGGTCTGGATTACCGGATCTCTGATTATTGGTGGATTTCCGCAGACTACAAATACATCAGTGTCACTGACGTGACCGCCACACTGGAAAAGGCCTACATCAAGCCGAAAGGCTTGCCGCAATACGACTATGCGGAAGTGGGGGATACCGAGTTTGTGGCGGACCTGAACACCCATGCCTTCCATCTGGGGATAGGTTTTACCTTCTGACCGAGTCCTGTCCGGGAGAACAACGGCGACCGGGAAGTGATTCCCGATCGCCGTTTTTTTATGGTTCATCGCGGCATTGAGGGCATGCTTTACACAAAGTCTGTCCCGCAGGAGCGTCGCTCGCGGCGCGATTCCAGCGCTTTACTGCGCCTTCGGAGAAATCGATCTCTGGTGGGAGATTCAGCTTGCTGAATGAAGAATTTGGTAGCATGCCTTTGTCAACAGCCGCATTCGTCCAGCAAGCTGAACTTCTCACACAAGCAGCAAAGCCTGTTTACCACGGAGGTCGCAGAGATCATTGCGTTAAAACAATGGGTTCCCTCCCAGACCTCTGTGATGAGATCTTTTTTATCCTGCTCTGGAATCGCTCCGCGGCCGAACGCAGCGAAGGAACGCCTGACAAAGCGGCCCCGCAGGGGGGAGCGGAGCGAATAACCGACGCTCCTACGGGAAGGTCCTGGTAGCAGCAACTTACCGTTAATCCGCGTTGAACCTTTTTGTTGGGGGGATGCTGACGAATTCCGCGTTAAAGGACTCAGCCGCACAGGGGCTGAACGATTGCGTCATTGAGTCGCCCGTCACCGGCATGAAATAGTTTCTCTTTGTCGCACCTGCGTTCTCGTTTGTCCGGGTGGCGTGTGCGGTGTTCCTGTTGTTGGTTCCGGAGAGATTCATGACTGCATCCCTGTCCTATCCCATTCCCGACGTTCCGCCTTCCGGCGAGCGTTGCCGGGTTGCTGACGGGGTCTACTGGTTGCGTTTTCCGCTTCCATTCGCGCTGGATCACATCAACCTGTGGTTACTTGAGGACAATGAAGGCTGGACGGTGGTGGACACCGGTCTGGGTGTGCGTCCCAGCCAGAAAATCTGGAAAGGGTTGCTGGCGGACCAACTGGACGGCAGACCGCTGAAGCGAGTGGTCGTGACGCACTATCATCCTGATCACCTGGGGTTGGCCGGTTGGCTGGAGCAGGAAACCGGTGCGCAGGTATGGATCAGCCGTGGCGAGTGGGCGCTGGCCAATACCATTTGCGATTCTCCAGAAGTGGATACCATTGAGCGGTTGCGCAATTTCCTTGGCGGGCATGGCCTCAGTGGCGATGATCTGGACAAGGTGGCCGGCAAGGGCAATGGTTTTCGGCGGGTAGTGCAGCCGTTGCCGTCGAGCCCGGGCTTCCTCTCGGCGGGCGATGCCGTCACGATCAATGGCGAGGGCTGGGACGTGCATGTGGGCTGTGGTCATTCTCCGGAACATATCTGCCTGTATCGCGAAAAGGATCATCTGCTGATCAGCGGCGACCAGGTACTGCCCACCATTTCCAGCAACCTCAATGTCCGTGCCGCAGAGCCGGATATGGATCCGGTCACGGACTTCGTGGACAGCCTCAAGGCACTCAGGGACAACCTGCCTGAGGATACCCTGGTGTTGCCTGCCCATGGCTTGCCATTCCGCGGTCTGCGAGCCCGGGTCGATGCACTGGCTGCGCATCATGAAGAGCAACTGGAGCGTGTGCAGGCCGCCTGCCGCGAGCGTCCGCAATCCGCCTTCGACATGCTTCCAGTACTGTTTGATCGCAAGCTGGATGTTCAGCAGCTGATGTTCGCCATGGGCGAAAGCATCGCCCACCTGAATTGTCTGATGCAGCAGGGCAGGGTACAGCGCGAGCAGGTCGACGGAATCTGGCGGTTCAGGGCATAAGCTACAAGCTACAAGCTACGCTTGGATTAGGAAAATCCAAAAAGTTCCCGGCTTCTGCATTGCTACGAAGCCGCTGTAGGAGCCCAGCTTGCCTGGGCGATCCGAGCTCAAGCGAGGTAAGAATTCCAGAGCCCCGGCTTGAGCTGTAGGAGTTCCCTTCCAGGGGACGAATCTCGCGTAGCGAGGCGACCGAAGGGAGGGATTTCTTTTGAGACCGGCCGAACCTGGAAATGCCTGTTCGAACAGCGTTTCTGGAATCCTTACCTCGCTTGGGCTCGGATCGCGAGCAGGCTCGCTCCCACAGGTTCTTGCAAGGACCTGAGCCAGCGGCATCTCAGTTCCTCGCTGTCGCTCGGTTCGTCCCCTGGAAGGGAACTCCTACAGCACCGATCCTCGCGACATCTGTCTATCAAGCAACACCGCAATAACACCAGTGCTCACAGGATCCGTTTTGGGTTCCTTGGTTGAGCCGCAGACCTAACCTTGCTCTGGCTCCATGCCCACCGTGCCTTTCAACTTTAAACTTTCAACTCCTTCCCCGCCGTGCGTGATTCCCTACGCTTTTTCTGGCATTTTGTTTACCTGATCTTTCCCCTTGCCGTCCGCGGCCTTTTGACCAGGAGACTCCCATGCAGCCTTTTGACTGGCGTGATCCCTTGTTGCTGGAAACCCAGCTCAACGACGATGAGCGCATGATTCGTGACTCGGCGCGGGAGTATTGTCAGAACCGCCTGATGCCACGGATTCTCGAGGCCAATCGCCATGAACGCTTTGATCGCGAGATCATGACGGAGATGGGCGCGCTGGGGTTTCTCGGCCCGACCATTCCTGAGCAGTATGGCGGCGCCGGGGTAAATCATGTGAGTTATGGTCTGGTGGCACGGGAAGTGGAACGGGTGGATTCCAGTTACCGTTCCGCCATGAGTGTGCAGTCTTCGCTGGTGATGCATCCGATCCATGCCTTTGGCAGTGAGTTGGTGCGGATGAAATATCTGCCAAAGCTGGCCAGTGGAGAGTGGGTGGGGTGTTTTGGGCTTACTGAACCTGACCACGGTTCAGACCCGGGGGGCATGACCACCCGGGCCAGCAAAGTGGAAGGCGGTTACCGGTTGAGTGGCACCAAGACCTGGATCACCAATGCCCCCATTGCAGATGTGGCGGTGGTGTGGGCCAAGCTGGAGGGCAAGATTCATGGCTTTGTGGTGGAGCGAGGGATTGAAGGATTCACCACGCCGAAAATTGAAGGCAAGTTTTCCCTGCGCGCTTCCGTCACTGGCCAGATTGTTCTCGACGACTGTTTCGTACCGGAAGAAAACCATCTGGATGTGGAAGGTCTGAAAGGACCCTTCAGTTGTCTGAACAAGGCGCGCTACGGCATCTGCTGGGGCAGCATGGGCGCCGCAGAGTTCTGTTGGCACGCTGCGCGCCAGTACACGCTGGACCGGCATCAGTTTGGTCGTCCTCTGGCTCAGACCCAGCTGATCCAGAAAAAGCTGGCGGACATGCAGACGGAAATCACCCTGGGGTTGCAGGGGGCACTGCAGTTGGGACGGTTGATGGACACTGGCAGCTGGGCGCCGGAAATGGTGTCTCTGATGAAGCGTAACAATTGTGGCAAGGCACTTGATATTGCCCGGCAATCGCGGGACATGCACGGCGGCAATGGCGTCAGCGACGAGTATCATGTGATTCGCCATGTGATGAACCTGGAAGCCGTCAACACGTACGAGGGCGCCCATGATGTGCATGCCCTGATTCTCGGGCGGGCGCAGACGGGATTACAGGCTTTTAGTTAACAGGCCATCATCGATTCACTGGATAAAGGATATTGCAATGCACTTTCCTGAGCACATCGTTACCCGTGGTATTCAGCGCCCGGCGCTGGTGGTGTTGTCGTTGATGGTTGGCCTGCTGTCAGGCGGGTGTAGCGATGGTGCGCCCCAGGCCATGGAGGCGCAGGGTGTGGTCAGTGGCAAGGTGATGTACCGGGAGCGGGTGGCGCTGCCGCCCAATGTGACCGTGACCGTGTTGCTTGCGGATGTGTCACGTGCCGACGCCCCCATGAAAGTCCTTGCCGAGGAACATATCGATAACCCCGGCCAGATGCCTGTGCCGTTCAGCCTGCGTTATCAGCCGGCAGCGGTGACAGCGACTCACCCGTTGGCCTATGCCGTGCGCGCGGAAATTCGCGCAGAGAATGGCAAGCTGCTGTGGACTACGGCTCAACGTTATCCCGTGGATCTGTCCAGTGAGGCTGGGGTAGAGGAGGTCACCGTGATGCTGCAGCGGGTGGCGGAGGCTGGTGACGTCATTCCCGCTCTGTCACCGGCCATGCGGGAGGCCAGAAGCGCGGGTGCGAACTTCTGGGCCATGGGCAATGAACCCGGCTGGCATGCGGCGATTTACCCTGATGAGCGCATCGAGTTTGTGGGGGATTACGGCAATACGCGAATGACGTTCCCGTATGGTGCACCTGAGGTGACAGGGGGGCAGATGCGCTATCAGAGCGCTAATGAGCGTCATCAATTGCAACTGTCGATTACCGAGGCGCGTTGTCAGGACAGTATGAGTGGTCGCGAGTATGACTATTCGGTGACTGTGCAGGTAGATAATGATGAATATAACGGCTGTGGCATGATACTTTGATCAACTGCACTTAGCCGGTTTTTGATAAGATGCTATCTTCTGTGCCTAAACGTGCAGACCACTCATAACAAGGAATTTCCCCATGCTCAGCTATGTTGCCCTTGGGCTACTCATATTTGTCGGGCTGGTGCTGTTCTACGGTGTGATCGTGATCCACGACATTCCCTATGACATTGCCAAGGAACGCAACCACCCCCACCAGGATGCAATCCATGTTGCCGGCTGGGTAAGTCTGTTTACCCTGCATGTACTTTGGCCCTTTCTATGGATCTGGGCCACGCTGTATCGGCCTGATCGGGGGTGGGGTTTTCAGGCGGTCCAAGAGCAGCAGAAAGCGGATGAAGCCCTGTTGAGCAAGTTGCAGGAAACGCTGGATGCCCAGGCTCAGCGTATCAGTGCCCTTGAAGCGAAGCTGGAGGGGCAGGACTGATGGAAACGTTGATTCTTCTCACCTATGCCGCGATCTGTATCTTCATCTTCAAGGTTTTCAAGATTCCCCTGAACAAGTGGACCGTGCCCACCGCCATTCTTGGCGGCATTGTGCTGATTAGCGGCATTATCCTTGGCATGAACTATAACCACCCCTATACCGAGCGGGTGCGTCAGATTTATGTGGTCACGCCCATTGTGTCTGAAGTCCGCGCCCGGGTGCTGGAGGTACCAGTAAAACCCAATACGCCGGTGGAGAAAGGCGATCCGCTGGTGATCCTGGACAGTACCCGGTTTGAAGCCCGGGTGGCCCAGCTGGAGGCTCAGCTGGCCGATACCGGGCAGCTGGCAGAGGGCAATGTGGCCTCGGTGGCGGAAGCCCGTGCCAAAGTCCAGCAGGCCTCCGCAAAGCGTGATCAGGCTGTGCGTACCCTGCGGCGATATCAAGGGGCCCCGGATGCATTCAGCAAACAGCAGATTGATACCCAGACCGAACGTGTGGCAGCGTCCCGCGCTGATCTCAAGGCCGCTGAAGCAGCTCTGGCCAAGGCTGAAACCCAGCTCAGCGGCGCGGTTGACGGAGACGATCCGGCCGTAGCGGCGGTCAAGGCCCAACTGGAAGAGGCCCGTTTCGATCTGGAAAACACCGTTATCCGGGCGCCCATGGACGGTTTTGTGACCCAGCTTGCGGTTCGGCCTGGAATGATGGCGGTGCCTTTGCCCCTCAAGCCGGTGGCCAACTTCATCAATCATGAAGAGCGCCGCTATGTGGGGGCATTCCGTCAGCAGTCATTGTTAAGGCTGGAGCCAGGTGCAGAAGTGGAAATGGCTTTTACGTCTTTGCCCGGGCAGGTCTTTAGCGGCAAACTGGTTGAAGTGCTGCCGACCATCGCGGAAGCGCAACTGGCGGCGGGGCAGGCATTGATCGGTGGCTCGGCTTTTCAAAAGATGGACAACGAAGCCATGGTGATCATTGAACTGGAAGACAATGATCAGGTGCAGACCCTGCCTATGGGGGTGAGTGCCCAGGCCGCGGTCTATACCGAGCACCTGCATCATTTCGCTATCATTCGCCGCATCCTGCTACGCATGATGAGCTGGCAACATTACCTCTATGTGGATCATTGATTCCCGTTGCGGGTAGGTTCGCGGGCGGCCTCTGGCCGCCCGTTTTGTTTTGCCTCCCGGGCTGGCGGGGCAAGCCATTGATAACAGAACCGGCCCAGCGCCAGCCACAGCAGCGCCACGAACAGACTGAAGAAAATGCTGCCGACTTTGTATAGCGACCAGAGCCAGGGCACAAACAGGGCGCCGCTCATGATCATGGCGGTGGTGAAGGCGAGGATCTGGCGTCGCCGGGTGCGGTCTGCCGGTTGGTCTGAACGGGGAGTCATTGCGGGTTCCGTTAGGTCACTCGGGGGCGGTACTTTACCATAGCCTTCCATTTGCAATCGCCAGGAGAGGCCCCATCAACGGTTACCCTGTCCCTGCCGGTCCGGTGGACCGCGAGATCATCATCAACAAGAGCCGCTTTATTACCTGGCTGAGGCCGGTGACGCACCGTGACGAGGCCATGGCCATCGTGGAGCAGGCCCGGACACAGTATCCGGATGCCTCCCATCACTGCTATGCCTACCTGCTGGGTAACCCTGCCTCCGCCCAGGCAGCAATGAACGATGACGGCGAGCCATCCGGCACGGCCGGAAAACCGATTTTCAACGTGATCCAGCACAAGGGCCTGAGTGATGTGCTGGTAGTGGTGATTCGCTACTTTGGGGGCGTGAAGTTGGGGGCTGGCGGGCTGGTTCGGGCCTACGCGGCGGCGGCGGAAGCGGTGCTGTCAGACGTGAAGCGGGTCGAACATGTGCCGCAATTTAGTGCTAGTCTGGTCATGGCTTTTGCGCTTGAGCAGCGCCTGCGCCACTGGGCCGATCAGCATCAGGGACAGGTGATGGATGTGGAATATGGCCAGCAGGTTACCTTGAAAGTGAGCGCGCCCCTGGCGCATTTTGAGGATCTGGAAGCGCTCTGTGCGGCGGAACAGATTGCGATGTCCACTGACTGATCTGCGCTTGGTCGTTGCGGTGCAGACAACCCGTCTTGAGGGTGATGGGGCTTGATTCGGTCAGCAAGCGGGCTCTCCCACAGATTCCAGCGTTAACGGTAACTGTGGGAGAGCCAGCTTGCCGAACGAATGGTGCCTGCTCTGGCCCTTAAAGAGCGGTCGTTGCGAAGATTTCCGCGTTACTCTCACGACACAGGAACAAGCAGAGTGTAAGGAGAGCGTCATGAGTAACAAGTCTGTTATTGATCCCAATCCGGCAACCTTGCCGGCGATTCTTGATTCCCTTCCCGACGACACGCCCATCGTCATGCTCAACTTGCTGCGCTTTCGCGACAAGGCGCAGTACAAGGATGGCGAGGCCAATTACAGTGGCCGTGAGGCCTACCAGAAGTACTCCGAGGTAGCCTTCGGCAAGGTGCAGGGGGTAGGCGGCGAAATGGTCTGGAAAGGCCGGGCACTGGCTGGGGTGATTGCCCCGGAAGGCGAAAAGTGGGACAGCGTGTTGTTGGTTCGCTACCCCAGCAAACAGGCGTTCGCGTCCATGCTGGCAGACCCGGAATACCGGGAAGCCACCAAACACCGCACCGCCGCACTGGAAGAAGCGCGGTTGGTGGCGATGCAGGAGTGACAGGCAGTTAACAGTGAATAGTGAACAGTTAACAGCGGCGCGATAGCACGTTATGTGATCTGAAAGGATGGAGGCCGCGCCCAGAATCTGGACGCGGCCTCATACCTTTAAACACAAAGAAAAAGCCTGATAAAGCTTGACAGGTCATGCTGCTCGTGCAGCCTTCACTGTTCACTGTTCACTGTTCACTGTTCACTGTTCACTGTTCACTGTTCACTGTTCACTGTTCACTGTTCACTGTTCACTGTTGTCGGCGATCTCATTATGACGAACCAACCTATAGGCATCCCCACCCCCAGCGGCCACACCATGCGTGCGCGCTGGTTGCGTCCGGTCACCGCGAATCCGCACAAGGCGGCGGTGATTGCCATCCATGACATTTTTGGCTTCAGCGACGATATCGAGCGTATTGCCCAGCGGCTGGCGGATAACGGTTATCCGGTGTTGGTGCCGGATCTCTATGATCTGCCCAACAGCAAGCCCCTGTGTGTGGTGAAAACCCTGAAAGCCCATGAGATGGGTAAAGGCCAGGCCTTTGAACAACTGGAGGCCTGCCGCCACTGGTTGCTGGATCAGGATGAAGAGCCCGTAGAGCAAGTGGGTGTCATGGGCTTTTGCATGGGAGGACGCTTTGCGGTCCTGTATGCCGCCCAGGCACCCGTACAGGTTGTTGCTCCGTTTTATGGCGGTATCCCCAAAGACCCTGAGGCACTGCGTGGCATCTGCCCGGCGGTGGGGGGCTGGGGACGCACTGACACGATCTATGGTGGGCATGGTGATCGTCTGGCCAGCCATATGGAGGCCCTGGGCGTGCCCCATGACATCAAGACCTACGATAATGTGGGCCACTCCTACATGAATGACCACCAGGGCTTTGTGTTCAAGAAAATGGGCCCGCTGCCGCCAATGCGTTCAAAGTTTGATGCGTCCGCCTCTGAAGACAGCTGGCAACGTGTGCTGGTGTTCTTTGAGAAGGTCTTTTCCGGGGAGATTCAGGCGGGATAATCCGCTACGAGCTACGAGCTACGAGCTATGAGCTATGAGCTATGAGCTATGAGCTATGAGCTATGAGCTACGCTTGGATCAGGAGAACTCAAAAGTTCCCGAGCTTCTGCATTTCTACGAAGCCGCTGGAGGATCAGAGATGCAACTGGCGCCTGTCTTCGTTAGATCCTGTGGGAGCGATCTTGCTCGCGATCCGGGTCTAAGCGAGGGAAGGGATTCCAGAAACGCTTTTCGAACTGCAGGGGGACCAGGGTAAAACCCGACAAATCCCCAGAAAGAATCACCTCCCCTCTGGCTCCTGGCTACACCCTGGTTCCCACACAGAAGTAGAGGAGCCAGGCTCCTCTACGAGAAAGCTTACTCGGCGCTGCACTCTACGGCGGCCCACTTGCCTTCAATGTGGGTTTTCATTGTGTGGTCGTTGCCCTTCATGGTGAGCTCAGAGGTGTAGTGCTTGCTGTTTTGCAGCACCATTTTGCCCGTGATGTGGGTCTGGCTGTTGCTGCCCGGCATCGTGCAATCGGCGCTCCATCGCAGGGTGTTTCCGCTGCTGTCTATCTCTCCATTACTGCAGTTATCCTCTTCCCAGCTTTTGCGCAGAGAGGCTTCCAGGTCCCCGGCTTCTTCAGCGGTGACACAATCTTCCTGTACCTGATTGCGCATTTGTTCAGGGACGCCCGGCGCGTCCAGTTCGATGGACAGTTTCCACTGTCCGGGTGCCAGTTCGGCGGACTGAGCCAGTGGGGAGAGCAGCAGCAGGGAAGAAAATACCAGCAGGGCAGATTTCATGATGCATCCTTTCATTGTTGTGAAGGGCGGGTCTGAGGTCAGGCCGTGCGTTTACTGGGCGGAAATTCGCACAGGTCGGCAATAAGGCACTGGCTGCATTTGGGTTTGCGGGCAGTGCAGACATAGCGGCCGTGCAGAATCAGCCAGTGGTGAGCATCGCGCAGAAACTCTTCGGGTACCAGTCGAACCAGCCGTTTTTCGACTTCCAGCACATTTTTACCCGGGGCGATGCGGGTGCGGTTGGAAACGCGGAAGATATGGGTGTCCACTGCCATGGTGGGGTAGCCATAGGCGGTGTTGAGCACCACATTGGCGGTCTTGCGGCCCACGCCTGGCAGGGCTTCCAGCTCTTCGCGGGTACGCGGCACCTGGCTGTCATGTTGATCAATCAGCATCTTGCACAGCTGGATGATGTTTTCGGCCTTGGAATTGAACAGCCCAATGGTCTTGATGTACTGCTTGAGGCCGTCCAGCCCCAGGGCATAGATGGCCTCGGGGGTATTGGCCACCGGGTACAGCTTGGCGGTGGCCTTGTTGACCCCCACATCCGTTGCCTGGGCAGACAGCACCACGGCCACCAGTAATTCGAAGTCCGAGCTGTATTCCAGTTCCGTGGTGGGGTGGGGGTTCTGGTCCCGCAGACGGGTGAAGATTTCAGTGCGTTTCTCGCGATTCATGGTCATGTCCTGAGTTCGCGAGGAGTATAACGGATCTGGAATGTGGGATCAGGGGGGGGGACAGGGGCAAGTTACAAGTTTCAAGTTACAACGCGGATGAGTGTCTTTACCTTTCCTGGGGCTGGATGTCGCGCACCATGCTTGAAGCGCGGGCAGGGCCTGGAAAATTCCCATGGCTTTGCCCGCGCCTTGCAACTTGTAGCTTGAAGCTTGCTTCTTTCTACTGCTGGGCCGTGACCACCTGGCCTTCCTCAATGCGCAGGCGTTCACCGGGCTTCTTGTCCATGCGGATAGTCTCTTCGTTATCGTTGAAGACATAGGTGACGTCATAGCCTTCGGTACGGCTCCGGCTTTCCATGACGGTGTTGCAGCGTTGCTCTGTGGTGGTAGAGGTGTTCTTTTGCTGCATGCCTTTCTGAATCTGGTTGCCCGCAATACCGCCGGCAATTGCACCACCAGCGGTGGCTGCGTCCTTGCCACTGCCGCCACCAAACTGATGGCCGATGACACCACCAATCACCGCGCCCACAACGCTACCGGTGACCCGATGCTGATCCTTTACTGGTTGCTGGCGCGTCACGGCCACGTCCTGGCAAGTTTCACGGGGTTCTTCCCAGCGTTTTACTACCGGCTCCACCTTGGTCACGGTGGCGTAACCGGACGAGGCCGGTGTCATCACCTGCCAGGCGCCGTAACCTGCGCCGGCAACGGCAACTGCACCGGCAAGACTGAGTGTGGCAATCGCTATGCTTTTCATTGCAAGACTCCTGTTATCCGTTATTAGCCGGTTTGAGTACTCAGGCGTGGTCTTGGTTCTGGTCAGGATGCAAAAGAATGTTAACCACGGTGTTTAACAGGACTGGATGAAGCTGGAGGCATGACGCTGGGCGCTAAAACCGGCTACAACCAGAGCCTGTGCGGGAGGAGATGACAATGTGCAATTTTGTTTCCAGAAAACGGATCGGGTTAAATGGCAGGGTTTTAAGGAGCCTCTGAATAACTCCTTGCGTACTCAGCGTGGCCTGAAGCGTGCAGCAGTTGTGTCTTGTCTCGAAGGGAAGGGTGGTTCCCTTTTCAAGAGGCAAGGCGCAGCTGATGGGCGCTTCAGGCCGCGCCCTCCGGGTCTTCCAGGCTGATCCACATTCGTTGTTGCACTTTCTCGACAGGCAACCAGCATGCCTTCAAAAGTGCGCCTAGACTGTGAATCAGCCTGAAAGACTGAGCATGCAAGGAGTTATTCAGAGGCTCCTTGCCAGCCTTTCTGATCTCCAGGGGAGAATCCATTGGTGTCACAACAAGACCAGCAGCTGGAAGCGGAGTATTTTCATCTTACCAACCTGATTGATTCGTTCGACCAGAAATCCCTGACTATCAAGGCCTGGAGCGTGACCCTGGCGGGGATTCTTGCCGGTTCCGGGGCATTTTTTGATCGTCCGGGCATGCTCTGGGTGGGGGTATTTGGCAGCCTGATGTTCTGGCTGGTCGAGGGCCACTGGAAGGCATTTCAGGCGGCACACTATGCGCGTATAGAAAAGATCGAGGCGCACTTTCGTGGTGAAGTAGATGAGATCGCGCCGTTCCAGACGGCCTTTAGTTGGGAAAAAAGCCGCCGCGCCGGTGGCACCCGGGAACTGATCCGGATTCTCGGCATGCGCCATGTCTTTCTACCCCATGGGTTGATGGCGGTGGCGTTACTGGTGGCGGGGGCTGTGCTGTAAGAGTGTTGCTGCATGAGCCTGTCTGCTGGCGATGCTGAGAGCAGTTGAAAGTTTAAAGTTGAAAGTTCAAAAGCGCGAAGGTGTGCCGTGCCAGTGTTGGACTCATGGCTCCGCGCTTCCTGGGTCAGGCGGGTTTGATTTTAAGCGTTACAGGCGCGGGCAGGGCTTGCCTGTTGGCAGTGCTTCGGCCCGCGCTTTTCAACTTTGAACTTTAAACTTTTAACTCACCTTGCCTGTCGTCCGCACCCGGCGACTTACTTTCGGCTCATCGCTGGCCTTCGCCTTCTGGATTTCTTTCAGGCGCTTGTCGATCACGTTCTTGCCGGCAATGATCAGGCCCAGTCCCAGGAAGGCGCCGGGGGGCAGGATGGCGAGCAGGAAGCCACCATAGTTCTCGATCACGTTGAGCTGCCAGTTCGCGGCCATGGGGCCGAATAGCAGTTGCATGTTGGTGAACAGAGTGCCCTGGCCCACCAGCTCCCGCATGCCGCCGAGGATCAGCAGGATCACCAGAAAGCCCACCCCCATCATGAAACCGTCCACGGCGGAGGGAAGAATGGGGTTCTTGCTGGCGAAGGCGTCGGCGCGGCCGAGTACGGTACAGTTGGTCACGATCAGCGGAATGAAGATGCCGAGGATCTCGTACAGCTCAAAGGTGAACGCCTGCATCAGCATCTCGATCACCGTGGTCATGGCCGCGATGATCATCACGAAGGCGGGCAGGCGCACGGCATCGGTGACGTAGTTACGGATCAGGGACACGCACACGTTGGAGCCCACCAGTACCACCAGGGTCGCCAGACCCAGCCCCAGGGCGTTGACCACGGTACCGGTGACCGCGAGTAGCGGGCACAGGCCAAGAATCTGTACGGTGGCCGGGTTGTTGTTCCACAGCCCATCCATACTGATTTTCTTGTAGTTCACATCACTCATCACAGACCTCCGCCGCAACGGTTTCGGCTTCTGCTGCAAACAGGCTGTCGCGGTTGGCGTCGAAATATTGCAGGGCACGATGTACCGCGCCGACCACGGCACGGGGGGTAATGGTGGCGCCGGTGAAGCTGTCGAACTCACCACCGTCTTTCTTCACCGCCCAGCCCGCGTCGTCAGGGTTACCCAGTGCGCGGCCATCGAAGCTGTAAATCCAGTCGGATTTTTTGGTCTCGATACTGTCACCCAGTCCGGGTGTTTCATTGTGCGGTGGCACAACGCGTACCCCGCTGATGGTGCCTTCGGCATTCACGCCAACGATCAGGGCAATGTTGCCACCGTAGCCATCCGGCGCGGTGGCTTCCAGTACTGCGCCACTGGGCTCGCCGCCGAGCCGGGCGCGATAGATATGCTGCTCGCTGCGTCCCAGCAGGGGCGCATTGACCGTAATGCGGTCGCCCAGCAGGTCATTGTCGTGCTGGTTGTGGGGCATGACTTCATTGAGGGAGCGCATCAATGCCTGCTGGCGGTTGCACTCTACCTTGCCAATGGTCAGTTCATTGGTAATGGCCAGGGCCGCTGCAGTGCCAATGGCAAACAGACTGAGGATGACCGCATTCCGGGTGATGGCGTAACGCATCATGATCAGGCGCCTCCCGTGCCACGGTTGGCCTTGTCATGGCCGTAGGTGCGCGGTTGGGTGTAGTAATCGATAAAGGGCGCGCTAAGGTTGAGCAGTAGTACCGAAAACGCCACGGCATCCGGGTAGCCGCCGAAGCTGCGAATCACCCAGATCAGCACCCCGATCAGCAGCGCATAGACCAGACGGCCCATGCGGCTGGTGGCCGCGCTGACCGGGTCGGTGGCGATAAAGAAGGCGCCGAGCATGGCTCCGCCCGACAACAAGTGGAACAGCGGGTCGGCAAAACGGACCGGATCAATCTGCCAGGCGATAAAGGCGGGCAGGGCAAGTCCGGCCAGGAAGCCGGCAGGAATGTGCCAGGTAATGATCTTGCGGCTGATCAGGTAGAGGCCGCCCAGCAGGAACGCCAGGTTGACCCATTCCCAGCCTTGCCCCGCCATATCGCCGTGGAGGATGCCATGGCTAGCCAGTTCGGATTCATTACCGGCCCAGGTGCGGAAGGTATCCAGAGGGGTGGCGCCGCTGAGGCCGTCCACCGGCAACTGGCCGGCAAACAACTGCAGGCTTTGCGCAAGGGAAGGTGCTTCACCAGGCGCGATCCACTGGGTCATGGCTACCGGGAAAGAAATCAGCAGCAGCACATAGCCGACCATGGCCGGGTTGAACGGGTTCATGCCCAGCCCGCCATAGAGCTGCTTGGCAACAATGATGGCAAAGCCCACGCCCACCAGGGTCAGCCACCAGGGGGCGGTGGGCGGCAGGGCCAGGCCCAGCAGCACGGCGGTGAGGACGGCGCTGTAGTCTTTCAGATAGAAGGCCACGTTGCGGCCACGGGCCTTCAGAAACAGCCCTTCGCAGACCAGCGCCACCACCACGGCCCAGAGCACATTGATCACGGTGCCCCAGCCGAATTGCCAGGTCAGCACGGCCAGCCCTGGCAGGGTGGCGTAGATCACCTGACGCATGAAGGCGCCAGTGTTGTTCTTCACCGAAGCATGGGGCGAAGTGGAGGTAATCAGGCTCATTGGCACACTCCGTGCGCAATATTCGCATAGGGGGTACAGGCCCGCGTCAGGCGTCCGGCGTCCAGCATCAGGCGTTCACTCATTCCACCAACCCCTGTTCTTCCACGGCCTGCTTGAGAGCCTTGCGGGCAATCTGGGCTTCTGCCTCCAGAGCCTTGAGCTCTGACTGCAGCGCTTCCAGAGCGTCTTCTCCACTGCTGCTGGCCAGCTTCTCCAGCTCGAGTTTCTTGTCCGCCAGGGCGCTTTCTGCGCGGGCAGCTTCCAGCTTGAGGGTCTTGAGATCCTTGCCGGTGTGGGCGCGGATATCCGCCTTGGCTTCTTCGATCAGGGCGTCCAGGGCATCGCGGGCGATATCCGCCTTGTTCTTGAGCTTGTCCACTTTCAATTGCATGGCGTTGAGCTCATCGGCGGAGACTTCTTCCTTGCGTTCGGCCCGTTCAAAGGCCGCATGGGCTTCCTTGTACTGTTTGTGGGCCATGTTATACGCAGTCTTCAGCCCTTTAAGGCGCTTCTGCCGTTTAGCGGCGGCTTGCGGATCCACGGCCGCCAGAGATTGCGGGGCCGTGGCCTCAGGCACCTTGGGCGTGTCGGTGGGGACCGGCGGAGCCTTGGACGCAGCGGGGGCCGAAGCCTTGGCTTCACGCAGCTCTGCTTTCCAGTGATCCGCATCGGCTTTCAAGGTATCCGCTTCGGCACGCAATGCCGCGGCATTGTCGGCGCCGCTTTCTTCCGCTTCTTTGGCAGCCTTGACCGCGGCCTTGTAAGCAGAAGACACCTCGCCAACCTTCTGTTTCAGTTCGGCCAGAGGATCAGCAGGCGCTGCTGCGGGAGCCGGTGCCGGGGCCGCCGGTGCATTGGCCTTGGCATCACGCAGTTCGGCCTTGAGTTTGTCCGCGGCGGCTTTCAGTTCATCCGCCTTGGCGCGCAGCTCGGCAGCATTGTCATCGCCGTTGGCGTCCGCTTCCTTGGCGGCTTTCACCGCGGCCTTATAGGCGGAGGAGGCATCGCCTACCTGCTTCTTCAATTCTGCTACCGGGTCGGCCTGCGGTGCTGCAGGGGCGGCGGCCGGCGCATTGGCCTTGGCGTCGCGCAGTTCGGCCTTGAGCTTGTCAGCGCTGGCTTTCAGTTCATCCGCTTTGGCACGAAGTTCAGTGGCATTGTCCGCGCCGTTGGCTTCCGCTTCCTTGGCCGCTTTGACGGCGGTCTTGTAGGCGGAAGACGCATCGCCCACCTGTTTCTTCAGCTTGCCGACAATGTCTTCTACCGGGGCGGAAGCAGGGGCTGCGTTGCCTGCGTCTCGTACCGCCGCTTTAGCCTTGTCGGCAATTTCCTTGAGTCGATCCGCCTCGGCTTTCAGTTCGGCGGTGTTTGCTGCGCCTTCCGCATCGGCGGCCTTGGCAGCTTTCACTGCGGCCTTGTAGGCCTTGGAGGCTTCCAGCGAGGCCTGCTTGAGCGCCGCGGTATCCACTGACGGCGCGGCTGCCGCTTCCTTTTTCTTGCGGTTGGCTTCCAGGCGGGCCTGGCGACGGGCTTCCTTCTCGGCCTTTTCAGCGTCGATACGAGCCTGACGGGCTTCAAAGCGCTGGCGTGCCTTGTCTGCCTTGAGCTGATCCGCCGCCTGCTGGCGCACCGCCCCCTTGGCATAGCGGTAGTACTGTACCAGCGGAATATGGCTGGGGCAGACATAGGCGCAGGCGCCACACTCGATACAATCCATCAGGTTGTGGTGCTGGGCCTTTTCCAGATCGTCATTCTTTGCATGCCAGTAGAGCTGTTGAGGCAGCAGGTTGGCGGGGCACACTTCGGCACAGGAACCACAGCGGATACAGGGCTGTTCCGGCGGAGGCTCGGGTAACTCTTGTGCGGTGGCCGCAATAATGCAGTTGGTGGTTTTTACCAGTGGCACACCCGGGTTGTGCAGGGTGAAGCCCATCATCGGGCCGCCCATGACCAATCGTCCCAGGTTGCTGGCGTCCACGCCGCCGTGATGCAGCAGGTCGCTGACAGGTGTGCCAATCAGCACGGCATAATTGCCGGGCCTGGCCACCCCTTCGCCGGTGAGCGTGGTGATGCGCTCAATCAGGGGCTCGCCATCCACGACAGCACGCTTGATGGCATAGGCCGTGCCCACGTTCTGGCAGACCACGCCGACCTGGGCGGGTAGTTGGCCGCTTTTTACTTCCTTGCCGGTGACCAGCTGAATCAGCTGTTTCTCACCGCCGGAGGGGTACTTGGTGGGTACCACCCGGATTTCAATGTCACACCCCTTGCAAGCCTGTTTGATGGCCTTGATGGCTTCGGGTTTGTTGTCCTCGATACCCAGCAGAGTGCGGCGCGGATTGAGCAGGTACTGGAGGATATGGATCCCGGTGATAATCTCGGCTGCACGTTCGCGCATCAGGCGATCATCGGCAGTGATATAGGGCTCGCATTCCACCGCATTGATGACCAGCTCTTCCACCCGTTGGTGGTCGCCCAGATTGACCTTGATGCTGGTGGGGAAGCCGGCGCCGCCCATGCCGGCAATGCCTGCATGGCGAATGGTGTCCACCAGCTCGCCAGGGCTCAGTTCGGTGTAGTCCTGAATACCGCTGTGGGCAATCCACTCATCCTTGCCATCCGTGTCGAGCACGATGCACAGGGCATCCATACCGGAAGGGTGCTGGATGGGGCGCAGACCGATTGCGCTGACGGTGCCGGAGGTAGGGGCATGGATAGCCGCACTCACCGCGCCGGCGGGCTCGGCGATCATCTGCCCCTTGAGAACCCGGTCACCGGGTTCTACCAGCGGTTTGGCCGGGGCACCAATATGCATGTTCAGCGGCAGCACCAGCTGAGCGGGCAGGGGGCCGGCGGTAATCTCGGTGCCGTTGGACAGATGTTTTCTCTCTGGCGGATGAATGCCACCGTGGAAATCATTAACCATCGCCGGACGCCTGACGCCTAACGCCAGACGCGCAAACACAGAACGTAGATTGCGGGTTTTGGTTTCCTGAGCCTGGCTCATGGCAGCAGTCTCCATGCAGGCAGGGGGATTGCGGTATTGCGCCGTGGCAGCGTCAGGCGTCTCATAAATTCACTACCTCGATGCGGCTGTCCGGGCGCTGGCCGATGCCCGCCGGGCGGTCCCAGCCCCAGGTTTGCAGGGTCGGTTTCACCGGCACGATATCGATACAGTCCACCGGACAGGGTTCCACGCACAGGTCACAGCCGGTGCACTCATCCACGATCACGGTGTGCATCAGTTTGGCGGCGCCGACGATGGCATCCACCGGGCAGGCCTGGATGCACTTGGTGCAGCCAATACACTCGTCTTCCCGGATGTAGGCGACTTTGGCCACGTCTGCGTCTTCGCTGCCATCATCATCCAGGGTCAGCTCGTCACGGCCGAGCAGGCCGGTGAGCGCATCCACAGTATCCTGGCCACCGGGCGGGCAGCGGTTGTGTTCTTCGCCTTCGGCAATGGCTTCCGCATAGGGGCGACAGCCAGGATGGCCACACTGGCCGCACTGGGTTTGTGGCAGCAGGCTGTCGATCTGGTCAACGATGGGATCGCCTTCCACTTTGAACTTTTCAGAGGCAAAACCCAGGATGGCGCCGAACACGGCAGCCAGACCAAGCAGCGCGGCAACGGCAATCAGTACGGCAGTCATGGGCATGCTCCGCATGCAGCCGGATGCCGGACGCCGGACGCCTGACGCAAAGAATCCGTGCGTGTCAGCTGAGGCACGAGGGTTGGCATAAGGCTCCGAGCCAGCATCAGGCGTCTGGCATCCAGCGTCTGGCGTAAATTCATAGCTTGATCAGCCCCGAGAATCCCATGAAGGCCAGTGACATCAGGCCGGCAGTGATCAAGCCGATGCTCGGGCCGCGGAAGGCTTCGGGGACATCGGCGACCGCAATGCGCTCACGCATGGCGGCAAACAGGACCAGCACCAGGGAGAAGCCCAGGGCCGCGCCGAAGCCATAGGTCAGTGATGACATGAAAGTGGCATCTTCCTGGCGTACGTTAAGCAGGGCCACACCGAGCACCGCGCAGTTGGAGGTGATCAGTGGCAGGAAGACACCCAGCACCCGGTAGAGCAGGGGGCTGGCTTTCTTGACGAACATTTCGGTGAACTGCACCGACACTGCAATCACCAGAATGAAGCTGATAGTGCGAAGATATTCCAGCTCGAACGGCACCAGAATATAGGCCCACGTCAGGTAGGCCAGCACTGAAGACAGGGTCAGCACGAAGGTGGTGGCCAGCGACATGCCCATGGCGGTTTCGATCTTGTTCGAGACCCCCATGAACGGACACAGCCCAAGGAACTGGACCAGAACAAAGTTGTTAACCAGCACAGCGCTGATCAAAATCAGGACGTATTCGGTCATCTCACCTTTGCTCGCGGGATAAACGCGGTGAAGAAAATTGCCGTTCTTGAGGCCAGGCGCCAGGTAAATTCAAGCGCAAACAATAGCTTAACGGATTTTCAGGGGCGCATAGTATGCGCGAGCCCCCTTCCAGGCTCAAGAATGATAATGCATAAGCTTAGCGTTTTGGCCCGGGGGACCACATTGACCCCAGACACCCGCGTGCTGTGCATTTTGCCACCGGGCGGTTCGTGGATGCTTGCGCTCGCCGGTGCAATCCAGTATCCAGAGAGGTTCCCAAGAAGAAGCGCTCCGGTCCAATAATCACCGGCGCAGTAGCCAGGAGAACACCCCGTGACAGATTTGCCCCGCGACTTTGACCGAGATGGATTGCTGGAATATTCCGTGGTGTTCACGGATCGGTCGTTGAATCACATGTCTCGGCAATTCCAGCAGGTAATGCGGGATATCTCGGAGAATCTGAAAAAGGTCTACAACGCCGCTACCGTGACGGTGGTCCCTGGCGGAGGCAGTTTCGGCATGGAAGCGGTTGCACGCCAGTTTGCGACCGACCAGCACTGCCTGGTGATCCGCAACGGTTTCTTCAGCTTCCGCTGGAGCCAGATATTCGACATGGGCAAGATTCCTGCCTCGGAGACCGTGCTCAAGGCACGTCCTGTGGATGACAGCCCCAATGCCCCTTTTGCGCCAGCCCCTATTGATGAGGTGGTTGCCACCATCAAGGCAGAAAAACCGGCGGTGGTGTTTGCGCCCCATGTGGAAACCGCATCCGGGATTATCCTGCCGGATGCCTACCTGAAACAGGTAGCTGAGGCGGTTCATAGTGTGGGCGGGCTGTTCGTTCTGGATTGCATTGCGTCCGGGACCATTTGGGTGGATATGAAGTCCATTGGTGTGGATGTGTTGATCAGCGCACCGCAAAAGGGGTGGAGTTCTTCGCCCTGCAGTGCTCTGGTCATGATGAGTGAGGCCGCTGACCAGCGCCTGCAGGAAACCACTTCCACCAGTTTTGCTGCCGACCTGCGCAAATGGCGGGATATCATGGTGGCCTATGAAAACGGCGGCCATGCCTACCATGCCACCATGCCCACCGATGCCCTGCGCGGTTTCCGCGATACCATGCTGGAAACACTGCGCGAAGGGCTCACCGCGGTGAAGGAGCGCCAGTGGAAATTGGGTATGGCGGTGCGTGATCTGCTCGCAGAAAAGGGGTTTGTCAGTGTGGCGGCATCTGGCTATGAGGCGCCGGGTGTGGTGGTCTCCTACACCTCGGATGATGCCATTAAGAGCGGTGCCGCGTTCATCAAGCTGGGCATGCAGACCGCCGGCGGGGTGCCGCTGATGTGCGATGAGCCAGCGGACTTCAAGACCTTCCGCCTTGGGCTGTTTGGCCTGGACAAGCTTGGCGATGTGGATGCCGCGGTGGGGCGCTTGCGTAATGCCCTGGAGCAGCTTTGAGTCAGTTGGCAGTGGATAATTAGTTGACAGCGAAAAGCCGTAAAACCGCTCCTGAAGGGGAGGTTGTCATCTTGCTTCATGGCCTGGCCCGTACTGCCCGTGCCATGAAAAAGATGGAAAAGGCCCTGGGGGATGCGGGGTATCTGGTCGTCAATCAGGGGTATCCGTCCACCCGCCATTCGATTCCCGAGCTGGCAGCGCAGACCCTGCCCAAAGCCCTGGCCCGTTGCCCGGAACATGGACCAATCCATTTCGTCACCCATTCCATGGGCGGCATTCTGCTGCGCCAGTACCTCAGTCAGCATCCGCTGTCGCGCATGGGCCGGGCGGTCATGCTCGGGCCGCCCAATCAAGGCAGTGAAGCGGTGGACCGTCTGCGCGAGTGGCGCCCCTTTCAATGGTTTAACGGGCCTGCCGGCGGCCAGATGGGAACCGGTCCGGACAGCCTGCCCGTCCAGCTTGGACCGGTGAATTTTCCCCTCGGCGTGATTGCGGGTAACCGGACGATCAACCTGCTGCTCTCCACCTTGCTGCCGGGGCCCAACGACGGCAAGGTCACCGTGGAGAGAACCCGGGTGGCTGGCATGCAAGACCACTGTGTGCTCCCCGTGACGCACCCGTTCATGATGCAGGACAAGCGGGTGATCGAGCAGGTGAAGGTGTTTCTGGCCACCGGCGCGTTTGCCTGACTGGAAGAACGGTGTGACATGAGAGGCTGAGTGAGCCACTGGACGGCGCTGTAGGGGGTGCAATGATGTTGAATATTGTCGACAGGGAGGAGGATAACGCCTTCCTGCGCCGAAAGAAGAAGTCGGTAAGAAACCGCTTCAAACTCACCCAGGCCGGTACTATTGAAGCTGCCAATCTGCTCTGCGCCTGGCTGGCGGTCATCGGCCGTACCGGGGAGGCCCGCGACATTCTGCGTGACTATGCGGAGCATATCCCCCTGGAGAAATCCCGCTGGGAACGTGCTGAGGCAGCCTGTAAAGCCATGCTGTTACTGGCCTGGCTTGAAAAGCGTCATGGCAACCGGGCGGAGAGCGAACGGCTCAGCCAATGGGCACTCACCCAGTGGCTGATCACAGGCTCGCGTAGTGAGGACAAGAAGGCCCTGTTCTGGCGTCAGGTGGAGGGGTTCAACATGGTCACCGAGATGATCGAATTCTGCGAGATGAAGCATAACGACATCTGCGTGGTGTATGCGGAGCACTTTCTCGAGTTCCTTTACTTCGAACAGCTCGGCGAACACTTCGACTCATTCTCCGAGACCGACCAGTTGATGCTGACCTCAATATTGAATGAGAACATCCGGGTGCTGGAGGCAGAGGTGATGGCCTGAGTGTACAAGGCCGGAAGCCTGTAATATGCATTTGCGGCATGATCATTCGGCGGTGTCATTGTGGTAGAGTAGCCGAACATTCCCAGCGGGCTCCCACCATGCTTGTGTATCTTCTTGTCGCTTGCGACGGTCTGGATGAAAAGCAGGAAAAAAAACTCAAACGTGCCATTCCTGATGTGCAGACGGCCTTGCAGGCGTTTGTGGCCGAGAATGCGTCGGCCACGCTGATCGAGGACTGCGAGAGCGATGCGCTGGCAGACTGGCAGTTGGGTATCAGCCAGCCAATCAGCAAAAAGGCCGACCTCAAGCCACTGGTGACATTGTTCAATGAGCTTGCCACGAAACACGGTTTTGATTGCGAGGCGGGCTCAATCGAAGGTGGTGAGCGAGACCCTGTCAGCTATTTCGGCAAACATGAAGGGCAGGGGGATGCGTTTCTGATTGCGGCTTATCTGGGGCTGTAATCGCCGTGCTGGCCAGCAGTACCTGCTACGCCAGGACGCTGCCAGCTGACGTTGATGTCTGAACCGGGGAATCGCAATGAACAGGAAAGACATTCTTCTCTGCTGGGGCTATGCCGTTATCGCCATGGTGGCGTTGGTCGCCACCTGGAGCAATAACATTGCCTTCGCCCTGGAGACGGGCAGCCTGTCGCTGCTGGCCTTTATCGAGGCGCTGTATGTGAACCCTGCGGCAGCATCGATCGCCAACGATATCCTCCTGCTCTGCGTTTCCGCGTTTATCTTCATGGTGCACGAAGCTCGCCGGGTAGGGGTACGTCATGTATGGGTGTACATCCTGCTGTCCGGGATGATTGCCATCGCAGTGATGTTTCCGTTATTCCTGATTGCCCGTCAGCGAGCCATCGCAGCCGCACGTCGCCTTTCATAGGCGGCGTAACGCCGTCCCTTCTCCCCGGTGCCACCTGCCTGATTCTGAATCCCTGTTCTGTAAGACATGGCTTACAGACAGCGGCCACCCGTTAGCAGAGAATGAATGCAATTCGACGCTGTTCCTGCAGATTCCCTGCTGGCAAGGCGGGAAGCAGAACAACGTACAAAAACGGGATTTCATGGTGCTTCGCCATGAAGGAATAATGAGAACGCTGATGAATTCACTCCACGCTGCGCTGGTTGATGCCGCCCATGAAGCGGCAAAACGTCCCGCCTTCTACCACACCCTGATGCACGCTGATGTCTTTGTGATTGGTCATACGGATCAGCCGACGGGGGAGGGGCACCGCACCCTCGAGGCGGGCGATAATCTGTCCCTGGTCAACTGGGAAAAGGCAGATGGCACGCCTGTCATTCCCTTCTTCACCCATCTTGAAGCGCTGCAATGTGCTGTCGACAGCGAGACCCGTTACCTGGCGCTGCCGGCCCGTAATTTGTTTGAAATGACCCGTGGCGCCACCTTGTTCCTCAACCCCAAATCTGACTACGGAAAGGAATTCCTGCCCCACGAAATCGAGGCCTTGCTGGAGACGGGAATGAATCAGAGGGCTGACAGCCGAACGGTAGAAAAGGAGACCCGGGTGATGCTGGGTCAGCCCGCCGAGTATCCACAACAGATGGTTTCGGCGTTGAAGCAGCTTTTGGGCATGCACCCGGGCGTGATCGCCGCCTACCTCTGTCTGATGCACTACCCGGACAGTGAGGAAGCACCGGTTCTACTGGTGGGGTTTGAAGGTGTGGATCTTGAACAGGCCATGCGTGAAGCGGGCTCTGTGGTGGCCGATACTGCGCCAGACGGGCAGCCGGTGGACTTCGTGTTGGTGGATGAAAGCACTAGCGGATTGAGTGCATACCTTCGCGGCACAGAGCCGTTCTACAGCTGGGCAGAACAGTCCAGGGGAAGTGCGCAGTAAGGGCATTGACGGGAGAAGGAGGCGGTTGATGGGTGCCTGGGGAACAGGGAATTTCGACAATGACGATGCTGCAGACTGGTTGTGCGTGGTGGCCGAATCCCGAGGTGTGGGGGTGCTTCTTTCTCCGCTTGCTGTGGTCATCAATGAACCGGTCTACCTGGAGGCACCAGAATGCAGTCAGGCACTTGCCGCCAGTGAGATCATTGCACAGGCGCTGGCAAGGGATACCCGCCCGTTACCTGAAGCAATACAGCAGTGGTTGGCCAGAAAACCGGGCCTGTTCGGCAAGCGCCCGCGTATTGAAGTCCAGCATGGTGCCGTGGCCATGAAGGCCGTACAGCGGATTATTGCGGATTCAGAGCTGAAGGCCCTGTGGCAGGACACGGAGGAATATCCGCAGTGGAACGCGTTGCAGCAGGGCCTGCTTGAGCGACTGGCGAAGGTGGCATATTAGCCTGTAAATTGCGGGCGTTATGAACTTTGAGCGCTTTGAGGGTTCCAGGAGTGCAGTGTGAGCGTCAAAGCCGACCAGACATTTCTGCCAAGCCTTGAATGGCGCCGCTGCGGCAAGAAATCCAGCTGACGGAGAGCAAGGGTATGAACGCCAGGGTACTGTTTCTTTCTCATGGTGGTGGCCCGCTGCCGCTACTGGGCGACCCGGGCCATGCCCGGATGGTGACTTGCCTGGAATCGATTGCCAGTATGCTGCCTCGCCCTGACGCGATTGTGGTAGTCAGTGCCCACTGGGAGGCGCCCGTGGCCACAGTGACCACCGGGGCGACGCCATCCCTGATCTATGATTACTACGGTTTTCCTGAGTCGGCCTACCGCATTACGTACCCCTGCACGGGCAATCCGCCGCTGGCTCAAACGCTTCTTGATTTGCTGAAAGCAGGTAATGTCCCTGCGCAGGGCGATGAAGAACGCGGCTTTGACCACGGCTTGTTTGTGCCGCTGAAGATCCTGTATCCGCAGGCGGATATTCCCTGTGTGCAGTTGTCCCTGCGTGGCGATCTGGATGCCGAGGCTCATGTGCGTATGGGCGAGGCCCTGGCGCCTTTACTCGAACAAAACTTGCTGGTGATCGGTTCCGGTTTCTCATTCCACAACATGCGTGCTTTCTTCGGCGAGCGTACCGCAGAGGCGGAGCGGCTGAACCAGCAGTTCGAGGACTGGCTGGATGAAACCTGTACCGGGGCCTTGTCGGCATTTGAGCGGCGGCAGCGTCTGGTGCAATGGTCTCAGGCACCGGGGGCGCGTTTCTGCCATCCCCGTGAGGAGCACCTGCTACCCCTTCATGTGTGCTGCGGGATGACGGGCAGGGCGGCTAGCGAGTCGTTCCGTCTGGATATCCTTGAGCGGCACGCCAGCATGTACCTGTGGTAGCCAGGAAACCTCTGCATCACGCCTCGCCTGCTCAGCGAGGCCTGCGCAAAGAAGGCTCCCTAGTGGTCCAGGTCGTAATGGGGCTGGCGTCTGTGCGATGCCTGTTCCTCGTTCATGGATTGCTGGGAATCCTGCCGGCTGTGCAACGCTGCTTCCGAGGCTCGCAGCCTTTCGGCCTGCCGCTGGCTTTCCCTGAGGGTATGAGCCAGATCCGCATTCACCAAGGCCGTGTTCACGGCAATAGCAATGGTTTCACTGGCCTGCTGCAGGAAGCCGGCGGCCTCGTCCGGAAGAGGCCCCGACGCGGCAATCTCCACCACGCCATACACCTTTTCATTCCATAACAGCGGTGTGACCAGCAGGGTGCCCGGGCGAGTTCGCAGGCTGCCTGTGCTGATCATCAGGTAGTCTGCGGGCAGGTTGCGCAGGGTCATTTGCCGGCGGTCCACGACGCACTGTCCCGCGATGCCTTCGCCGGCCATGATGGGGTGGACACGGTGCTCCAGGTCGGCAATGCCATAGCTGGCCCGGCACTGGAGCTCCCCGTCACGGTAGGTATAGAGGGTACCAATGTGGGCCTTGAACGTGTTGCAAAGATACCGGAGCACCTGTTCGCAGAGCGCATCGGTATTCTTGACTCCCTGAAGCACGCTGCTTAATTCAGACAGGCGAGTCTGGGTGCGGTGTTCCTTTGCCATGGCTTCGTTTTTTTCCACCAGGCCAAGACGCATTCCTTCGAGGGTGAGCAACAGGTCGCCGATCTCGTTGCCGGGAATCTGTTCTATGGGCGTCTCAAGGTCGCCTTCACGCAGTCGCTGTGCCTGGCCTTGTGCGTGACTGAAATGCCGATTGAGTTGGCGTATAACCAGGCCCAGCGATGTGAGCATCAAACACATGATGGTGATCACCGACAGGGTGCTTTGAACACGGGCGTCGTTGAGGCGGCCTTGCAGGTGCTGATTCAGTTGTTGTGCCAGAGCAGTAAAACGTTGTTCTGCCTGGTTGGCTGCTGCATTGAGTTTTCCAGTGAGTCCCGTGCCGCTGTTAAGACCAATCTCCCGCTGCAGCTGGGCCATGGTGTTGAAGCTGTCTGTATAGGCGCGCAGGGATTGCTGGGTAGCGGCCAGGACCCGGTTGTCCAGATCGGACATGAACATCTTGCCGCGCAGTGTGGACAGGGCCACCATGAATTGGTTGATGAAACGTTCATCCCGATAGAGCAGAAAATCCTTTTCGTGCTGGCGCAGGCTGAGCAGTGATACGGCCAGCTCAGGGTGTGGCGCGACCACCTGACTGACCCGGGCGGCGGCTGCGTTCAGATCGCCGGCGTGGCCCATCTGACGGTCCAGACCGATTTCTACCTGCTTGGTGACGACGGCTTCGAAATCCGCTTTGACCTGCTGGAAGTGTTGTCCCGCGGCTTCCATGTCTGCTACAGGAAAGCCGGCTTGCTCCAGCCCCTGTATCAGCTGCTGATGTTGTTGCTCCAATCGCTTGAAGCCCTGCCTGAAGCTGTCGGCATGTTGCATTTGCCGTGAGCTGGCAAAGTCATCCATCTGTTGTCGGAGGTTCTGGAGCTGACGGCTCAGGTCAACGGTCATGGATTGCAGTGCTGTGTCTTCCGTGATGCGTCGCTGGTAATGCTGATCCAGTATCCAGATCAACGCCAACGCGGCAGCCATTCCTGCTGCCAGCAGCCACAAACCCTGCTTGATGGACAAGCGAATAGGGCGTGCGCTGTGCATGGGGATGTCCCGTAAGTAAAAAATTGCATTTTAAGGCGTTTGTGTGACGGTTGGATTACGGTTTTGTAGAACGAGGAGGGTAGCTGTGAGCTGACAGCTACAAGCTACAAGCTACAAGCTACAAGCTTGTCCGATTGGAATAAGAAAGGCTGAAAAGTTCCCGGCTTTTATACGAAGCCGCTGTAGGAACGTAGCGTAGCGGAGTAACGCACGCAGTGCGGCCCCGAAGGGGTGAGCGGAGCGAGTAACTTGCCTGCTCGCGATCCGAGCCTAAGCGAGGTAAGGATTCCAGAAAGGCTGTTCGAATGGTGCTGACGTTTCTCCACCCCCCCAACACCAGTAGATTCACCAAGAACCCACAGCGCTCACCAAGACAGGAAATGGTTATTCTCGGTGAACTCTGTGACCTCTGTGGTGAAAGAGGGGTTGGTTTCGGCTTTTAGCGTCAGGCGTCAGGCATCCAGCGTCTAGCAGCCGCGAAGCGGCAAAGATCAGGCCGCGCTTTTTTGGCCGGGGGCGGCGTACTCGCTGGCATCGGTGGTGTATTCGGCGTGGCCGTATTCCACCAGCAGGTTCTTGATACGTTTGACCAAAATCCGGTCGGCAATCTTGTTGGCGATGGGGATGTCCTGCAAGACCCGGAACGCGGTGAGTCGCGGCAACACGAAGAAGTTGCCGATGGTGAAGAGGGCATAGTCGAGCAGGTGCGGCTCCACGCCCATTTCCTTCGCCTTGGACTTGTCCTTGCGGCCCAGAAACGCCTCAGTAAAGAACACTTTGGAGTAGCTGCGCTCCACCATGTTGTGCACCTTGCTGAGCAGGGTTTTGTCCTTGGGACGGTAAACCGACATGGTGGCACGGGTGAGACCACCACAGGTGTCGTTGTCATAGCCTTCGCGCAGGGTGCCGGAGTAGGTCAGCATAGTGTCGATAATGTCCTGGGCATCGGCAGGGAGCAGGTCTTCGGGTAGCCCGAGCAGGAAGCATTGGTAGCGGGACAGCTCGACAATGGCCCTTTCGTTAGCCGTGAATTTGGTACGCCCCTTGCGCATGGCCTTGAAGGCGGTGAGATAGGCCGGCATGGTGCCGGCGGGCATCTGGTCCACTTGAGGAATCGGAATGCCATAGACTGCGGGGTCCCAGGGGCCCCCCTTGTCCGGGGTGGAGCGCTTGAGAATATTGAAGCGCACCATGGAATGCATCAGCCTGACCATGGCCGCCGCCTTGAAGCCAGGCCCGAAACGTTCCAGTGCACCGGGCAGCGTAGCGGTGGTGAAGAAGCTCGAAGTCTCGTTAATCCGCTGGTTCACGGACTCGTTGCCCAAGGTGCCTGTGATGGCCATGGGCAAGCCGGAGTACTTGTTCATGAAGGTGGCGACAAAAGCGCCGCGGATCACCCAGGGGGCCAGGTTTGCCATCTGGTTGCGGCTAAGGCGTGCACCCTCACGCACCAGATCCATATCTACCCAGTCCGGAGTGGTTTCCATGGCCGTGATGAAATCAACCAGTTCCTGCGGAGCCTCTTCCACCGCATCCAGACCTTCGTCGCAGGCCTGCTTGAGCATCCCGATCAGACCGCGGAAACCGTATTGTGGCATCAGGGCGGCATAGGCGTCGGCCACAGTATCCCCGAGCAACGTGTAGGCGCGGGCACGCTCTACCTTTTCCTTGTCTTCAAGGATGCCCGGGCGATATTTACCGGCAAACTTGCTTGGCAGCGTACTGCGGACATTAATGTCATCAGTAAAGCGTTCCGGGGTGGCATCGAAATCGATGTCGCCATACAGGGACGGAATATGGGTCTTCTGAGCACGCACCTTTTCCCACAGTGCATCCAGTGATTTGGACATGTCGACCTCGTCGTTAATGCGGGTATTTAGGGTAATACATAGCGTTTACCCTTGGGCCGGACAAGAGCCGAAACTGACGCTATGGGAACTGGCGGGTTTTTGGCGCGGAATGACTCAGAAAAGGAAACACGGGGGGGGAGAATGTCGAGCTACAAGCTACGCCTGATTCGATAGCAAGCCCCGGAAAAGTTCCCAGGCGTTTGCATTTCTACAAAGCCGCTGTAGGAGCGAGCCTGCTCGCGATCCGAGCCTAAGCGAGGTAAGGATTCCAGAGACGCTGTTCGAATCGCGAGTTGGCTTGCAAACGAAGCATTCCCAACCTCGGTCAAAACTACTCCGTGTGCAGAGCAACCCTGAAGGTCAGGGGGCCCCCTCGGTGCAGTTTCCCGGTTTGCGTGCCGCGTGTTGCGTGAAGCGTGATGCAGCCGCAGAGCGGCATAAAAAAATGCCCGGAGCGTGACCCCGGGCATTATTGATTTTCGAAACTCGAAACTCGCGACTATCCCTGCTCCTCCATGGCCGCCTTGTACAGCGACTTGCGCGGTTCGGCGAAGACTTTGCGCAGCATGGGCTCGAAATACTCCAGCGGCAGGATCTCGGCTTCTCGTTGAAACGCCGGGGCATCGTATTTGCTGACAAACTCTACGGTCTGCGCAAAGTGCGGATGATCCTTGTAGTTGTCCCGCAGGTTGCGGTCCATGCCCAGGTAGTGGAAGAAATAATACCCCTGGAATATGGCGTGGTGCTTGACCATCCAGTGGTTGGCTTCGCTCACGAAGGGCTCCAGCAACACGGCGGCCACGTCAGCGTGGTTGTAGGTGCCCAGGGTATCGCCGATATCATGGAGCAGGGCGCAGACCACATATTCATCGTCCTTGCCATCACGGTGGGCGAGGGTGGCTGTCTGCAGGCAGTGCTGGAAACGGTCGATCTGGAAGCCGCCAAAGTCGCCCTGTAGCAGGCGCAGGTGATCCATGATGCGGTCGGCCAGGCCATGGCGGAACTCGCCGAAACTGTCGGCAATGATTTTCCAGTCTTCGGCGGTGCCATCTTTCATGTGCTGAAACTCAGCACGGGGTTGGCTCATATCATTCATGCTTGCTCTCCCGAAGCAATATTATTGGTATCAATCAGTCAGCGTAACCAGGATTTACCCGATCCAGCTTGCGCAGCAGTCCCGGCCAGGCCAGTTGCCCCCCCATGCCCTTGGTGACCTGCTCTGCCTGTTGCTTGATGGTGTCCACAATGCCCTCCGGAATCGGTGTCAGGGCACGGTTACCCGCCAGGGAGGCTACCTGGATTTCGCAGGCGCGCTGCAGAATGAACATGTTCAGGAAGGTGTCTGCCACGGTGCTGCCCACGGTCAGCAGGCCATGGTTGCGAAGGATCATGAAACTGGTATCGCCCAGATCCGCCTGCAGGCGAGCCTTCTCGTCCTCACGCAGGGCCACGCCTTCATAATCGTGGTAGGAGAGGTTGGAAAGTGGGAACAGGCTTTGCTGTGACAGTGCCAGCAGACCGTCCTGCTGGGCCGAGACTGCCACTCCTTCAGTGGTGTGGGTATGCATGACGCAGAGTGCATCTTCCCGAACCGCATGAACGGCACTGTGAATGGTGAAACCCGCCGGATTGATATCAAAGTCATCAGGGTCAATCTTGTTGCCGTCCTGATCCACCCTCACCAGGCTGGATGCGGTGATCTCATCGAACATCATGCCAAAGGGGTTGATCAGGAAATGATGCTCTTCACCGGGCAGCCGGGCCGACAGGTGAGTAAAGATGAGCTCGTCCCAGCCGTACAGGGCCACCAGTCGATAAGCCGCTGCCAGATCGACGCGCAGTTGCCATTCTTCTGCGCTGACCCGATGCTGACGTGAGGGAATGCTGCTTGGATCCAGTTGCACCTTGCTGTTCATGATGGGCTCTCCGTGATTGTCGTTTTATTGGTATGTCATGGAGTGTAGGCCTGCTTTTCCTGAAAAGACTGTCAAATAGTTTACAATTGTCCAATGATTGATATTGCTGAGGTGTTACGGGGCTGTCCCCTGTTTGCCGGGTTTCCCCAGGCGGCGATTGCCCAAGCCGTGCCCCATGCGCGAGTACGCTCTTTTCGGCGCAATGAGGCTGTCTATGAAAAGGGGGAGCCGCAGGTCTGGCTGTGTGTGATTGCCAGCGGCATGGTACGGATCCACTCCATGAATGCGGAGGGCCGTGAAGCCTTGCTGATTGTGCTGGATCAGGGGGCATGGGTGGGTGATGCCGTGTTTGCGCCCGGTGTGGACCGGGTCTATGGCGCCACGGCTCATACTGCCGCCGAGATTGTGGAATTGCCCGGGGATTTCTTCCGTGACCTGATGGCGCGCTACCCGGAATGCTATCCGGTGATTCTTGACTGCATTAGTCGGCGTTTATGGTCTGCCATGACCCTCATTGAAGAAGATGCCTTGCGTGGCACCCTGGCGCGAATCGGCAGGCGTCTGTTGTTTCTGTGTGATATCCAGCGCGGTGACAAGCCGAGGGCTGATGGGCCTGTCACCATTGCCCTGACTCGGGAGCACATTGCCAACATGATGGGCATGACCCGGCAGGGGGTTCACAAGACCCTCAAACAATTTGAAGCAGAGGGACTCATTGAACTGGGTTACCGCTGCATAACCGTTCCTGATGAAAGTGCGCTGATGAACTTTCTGGAGCACGCCCAGGATTAAGAGTGGGAGGCTTAGCTGTTTATCCCGGTTTGTGTCTGAATGCGCCTAGCTTCAGGGTTTGCAATGGTGGGCTGGGTAATAGCTAAAAAGACTGGCGCTGTTTCAGAGTAATGTCCCAAAACTAATACTTATGGCTATAAAAATACGCCAATAAAACTATTTTTATACTCCATCAGTTAATACCTTTGGCTATTTTTAATTAAAAAAAACCTGTTGTTTTCCCTTCCATATAGCTAAACCGTTATCGAAAAATGTTGACAGTGCTTAAGTTAAATTCATTAGACGTTTTGTGTCACATTTTAACGAAAACACCGTAGAACCGCGTATTTCTGATCATTAGCATTTCACCTAATCGTTAGGGCTAAGAAAATATTCTTAACGTCCATGGGCGGTCATCAGGGAGGTGCTGTCTCAATTGGCATAAGGAGAATAATCAGGAATAAAAAATGTGTTCTATATATAAAACCCTAGTTTTCATTTTTACCCTTAATGTTATTGGCTGTGGCGGATCGGATACACCTTCGGCGGTAGCCAGCCCGGAAAAAACAGGAAACTACTACGAAGACGCCTCGGACAGCAGTAAGGGGGCCGGGGGCGATAGCGCCCCGGAGACAGGCAGCAGCCAGGTGACCCAGGACAATACGGAAACAGAGGTGGCCGTTGAGCCCCCGAAAAACCTCAAGGAATCGTTTGTTCCTTCATTTTCTACCAGTGTGCATCAGTATGAGGACGGCAAGGTCGGCAAGAAGACCATTTACACCGATGAACTGCTGACCTTCCCGGAAACCGACTTTTTCTATTTCAAGGACGGTTATCTTGTCTATGACCTGACCCGGGAAGGAAAGTCCAAGAAACGTTCCGAGTTGCGTCAGTACCCCGAATGGAGTGTGGCAAATGAGAATTCCATGAAGGGAACGTTGCGGCTGGGGGGTTCGCCGCTCAACGAATACACCTGGATGCAGCTGCATCGCAAGGAGTACTACTCGGTGAAACCCCCGCTGCGATTGACCTGGGCCAAGTCCCAATCCATCGGCGGCAAGGTCTACAACGATTACCTGATCGCGGTTTTCTACCACGAAGAAAGTGGCTACAAGAAAGTACCGCTCATGCCGCGCCCTGAGGGTGACATGGTGGCCGAGCTGCGTGCCTACAATCACCAGGTTTTCATCACCATTAACGACAATCTGCTGCATGTAGAGAACGTAGCGGGGTGGAGTGGTTACAACTGCTACTTCAAGGCAGGGCTCTATCTGTCTGGCAGCGCTGCTGCTGAAGGGCAGGCAAAAGTGGGTATGTCCAGCCTCATGTTTGACATTGAAGGCTGACAGACCCGATCCAACTGGCGGGTAAAGAAAGGGTGCATCGCGGATTTGCGGGAATGGCTCGCAGCAAGTCGATTCCGTAGGCGCGTCGGTTATTCGCTCCGCTCACCCCTGCGGGGCCGCTCTGACACGCGTTCCTTCGCTGCCCTCGGTCGCGGCGCGATTTCAGACTCAGCGGTCCCTGCAGCCTCTCTGCTAAAACTGGCTTTGTTGCTTGTGTGGGAAGTTCAGCTTGCTGAACGAATGCTGCTGTAGGTCTGGGCACGCTACCAGAACCTTCGTTCAGCAAGCTGAATCTCCCACCAGACAGCGATTTCACCCGGGCGAAGTTAAGCGCTGGAATCGCGCCGCGAGCGACGCTTGTATGTTTGAATGCCTCTCCTGCAATGATGCAGGACTTGCCGGGGTGGAGGGACCAACGACGCATCTGACCTCAGGGTACAGACGGTAGGAGACTTGGCCCCACCCCGCACCTATTCATACGCCGATAAAGAATCCATCGGCTGAGTTGCACCTCAGACCGACGATACCAGCAAGCCAGCGTTTAGGTGCGCCCCGACAAGCATGTGTAACCTAGCTCAAGGGGCAGTTCAGTGGCAATGCAAGTAGCAAGATCTATCGTCGGCATCGACGTCGCCAAGGCCGAGTTGGTCATTCATTTCCAGGGCCAGACGTTCACCATCGAGAACACCCCCAAAGCCATTAAACACTGGCTCAAGAGCCTGCCATGCTCCTGTGAGATCGCCATTGAGGCCACAGGGACTTACCACATGGCAGTCATCGAGTTGGCCCATGCCAAAGGGCACCACATTTACGTCATTGATGCTTCACGTCTCAGCAGCTACCGCAAGGGAACAGGCGGCCGAGCTAAAACAGACGCCTCTGACGCCCAGCTGCTTGCCCGCCATCTGCAGAGAGAGAAGGAGGATCTGCGCCGTTGGAGCCCGCCGCCCAAGGCGTATCGAACACTGCAGACACTGCTACGCCGCCGCGCGGCGCTGATCAAGGCGCGAACCATGATCCAACAGAGCCTGGGTGGCGAAAAGATTCTCAAGGCGAGCCTGACAAGGCTGATCTCACAGATCAACAGTCTGGATACACTAATCCAGAAGCATCTTCGCAACACCGTAAGAGAGGCAGGGCTCTGCGATCAGGTACAACGCTGCAAATCTCTGGAAGGTGTGGGCGATCTGACGGCTTACGCCTTGGTCATGGCCTTCCTGCGAGGAGACTTCCGCAACAGCGACGCCTTCGTCGCCTTCCTGGGGATGGATGTCCATGTAAAGGACTCCGGCACCAGAACGGGAAAACGCAAGCTGACCAAAAAAGGCGACTCAGAGACCCGCAGACTGCTTTACTGTGCGGCCATGGCCGCTCGTAAAAGCGCCCGCTGGGCGGGTGTCTACCAAGGTTATCTCGACCGTGGCCTGGCGAAAACGCAGGCCCTGGTCATCCTCGCACGTAAGCTGGTCCGTATCGCCTTCGCGCTGATGAAGAGCCGTACTGACTACGTATCTATGCCTGCCTCATAAAAGGGGTGGACAACATAGAATCTCCTACGGGAAGGCCTCGGTAGCAGCAACGTCCCGCTAACCCGCGATGAACCAGATAAAGGCGCAGGGCAAACCTGCCCCTTTTGGGGGTCATAGCGGATATGAGGGAATGCCTCACAACAAAGTTCGTTACGCAGCAGCGCCGCCTGCGCTCTCCTGCGGGAAAACCTCAATATCTGCAGATCCGTCTCAACCCTTTCCCATCGATGTTCCCCCAAAAACCAATGCATCTTTTTTTTGTTCTCTGGGAATGATTCTCACAGACGGTTATTAAAAGTGTGAATCATGGAAGGTAGGTTGTATGTAACAAGTGCACACTGGCGCCACTTCAAACCTGTACCGTGAGATCGTCTTATGAACACCCGGCTTATCAAACGTAGGCAAGCCAAATTCTGGATTACCAAACTGTGGAGCACCAAACTGTGGATTGTGCCCGCGCTGGCATTCATTTTTTCAGCTCCCCCGGTGTCGGCCAGTTTGCTCGGTGAGGCCCTGTCCAACAGTGAACTCCAGTATGAAGTGGGGGATGAAAAGGTGTGGAAGGTGTTGCCGCCGGAAAAACTCCATACAGATCCGCAGACTCAATACTACTACCGGCATGCCGATTATCAGGTGTTCGAGGTAGAGCGGAATGGCAAGTACAAGGTGCGATCCGAATTGCGCCAGTTCCCTGAATGGTCCGTTTCCGGATGGCGGCAGATGGATGCGAATGTGCGACTACTGGAAACCGAGCTGGATGAAGTAACCTGGATGCAGTTGCACCGCAAGAGCAAGGGCTCGGTGACACCGCCGCTGAGGCTGACGCTGGATCGGCGCCGTGAACACAACGGGGGGGTGTATGAGGATTATCTGTTCGCTGTGATCTATCACGAGAAAAGTGGTTACAAACGGGTTCCTCTGGGTCCCCGGCCAGAGGGTGATTTCAGGGCTACGATCAGGGTCAACAACTACCAGGTGATGATCGGCCTCGACGGTGCCCTGGTGCATGTGGAAAACGTATCTGACTGGGAGAAATACAAATGCTACTTCAAGGTAGGTCTGTACGCTTCCGGCGGCGACGCTGACTATGGTGAGGCCAGGATGGGGCTCAAGCAACTGACCTATGAAAGTCAGTAGATCGGTTCTCCAGGTCCCCGGCTGACAAGGAGGTCACGCGGGGCTGAGCGGAGCGATAATCCGCGATAAACCAAAAAAATGCCGCCAGGCCTTGGGCCATGGCGGCATTATGATTGCCGTTCGCAGCCGGAGCTGGGCTAGCGGACTTCCATGCCGGGTTTGGCTCCGCTGTCGGGGCTGAGAATATGGATATCGTCTCCGCCGGGACCGGCTGCCAGAACCATACCCTCGGACACGCCGAACTTCATTTTGCGGGGGGCAAGGTTGGCCACCAGTACCACCAGCTTGCCTTCCAGCTCTTCGGGCTGGTAGCGAGCCTTGATTCCGGCAAAGACATTTCTTTCCCCCAGCTCGCCTACATCCAGTGTGAGCTGAAGCAGCTTGTCTGCGCCCTCCACATGGGCCGCCCTGGCTACCCGGGCAACCCGTAGCTTGACCTTCAGGAAGTCATCAATGCTGATGGTGTCGTCCTCGGGCGAAGCTTTAGCTTTCTTGGCATCGGCGGCATTGCTGCTCTCGTCCTTGGCTGGTGCAGGGGCGGCGGACCTGGAGTCTTCGAGCATGGCGTCGATCTGCTTCATGTCGATACGACCCAGCAGCGGTTTGAACTTGGCGATCTCGTGACCCAGCAGCAGGCTATCTGCATCCGCCCAGTTGAGCGGATCGACCTGCAGGAAAGCCTCGGCGCGTTCCGCCAGCGCGGGGAGTACCGGTTTCAGGTAGATCACCAGCAGTCGGAAGACGTTGATGGCGGTACTGCAGATGGCCAGCACCTCCTGCTCCTTGCCATCCTCCTTGGCCAGTGACCAGGGGGCTTTCTCGGCAATATAGCCATTGGCATGGTCAGCGAGGGCCATGATTTCACGCATGGCCTTGCCGAATTCCCGTTGTTCGTAGAATTCGGCAATGCGAGGGGCCGCTTCCTGGACTTCACGCACCAGCAGTGGATTGTCCAGCTCGGTGCTCAGTGTGCCGCCGAACTTCTTCACGAAGTTGCCGGTACGGCTGGCGATATTGACCAGTTTGCCCACCAGATCGGAATTCACCCGTTGGGCGAAGTCTTCCAGGTTCAGGTCAAAGTCGTCTACCCGGCTGGACAGCTTGGCAGCGAAGTAATAGCGCAGGTATTCCGGGCTGAGATGGTCCAGGTAGGTGCGGGCCTTGATGAATGTGCCCCGTGACTTGGACATTTTGGCACCGTTCACGGTGACGAAGCCGTGGCTGTAGATGGCCGTGGGCTTGCGCAGGCCGGCGCCGTCCAGCATGGCGGGCCAGAAAAGACCGTGAAAGTTGATGATATCCTTGCCGATGAAGTGGTAGAGCTCGGCGTTGGAATCCTTGCCCCAGTAATCGTCGAAATTCAGGCCTTCGCGCTCACAGTAGTTCTGGAAGCTGGCCATGTAACCGATGGGCGCATCCAGCCAGACATAGAAATACTTGCCCGGGTAGCCGGGGATTTCGAAACCGAAGTAGGGGGCCTCACGGGAGATGTCCCAGGGTTGCAGGTCTTCGATCCACTCCTGCAGTTTATTGGCGACCTGCTCCTGCAAGGCGCCGGAGCGTGTCCACTCCCGCAGTAGCGGCTCGAATTTCGGCAAATCGAAGAACAGCTGGGTGGTTTCTTTCTCCACCGGGGTGGCACCACTGACGGCGGAATAAGGGTCAATCAGCTCTGCCGGGGAGTAGGTGGCTCCGCAGACTTCGCAGTTGTCACCGTACTGGTCTTCAGCCTTGCACTTGGGGCAGGAGCCCTTGACGAAGCGATCGGCCAGGAACATGCCTTTCTGGGGATCGTACAGCTGAGTGATCTGCTTCTCGACAATGTAGCCCGCATCCTTGTTACGCTGGAACACCATTTCGGACAGCGCCCGGTTCTCCGGGCTGTGGGTGCTGTAATAGTTGTCGAAGCGGATCTGGAAATCAGCAAAATCCTGCTCATGGTCGGCTTTGACCTGGGCGATCTGTTGTTCCGGTGTGACACCGTTCTCTTCGGCCTTGAGCATAATGGCCGTGCCATGTGCATCATCGGCACAGACATAGGTACACTGCTCACCGCGGAGCTTCTGGAAGCGAACCCAGATGTCCGTCTGGATGTATTCGAGCAGGTGGCCCAGGTGGATGGGGCCATTGGCGTAGGGCAGGGCGCTGGTCACCAGAATCTTGCGTGGCGTGTCACTCATGAGAACGGGATCGTTTTTCCGGCAAAAGGGCCGCCTATGATACGGGGACCGCGGTGGTATTTCATCCCATCTGAGCGGTCATCCGGGAATGGCTGCCGCTGGTAGAACGCTGGCGTACTTTTTCCGTCAAGACTGGTATGAATCCGGCTGGCGGTCCGGTGCTAGCCGGGACAATAAACCAAACAATCCGCTTAAAGGTGCAGGGGAAACAGGGGTATGACGCTTCGATCACGGATACGCTGGTTGCTCATCGTGGCAGCCGCCAGTTGTGTGGCACTGGTATCCGTTGCCCTTTATCAGGTCAATCAGACCTTTCTGAACCGCCTCCACGAGCAAACCGCCAGCCGTGAACTGCAAAAGGTGGAGTCTGCCTTTCTCGATCAGTTGTCTGTGATGCGGGTCCGCGCCGCCGACTGGACCCAGCAGCCGGACAAGCCGCCCCTGGCCCTCGATGGGGTAGGGCATCTGGATATGCTGATGGCGCTGAAGAATGACCGCATCGATTGGCAACAGGGGGCGCAATCCCTGCTGTCGGGGGGCGTGGCCCAGCAACTGGCCAGCCAGTTTGCGCAAAGCTGTTCACCGATCTGGGGTGTGGTGCGTGTGGATGGACGGGCCCTGTTGTTCATCACCGCCGTTGAAAACCGGTGCGAGGCCTACCTGCTGGGAGTGTGGCTGGACAGTAACTGGATGAGTTACCTCTCTGACCGGGTAGGCCATGCACTCTATGTGCGGGATGTGCCTGCAGGTGCCAAACCGGTACGGGGGTTGTCTGCAGAGACGGAGGAAGGGCTGATTGGTCGCTTTCCGCTGCCGGATTACCTGGGGGGGGCGCCCCTTGAGGTGGTGGTAGAGCTGCCTCAGGACGGTATGGGCGCCATGTTTTCGGCGGTGGCGGCCATGATTCTGATCATGGTGATACTCACCGGGTTAACCGTGTTGCTGGTGAATATGCGGATTCAGACCATGCTCTTTGGCCGTTTGAAACTGGTGCATAACGCGGTGCGATCCATTGCCCGGGGCGGACCGCTGGACCAGCGCCTGCCAGTACTCAGCGACGATGAAATCGGTGAACTGGCCCAGGATTTCAACAGCATGGTGGACAGCATCGAGAGTGCCCAGAACCAGCTGGCGGAAGCACGCAGGCAGGCGGAAAGTGCCAGCAAGACCAAAAGCCAGTTTCTGGCCAACATGAGCCATGAAATCCGCACTCCCATGACCGCCATACTCGGATATACCGAGTTGCTGCGAGGCGGTTCGCTCTCCAGGGAGGAGCAGCGCCGCTACCTCACTATCATCCAGCACAACGGTGACGCACTGCTGGCACTGATCAATGATGTACTGGACCTTTCGCGCATCGAAGCGGGCCAGGTGAGTAATGAGCAGCGCGTCTTTTCTCCCCAGGAACTGCTCGATGAAGTGGTGGACAGTCTGCAGCTTCGGGCCCGTGAGAAAGGCCTGCGGCTCGGGCTCTCCCTGTCCGGGACGTTGCCTGCCACAGTGTGCGGCGACGTGTTTCGGCTGCGCCAGATACTCATGAATCTGGCGGGCAACGCGGTGAAGTTCACCGAGCATGGCCATGTCAATGTGCAGGCGGGTTGGGACGAATCCACGCAGAGCCTTCAGGTTCAGGTCGAGGATACCGGCATCGGAATCAGTGAAACCCAGTTGAAAAGCATCTTCCAACCGTTTTCCCAGGCCGATGCTTCCCACTCGCGCCGCTATGCCGGGACCGGGTTGGGGCTGAGCATTGCCCGGGAGTTGGCCAGGGCGCAGGGCGGCGATATCACCGTAAACAGCCGGGAAGGTTGTGGCAGCTGCTTTGATCTGGTGCTGCCGCTGGTGGTGGCCAGTGCCATCCCCTCGCATCAGCAGCCCTCAAGAAGTCGGGCTTATGAGGAAGGGAGCCTGGAAGGGCGGGTGCTGTTGGCAGAAGACAATCCGGTCAATCGCATGTTTGTGCACAAGGTGCTTGAGAATGCGGGATTGACGGTGGTGGAAGCGGAAAATGGCAAGGAAGCGTGTCAGGAACACGCGGACAACCCGGACTTCGATCTGATTGTGCTGGACATGCAGATGCCGGAAATGGACGGTTACCAGGCTGTGGCGGAACTGCGTGACCGGGGCTTTGAAGGGCCGGTGCTGGCCCTCACCGCCAACGTGCTGGCGCTGGATCGCCAGCGTTGTCTCGATGCTGGCTGCGATGAGTTCCTGGGCAAGCCGGTCAGGATCCATGAACTGATCCAGGTCTGTTCCCGTCTGCTGCGTCAGTCGGAAGCGTCTTTTGATCTGGAAAGCTGAGCGCGCTTGATGGCTTCGCTGACCTGTTGCTGGGCAACGGGCTTGCTCAGATAGTCATCCATGCCTGCATCGCGGGCTTTTTGCACGTAATCCCCGGTGGCGTGGGCGGAAAGCCCGATGATCCAGCAATGGGGCTGGCTGGTTTCGCCGGCTTCCATCTCGCGGATGGCGGTGGTGGACTGGTAGCCGTCCATCACCGGCATTTCGCAATCCATGAAACAAATATCCCAGTATGCAGGTTGCTCGCTGATCAGCTGGAAGGCCTGCTCACCGTTGGTTACCAGCGTGGGCTGGATGCCCAGGGATTTGAGGATGCTTTCGATCACCAGCTGGTTGACGGCGTTGTCTTCAGCCACGATTACATTCAGCCGGTTGGCCTTGTCCAGCACCACGGTCTTCTCCGCGATCATGCTGTCGTAGCCGGACTCATCCTTGCCGGTCACCAGACTGCGCTTCAGGGATTGGCAGGAGAGCGGGGTTTCGATTAGCAGCAGGTCTTCCGGTAGCTGATCACTCAACGGGGTACCAGTGGGGTGCAGCAGTACCATGGTCGGAGAGTGGAAACGGTCACGAAGGCGTTGCACCAGCGATTCAGAGGCCATCACATTGTGTTCGGCAATCACAAAATCTACCGGCTGATCTGCCAGGGCGGGATCCATTGCTGATTCCGCATCCCTGAATTCGCGGGTTTTGGCTCCCCAGCGGCTGAGCAGCTGGGACAGGCTGAGTAGCTGTGCCGGCGTGCTGGAGATGACCACCGCAGTGCGATTTTTGAGAACGGGTCTGACGGTGCTCCCGGCTACCTTGACGGGCAGTGCCAGCCAGAAGGTCGCCCCCCTGCCCAGCGAGCTGCTCACGCCGATGTCGCCACCCAGCAAATCGGTGAGACGCTTACAGATCACCAGTCCCAACCCTGCGCCTTTCTGGTCGCCGCTGTGGCGCACTTCGCTGACCGCGTCAAACAGCCTTGCCTGCTGGCCTTCGTCCAGTCCGGTGCCGGTATCCACCACTTCGATCATCAGCACACATTGATTGTTGTTGTTGACTGGCTGCTTGAGTGTCACGTGCAGGGAGACACTGCCCCGTTCAGTGAATTTGAAGGCATTGCTGAGCAGGTTGGTGAGAATCTGTTTAAGACGGATCGGGTCAGTACGGATCACATCCGGCACCCGGCTGTCGATGTGAATGTATAACGGGACCTGTTTCTCGGTTGAACGCAGGGCGAACAGCCGCGCGCAGTCGTCGACAATGCTTTCCAGGGCGGTGTCCTGAAAATCCAGTTCCAGCTTGCCGGATTCAATCCGGGAATAATCAAGAATATCGTTGATCACGGTCAGCAGGGACTGGGTGGACTGGTAGATCGTGCTGACATACTGCGCCTGTTGCTGTGAAAGCGCGGTGCGTCGTAACAGGTCCGTCATGCCCATGATGCCGTTCATTGGGGTACGGATTTCATGGCTCATGGTAGCCAGGAATTCACTTTTTGCTTGGTTGCGGGCACCGGCCTTGAAGGCTTCCATTTCAGCGATGGCGCGATCACGTATGGAATCGGAATGGGCTTCCTTGAGCCGGTTGATGCGACGGGCCAGGGCCAGCGACAGCACCACCACTTCCACAAATACCCCGACCTGCAGCAGGTTTTCCGTCAGCACGTTTCGAGGCACCAGGCCATATTTGTTCAGGGCCATGGAGGCGGCGCCGACAATGAAGCACACCCAGGCGATGGTGAAAATGCGAGCATCCGGATCGCCGGACCGGGAACGAATCAAGCCGATCAGCAGAATACTGAAGTCCATCACCAGAATCGCTATGACTGAAATCGGGATCAGGAATTCACGACTGGTGAAGGGCGCGGCCAGGAACAGGACCGTGCCGGTGAGCACCAGGCCACGGAGCCACAGGGCAAGACGTGGGGCTTTTTCCTGCAGAGAAAGGAAATGCAGGGTAAACAGCGATGGCAGCAACACCAGCAACGGCAGAAGGAAATGGATGACGTGGCTGCTGACCAGTGGTGAGTGAGGCCACAGATAGCGCTGGGCATAACCTTGGTAAACGGCAAGAAACAGAGTGATGGCCACTGACCAGCACACATACAGAAGGTAGACCTTCTCCCTCACCGAGAAGAACAGGGAGAGGTTATAAAGAATCATCACCAGCATGCCGCCAAAGAACACGCCTTGAATCAGGGTGCGATTCAGGAACTGTGATTCAAAGGCGTCCTTGCTCATCAACGTCACAGGTAGCTGAATGCTGTGAGCGGAGCTCAGGCGGACAAAAAAGTCACTGTCGATGCCCGATGGCAGGGTGGTGGGGAAAGCCGGGGTCGGATATTCCGCTGTGCGTACGCTGAAATCCCTGTCCATGCCGGCCTGATGATGGGAAACAATAGAGCCGCCGGCATCCAGTTGATAGACGTCCACCTCGCCCAACATGGCGTAATCGATTCGCAGGATCCAGTTCTGCACTAGCGGATTGAGGTTGCGGACGGTGAAATGAAACCAGCAGTGGTCAGAGGTAAAGCCAAGATTGGGGGGGCTTGAGCCGGCGTTTAGCCACTCTGATGTGTCCAGCTGGCGTACTGCTGTGATGTCCAGGCTCTGATCAGGGGGGGTACAGAGATAGGTCACCCCCTTCAGGGGATGGAGTATCTGTTGATCTTCGCCAATAATCTGCATATCCGTGGCGTGTGCCTGGACCACGGAGGTCAATGCATGCAGAAAAAGAGCCACAACCAGTAATAAACCGAATCGCACGTCCTTGGGCACTGTCGTATTCCTGAATAAAGGTGGGGCGCCTTTCGGTGTTATGGAATTTTATCCCCTTGCATGAATGCTAGCAGTGTGGACCCGGGGGCTCAATTAGGGGGAATGAATGTCTCGGAAGGTAAATCCTTTTGCGGTGGGGCCGATTCTTGGCGAAGCCGGGCCGACCCATGCACGCCTGTTCGGTGCTTTGCCGGAAAATACCATCAAGGCCGGCAATAAATATTGCTGGGGACGAGTGCGCTGGCGAGAGTACGCCACGGACGACTGGTCTCCCGCAAGGGCCTTCCGGGTGAATGGCAACTTTGATGGAAGTGGGGTGGTGGTCCTCAATGATCTCAAGCCGGGAACCCGTTACCAGTTTCAGGCAGGTTGGCTTAATGATGACACAGAGATGGCACTGGACTGGCAGGCGGTTGAGCCGGGTGAATTCATGACTGACCAGCCAGACGCCGAACAGACCCGGTTTCTGTTCGGGTCCTGTTGTTACCGGTTTGTGGGACTGGATGGCAAGATCCAGGACGACCGGGCAGACAAGATCTTTGCCGAAATGCATGCACTGGGGCAGAAGGAAGAGGCGGAATTTGTCCTTTTTGGTGGCGATCAGGTCTACGCCGATTCCATGCATAGCCTTGGTGCTGCACAAACCCACAGCGATTTTTTCAGCCTGTATCGGGAAAGTTTTTCCCAGCCCCATCTGGCCCGATTGCTACGCCATACCAGTTGCTACATGATCCTGGATGATCACGAAATCGAGAATAACTGGCCTGCCCGGGCAGATGCCGACCGCTGGACCAGCAAATATCCCGCTGCCATCAAGGCCTACCAGATTTATCAGGCCTCCCACTCGCCGGCGTCGCCGCTGAACCGAGCCGGTACCTGGCTGGATCGGGATCCGGACAGGTTCTGGTATACCTTCTCACGGGGGCCAGCGGACTTCTTCGTGATGGATGTGCGCACCGAGCGGGTGCTGAGCCGCTGGCCCTGGCAGCGGCGGATGATTAGCGAGCAGCAGGAGGCCGCCTTTGCCCAGTGGCTGAATACGGATCCGGAGCGGGTCAAGGTGGTGGTCAGCTCGGTGGTCATGTTTCCGGAGCAGCGCCGTCCTTTTCATGGCCGGGATGCGTGGGAAGGGTTTCGCCATCAACGCCAGCGGCTGTTGCAGGCCATGTCGGCCAGTGACAGCCAGAAACTGGTGGTGCTCAGTGGCGACGTGCACGCCTCCCTGTACGCCAATCTCACGCTCCGCGGCGGCAAGCAGGTGCATAGCTGGACCTGCTCGGGTCTGTTCTGGCCCACTGCCTTGATGGCGTTCCGGTGGTATCGGCCGATGATGCGGGTTCCCGGCCTGCTATATGGCGGTTGGGGAAAACCGCTGGGGCAGGTGAATGTGCCGGGAGCGGTGTTCAGCGACAACGCCTTCTCCATGGTGTCCTTTGATGAAAATGGCGCCCGATTTGCCCTTTATGATCGCCGTCGACGCCCGGTGGAGGGGGCCAGTCGCGAGATTTGTTGGTAAACCGAAAGGCTGTTTTCCTGGGCCTGTCTACGAGCGGGGAGGCGGGACATTCATTTGGGGTAGGCGAGGGCGTCGCTTGCGTATGGCAGATATCCTACAAAATCTGAGGCAAATAACGACTTATAGCGGAGTCCGCGTTTCCCTAAAGTTGATCTCGCAAGGACGCGATGGAACACGGATGTTCGATTTCGGCCCGGTACAGCCCGCCCGCCAGACCCCAAACTGGCGGGCGTTTCTTTTTGGTCGCTTCTCGATCGCACCAGACGCCACGCAACCTGCAATACGCCAGCCCGGGGAAACCGCACCGTGAGGGGCACTTGCATATCGCGGTTGGGAACGGCTTCGTTTGCAAGCAAACGCCCACATCAGGATCAAAAAAAGGTTCATCGCGGATTAGCGGGAAAGCAGATTGGTCAGACGTCTGAAGTCGGACGTCTGACGCAAAAGACAGAAAACCGGCAGCCCCCAAGCTCTTGCGCAATGCACCTGCCACTACGCTCACAAGCACTGCAAACCCGCAATGCTGTTCACTTAAGCTCAAGGTCTCTGTGGGAGCGTGCTTGCACGCGAATGGCGCGCTCTGAAATAAAGGCTTCGCGTGCGAGCACGCTCCCACAAAAAACCAAAATCACGACCTAAATGAACAGCATGACTGCAAACCCGGGGTTTGATTTGGGCGTCAGACTTCTGACGTCCGACCTTCGACCAGGCCGCTTAACTTTCCCTCAAATCCGCGAAGAGCCTAAAAAAAACGTCGTCCAATGTGGATTCGCCAAGCCGCGATGATCCTCTTTTTGCCTCTTCGGGTCGTAGCCGTGATAATGCGCCGGATTCACACCGGAGCTCACCATGTCTGAACACAGCGAAGATCGCGACGTCCTCAAAGCCAAGCTTAACCAGGAAACCGCCAAGGCCAGCTGGGCTGAGCTGCAGCCTTTTTTTGCCCGGGGGCAAACCATCTATGTGGCCCCGGGGCTCGATCTTGTGGAAGTGGCCCTGGCCTTTTCCGAAGACAATGCGGCACAGATCTCCCTGTGGCGTGAAAAAGGGCAGGTGGATAAAGTGGCCGATGAGCAGGCCGGGCACTGGTATGAGGCAGACCAGACCCTGTGGAGCGTGGTTGTCATGCCCTGGGTACTGGTGCAACCCGAACAGGTCCAGTAGGCGGCCTTGACCGCTTGCTAAAACGGCCATGTTTCCTGTCTGGGGGGTGACCTGCTAACCGCTGTTCCGCGTTGACAGGCGACAACCGTAGACGGTCGCGCGGCCAACATCTTCTCTTCCGCTGGCGCGGTTGGACCCTTGCAACACGCTACCGGTCCAACCCGGCGCAGCCCTCTCAGCGTCTTTCCCTGAGCCCCTCTTCCCCGATGAAATCCAGGCTTTGCTGAGCGTGCATGAGCCTGGGGTGGTATTGGCGTGCGGCTCCGGTATAGAGTGAATTTTAGGGAGCCAAAATCTGGCTCTACCAGGACCTGCCGACAGGTCATGCGGCAGGCAGGGCACTGACGCCGGAGGAAAGGATGCAGGACGACATCGCCCAACGCCAGACGCTGATGCTGGCCCAGCTGGAACGCATGCTGGCCGAGCAGATCGATGCAGAAGAGCAGCCCCTGTTCCGAAATTTTCTGGCCAGTTATTTTGAAATGGCCAGTCACGCTTCCCTGAATGCCCGCACCCCGGAACAGTTGTTCCGGCTGGCCCATGATCACTGGCAACTGGCCTGTCAGCGGGACCAGGAATTACTCCTTGAAATATGCCCTCCGGCACGCAGTGGCGAGCTGGCCTGTCTTCGCACGGTGACCACGGATATTCCTTTCCTGATGGATTCCGTGTCCATGGCGGTGCGTGATGCTGACACCGCCATCGACTGGGCCATTCACCCGGTGTTACGCATCCGCCGCAATGAGCAGGGGCAGATCACTCATGTGGACGGAGTGGGGGATGGCGAGCATCCGGCAGAATCCCTCATCTATCTGGAATTCGAACCGCTGACCAGTGACCGGGACTATGCGGCGTTACGAGAGCAGTTGACGCTGGTGCTGGACGAGCTGCGGGTGGTGGTCAGCGATTATCACCCCATGCTGGATAACCTCCACGCCACGGGTGAGAATCTTTCCCGTGACTATCCGGACCGTGATCAGGACGAGCTCCAGGAAGCGCTGGCGTTTATCGACTGGCTTCAGCATGAACACTTCACCTTTCTCGGCTACGCCCGTTCCCATGCTCACAGCGACGGTGAAGTGACCCGGTTACAGCTGGATAATGACGCCGGCCTGGGGCTGGCGCGCACCGGTAGCCGCTATGCCGATGCGGATCAATTCATCGCGCCCCATGAAGAAATGGCCAAGTACATTACCCATGGCAGGCTGGTGGTCGTGACCAAGGCGAATATGCGTTCGTCGATTCATCACCCCCATTATATGGATGTGATCTCCATCAAACGCTTGGCGGAAGACGGTAGCGTGGAGGGTACGGACCGTTACATCGGCCTGTTCTCCCTGGATGCCTATATCAACCGCCCCCGTGATATCCCCCTGATTCGTCGCAAGGTCAATCATGTACTGGAGCGCTCCCGTCTTCCGGAGCGTTCCCATTCCGGCAAGCATCTGCGCGATATCATTTATCAGCTACCCCGCGATGAGTTGTTCCAGTGCAGTGAGGATGAACTGTTTCATATGTGCATGGGCATCCGGGCCCTGCGTGACCGGGATCACTTGCGGTTGTTTCTGCGCCGCGACCGTTATGGCCGGTTCTACTCCTGCATGGTGTATCTGAGCCGCGAACGTTTTTCCCGTGAGCTGCGGGACAAGGTGACCGATGAATTGATGCGCCTGTGCAATGGCGTGTCCGTGGAACGAACCGTGGACTTTCTGCGCGAGGGGCTGGCCAGAATTCACTGCATCATCCGCATTCCCCAGGGTACCCAGCTCGGCATGACAGAAGGGCAGGTGGAGGAACGCCTGTTGGTGGTTACCCGGTCATGGGCTGATCAATTGCGTGCCATTCTCCGGGAAGAAGGGGAGGAGGGTGCGGCCCTGGCCATGCGCTATGGGGATGCCTTCCCGCTGGGATACCAGGAGCACTCCAGCCCCATGGAAGCGGCGGCAGATATTCACTATCTGGCGCAGCTATCCTCCAGTCAGCCGGTCCTTCCCAGTCTGTCTGTGACCGAGGAAGACAGCGCTGCCTGCCCTACCTATTTACGCCTGTTCAGTCTGGGGCATCCGCTGGGGCTGTCCGATATCCTGCCGTTGCTGGAAAACTTCGGCCTGCGAGTGGTCAGCCAGGAACCCACCCGGTTGAGTCTTCGTGATGGACAGGACCAGTGGGTGCAATCCTTCTCGGTTCGGGTCAGTGGTGACTGTGCGCTGGGACCGGTGCAGCAGAAACGGTTTTTTGAAGATGCCTTTCTGGCTTGCTGGCAGGGCCGGACCGAGAATGACGGCCTGCACAGGCTGGTATTGCTGGCCGGGCTGAATACCCGGCAGATTGTCTGTCTGCGCGTGCTAACCCGCTATCTGGTGCAGACCGAGTTGCCGTTCTCCCAGAGTTACATGGAGCAGTTGCTGGCGGACCATGCGGCAATTGCGCGTTTGCTGGTGAAGCTGTTTGAAAACCGCTTTGACCCTTCGGTTGATGACGCGCGTCGGCAGAAGGAGGGGGTATCGCTGGCTCAGGCTCTGGATCATGAGCTGGACCAGGTGGCGTCGCTGGATGGTGACCGGGTGCTGCGTGCTTTCCTGAGTGTGGTTCGCGCCGGTCTGAGAACCAATTTTTATCAGCGCAATGAGGAGGGCAAGGAGAAAACCTATGTCAGCCTCAAGCTGGACCCGACCCGGGTGGCAGAACTACCGCCGCCGCTACCCATGTTTGAGACGTTTGTGTATTCACCGCAAATGGAAGGGATCCATTTGCGAGGCGGTCCGGTGGCACGGGGTGGTCTGCGCTGGTCGGACCGGCGCGAGGATTTTCGCACGGAAGTACTGGGGCTGGTGAAGGCGCAGATGGTGAAGAATGCGATCATCGTCCCGGTGGGCGCCAAGGGCGGCTTCGTGGTCAAACAGGGCAATCCGTTGAACCGTGAAGAGTGGCAGGAGCAGGGGGTGGCCTGTTATCAGCAGTTCATTCGCGGTCTGCTGGACATTACCGATAACCGTGAAGAGGACACGGTGGTTGCGCCCCCCTCGGTGGTACGTCATGACAGCGATGATCCCTATCTGGTAGTGGCCGCGGACAAGGGCACTGCCACCTTCTCCGATATCGCCAATGGCCTGGCAGATGAATACGGATTCTGGCTGGGGGATGCGTTTGCTTCGGGTGGAAGTGTGGGGTACGACCACAAAAAAATGGGGATTACCGCCCGGGGGGCCTGGGAAAGTGTAAAGCGGCACTTCCGGGAGAAAGGCAAGGATATCCAGCAGGCCCCCTTCACGGTGGTGGGTATTGGTGACATGGGCGGTGATGTGTTCGGCAACGGCATGTTGTTGTCATCACAGATTCGCCTGGTCGCCGCCTTCAACCACATGCATATCTTCGTTGATCCGGATCCGGATCCTGCCCGTACCTTCAAGGAGCGACAGCGGCTGTTCACCACCCGGGGCTCAACCTGGGACGATTTTGACCGTGACTGCCTCTCCGAAGGTGCGGAAATCTATTCCCGCTCGGCCAAGAATATCCGCCTCAGTTCCCAGGCCTGTGAGGCGCTGGGGGTCGAACACGACAGCCTGACCCCTGCCGAGCTGATACAGGCCATCCTCAAGGCGCCGGTGGAACTGCTCTGGAACGGTGGCATTGGCACCTACGTCAAGGGCAGCAATGAGAGTCATGCCCAGGTGGGAGACCGGGCCAATGATGCTATCCGTATCAATGGGCGTGAATTGCGTTGCCAGGTGGTCGGTGAGGGCGGCAACCTGGGCCTGACCCAGTTGGGGCGGGTGGAGTTTGCTCTGCAGGGTGGGCGCATTAATACCGATGCCATTGATAACTCCGGCGGTGTGCACAGTTCTGACCGGGAAGTAAATATCAAGATTCCGCTCAACCAGATGCTCAAGGCGGGAACCCTCACCCATTGCGAGCGGGACCCCCTGCTCGAAGCCATGACCGATAATGTGGCCGAGGCGGTGCTGCGAGATAACTATGTTCAAAGCCTGGCGCTGAGTTTGCTGGAATACGATGCGGCAAGTCGTCTTGAGGAGCACGCCAGCCATTTGCGCATGCTGGAGCGCCAGGGCGTGCTCACTCGTTCGGTGGAATTCCTGCCTGATGACGAGAGCCTTACCGAGCGGCGCTCCCGCGGCAAGGGATTGACCCGTCCCGAGCTGTCGGTGCTGCTGTCCTATACCAAGAATGCCCTGTTTGATGCCTTGCTGGCTTCCCGGGTGCCAGACGATCCATTCTTTGACCGGGATGTGCTTCACTACTTCCCGTCCATGCTGGTTGAACAATACAGCGAGGCATTGCTCAACCATGGCTTGCGGCGGGAATTGATTGCCACGGTGCTGGCCAATGCGGTGGTGAACCGGATGGGCTTTGCGTTCGTTCACCGTACCTGCGATGAGCATGGGCTCTCACCGCATAGACTGGTGAAGGCCTATGCCATGGCCCATGCCGTATTCGATGCGGATGGCTACTGGCAGACCGTGGATCAACTGGATGGTGTTGTCGATAGCCAGGTGCAGTTGCGCCTCTATGGCCGGGTAATTGGTTTGCTCAAACACATGACCACCTGGTTGCTGTTCTACAAGTGGGGACGCCGTCCGGTGGCGGAAGCCATGGAGCGTTTCCATGCCGCCATTGTCGAGCTGGAACAGCTGCTGCCGGACATCCTGCCAGGTGGTTACCGTGAGGATTGGCAGCAGGCAATCACAGGGATGGGCGACGATGGCATCCCCGAAAAGGAGGCCCGCATCCTGGCCAACACCATGGTGCTCGGAAGCGGGCCTGATATCGCGGAGCTTGCCTCCCAGGCCCAGGTACCCTTGAAGTTGGCGGCGCAGGTGTATTTCACGGTTGGCGATCGGCTCAACATTCTCTGGTTACTGTCTGCCATCGTTGATCTCAACGTGAATGGTAAATGGCAGGCCCTGGCAAGGGCCAATCTGCGCGAGGATTGTTATCGTCTCCATCGTCAGGTGGCGGCCAGGGTGCTGGAGCAGGACGGTGACAATGCAGAACAACGCTTTGCGGCCTGGCAGAACAATGCCAGCAACAAGGTGGAGTTCAGTATCCGGCGCCTGCACAGCCTTCAGGCTGACAGCCAGCATGACTTCATGACGTTGGCGGTGGGGGTGCGGGAACTTCGCAAATTAAGGCTGCTATAGCCTAATAACCGCCAGTGTCTGGTGGGCAGTCAAAATCATTGAGTCTGCAGGCCTGTTGATATACTGTACATAATGACAGTATATCAACAGGAGTCGGTATGCCTGCCGTAAACCGGGGAACGCTGAGCCAGATGCCAGGCCGCTTTGCCGTGTCGCACAGTGACATGCATGACGGCCCGGTGAATCGTCCCACCCGCTATCACCGTGAATTGGCACGAAGCATTATCGTGACCAACCGCAGCCCGGACTTGCCGTTTGCACAAAGTATCAATCCCTATCGGGGGTGTGAGCACGGCTGTATCTATTGTTACGCACGGCCCAACCATGCCTATGTGGATCTTTCCCCGGGCCAGGATTTCGAAAGCGAGATTTTCTGCAAGGAGAATGCAGCGGAGGTGTTGCGCGACAGTCTGCGCAAGCCCGGCTACCGCTGTCAGCCTGTGGTGCTTGGAACGGCCACGGACCCCTATCAACCGGCAGAGCGGGAACGCAAACTTACCCGGGAAGTCCTTCAGGTACTGGCGGATTGTCAGCACCCCTTCAGCCTGATTACCAAGAGCACGTTGGTGCTGCGGGATCTGGATCTGATCGTCCCCATGGCCCGGGCGGGGAGAGCCACCGTGACGGTATCGGTGACCACACTGGATAACCGGCTAAAGGGGCAACTTGAGCCCCGGGCCAGCGGCGGCAAGGAGCGCCTGCGCGCGGTTAGGGAGTTGAGCCGGGCAGGGGTGCCGGTGTCGGTGCTGGTGGCCCCGGTGATTCCCTTTATCAATGACCATGAGCTGGAGGACATTGTGGGGCAGGTGGCACAAGCCGGCGCTGAGCACGCCGGTTATGTGGTGTTGCGTTTGCCCCATGAAGTCGGGCCGCTGTGGCAGGAATGGCTGGATACTCACTATCCGGACCGGGCGGAGAAGGTGATGTCTGTGATGAGGGACCTGCACGGTGGTGCGATTTACAACAGTCGCTGGCATCAGCGTCAGAGCGGGCAGGGCGCCTGGTCCCATCTGTTACGCCAGCGTTTCGAGGGTGCCTGCCGGTCAGCGGGGTTGTCGGCCCGGGAAGGCCTGGCGTTGGATACCAGTGGTTTCGTCCCACCGGGACCCCACGGCCAGTTGGCGTTGTGGGACGCCTGAGACGTATTCGGCTTTTGCATATAGCCTGACCTTCCTGTCTTTGCTACTTTAGTGACCCTTGGTTACTTATATGGAGATAGGCATGGATTCAGCAGCGTTGCGTGCGGTTGTGGTGACCGGAGCCAGTGCAGGGATCGGTGAAGAATTTGCACGCCAACTGGCCGTTTCCGGGCACCATCTGGTGCTGGTCGCACGACGACTGGACCGGCTTGAAGCCCTGGCCAGCGAGTTGAAGGCCCGGCATAACATTCAGGCTCTCTGTATCGCATCCGATCTTGCCAGAACAGATGCTGCAGAGACGCTGGCCGCTGAACTGGAAGCGAAACAGGTACAGGTCACCGGGCTGGTGAATAATGCGGGCTTTGGAGACCGTGGCTCGGTACAGGCGTTGCCCCTGCAGCGCCAACTGGACATGATCCAGGTCAACGTGACGTCATTGGTGGATCTGACCTGGCGCTTGTTGCCGGGCCTGAAAGCGGTACCCAACAGCTTTGTTATCAATGTGGCTTCCACGGCAGCGTTTCAGGCTGGCCCGAACATGGCCGTGTATTACGCCAGCAAGGCCTTTGTGCTGTCCTTCTCTGAGGCGCTGCACGAGGAGGTAAAAGGGGATGGGGTGGCGGTCAGTGCCCTTTGCCCCGGTGCCACGGATTCTGAATTTGCCAGCGAAGCCAACATGACCAATACCCTGCTGTTCAAGGCCGGCACCATGACCCCCGAGGCGGTCGTCCGCAAGGCGCTGGATGCCCGGCGACGGGCGATTGTCATCCCCGGGCTGAAGAACCTGTTGCTGGTGTGGATGGGCAAGCTGTCGCCGCGAATGATCACCCGTCGACTGGCAGGCTGGCTGCAGGCATGACGTGCTGTTTTCAGCGCGCCCGCTCTCCGGAGCAAAAGGCTGAACGGCGGGCGCAGATTCTTGAGGCCGCCGCCGAGGCCATCGCAAAACAGCCCTTTCAGTCCATTGTCCTGGCAGATATCGCCCGTCAGAGCGGTGTCACCAAGGCTGCACTGTATCGGTACTTTCCTTCCAAGGAAGCACTGTTTCTGGCGCTTTACCTGGGTGAGCTGGAGCGCCTTACAGAGGGGATGGTGCTCGGTGATGGTCCCATGTGGGCGCAGCTGTCCAGCTTGTTGAGTGATCATCCGCTGTTCTGTCGCCTCACCGCCATCTTGCATTCGGTACTGGAACAGAATCTGGATGAGGAGCAGGCCATCGCATTCAAGCAGGCCCTGTTTCGTCACTTTGCACGGTTGAGTCAGCGGCTTCAGCAACATTACGGCCTCCCCGAAGAGCAGGTGTTGACCTACCTGTTACAGGTCCAGCAAAGCATTATCGGCTGCTGGATCATGAGCCATCCCGCGCCTCTGGTAGAGCGGGTCATTGCACGACCGCCGCTGGATGTCTTCAGGGTGGATTTTACCAAAGCGCTGGCCGCCCAGCTCAAAGCCCTGCAGGAGGCTCTGCCATGAGCGATGAAACTCCCTTGCCGCAACTGCTGTTGACCACCGCCAGCCAGCCCCGGTCATTGTTGCTGCTGGCCCATGGTGCAGGGGCCCCCATGGATAGCGACTTCATGAATACCATGGCAGAGGAGATTGCCCGCAGAGGAATCAGCGTGGCCCGTTTTGAGTTTCCCTACATGCAGCGGCGCCGAGAGGAAGAACGCAAGCTGCCTCCGGATCGTGCTCCAAAACTGTTGGCACATTTTCAGAAAGTGATTGCCCAGGCTGAAACACTGGGGTTGCCAATCTGGCTGGCAGGAAAGTCCATGGGGGGGCGTATGGCCTCAATGTTGGCGGCAGATAATGATTTGCGGCCTCGTTCCGTGCAGGGTGTCGTCGCGCTGGGGTACCCTTTTCATCCTCCGGGAAAGCCAGAGAAAACTCGCACACAGCATCTGGCAACAATCAATATGCCGATGCTGATTTGTCAGGGAACCCGGGACCCGTTCGGCAAACCGGATGAAGTTGCCAGTTACGGTTTGCCGGATTGTGTCCGGCTACACTGGCTGGAGGGGGGCGACCACGACTTCAAGCCGCTAAAACGCAGTGGCCGTACTCAGGGTGACCTGATAAGAGAAGCTGCAGAACAGCTTGGCGCTTTTATATTAGCTAGATAACAGGATTGATGTGGGGGATGCATGGAGGCATGTGGTTACCATGTTCGCAAACCGGCGAGCTGGGTGTGTGAAGGGTGCAGCAAACGCTACTGTACCCAGTGTGTGCCGGGGGGCGAGCGTAATTTCAAAGCCGGACAACCTCGTTGTCATCTTTGCAGCCAGCGCCTGGACTGGCGGGGTGACGGCTTGCCGCGTTTGCCGTTCTGGAAACGTTCGAAAGACATTCTGAGCTATCCGCTCAGGCATCCTGCCGTTTGGTTGTTGCTGACGTTCGGGGTGGCCAACGTCATTGTCAGCAACGTGATCACTCTGCTGTTTTTCCTGTTTATTTCTACCTTGCTTTCTGTGTATGGCATGTTGGTCATTGCGGAGGTGGCAAAGGATAACTGGGAACCCCCTTCACCCATGGAGGGTATTTCAGAGGGTGGCTTGTTGCTCCGACAGCTGGGGTTGATGTTTGTCCTTTTCGTGGGGCCTTTTGCCTTTGCCTCCACGTCACTGGTGATTTCTCTAGGGCTATTGGCTCTGGCAGCGTTCATTCTGCCCGCCGCGCTGATGATCCTTGCGGTGAGCCGTTCCTTGCTGGATGCGCTGAACCCCTTGCTCTGGTTGCAGCTGGTTGTAACAGTGGGGGCGTCTTATCTGTTGTTGTGGCTTGCCGTAATGGCGGTCACTGCTGCGCCGACGTTGCTGGGGTCCGCCAACGCCTTGCCCGCGCTGGTTTTTCTTGGGGCTGTGTTTTCTGCCTATACCACTCTGGTTGCTGCTGCGATGATGGGCGCCCTGCTGAACGAAAAAGCGCGCGAGCTAGGGCTTGGCGTGGATGAAGACCGCGGCCGCTCTTTGGCGGAGAATGAGTACGAGGTGGCTGAGGTGCTCGGTGCGGCGCATATCTATGCTCAGGAAGGGCGGCTGGAGGATGCCCTCCGGGTGGTAAACCGTGGGTTGGCGTCCGCGCCAGTACATATGGAACTCAACTGGCGCCGCTTGCGGTTACTGAAACTGCTGGGTAAGGACGCTGCCTGGCTGGATCATCTGGCAAAATTTACCCGACACCAGATCAGTAATGGTAATACGGGCACCGCTGTGCAGATCTGGCTGGAAGCGATTCAGCAACACCCGAATCTCCGCTTCGATGATGATCCTGCCCTGTGTCTCTCCCTGGCTCATGCCTTGTACGAAAGGGGCCGTATCCATGAAGCCCAAAAATTGCTGATAAATCTTCATCAGCGAGCTCCCCGGTTCAAGGGGTTGGGGGAGGCGTATCTGTTGCTGGCCAGACTCTACCTTGAGCAGGGGACGGCAGATGCTGCGACAAGACTGGTGAACTTTGTGAAGAAAAATTTTCCAGATGTTCATGATAGCGAGCAAGGCAGAGAGACATCCGCCTTGTTGGTCAGGCTGCAGGCCCGCAATTGATGCCAGGGAGCCTCTGAATAACGCCTTGGGTACTCAGCGTGGCCTGGACCGCCCTTCGGGTCTTCCAGGCTGACCCACACTCGTTGTTGCCTGTTCTTGAAGGTGTGAGCCTCGACAGGCAACCAGCATGCCTTGCAAAAGTGCGCCCCTCTTTACCTTTGTCCAGGGGGGGGGCAGCCTGAAAGACTGAGCATGCAGGGAGTTATTCAGAGGCTCCCAGGCCCAATGGATCCAATTGTTGTCGTAGCCTGTCCATACGAGGGTGTTGCCAGTTCTGAGACTCCAGACCGTTAATGATGCCACGGGCGATCTGTGTTCTTTGCTGGCGCATGGCCAGTTCGGCAAGTAACAGCCGGTAGGAGGGGGGCAATTGGGCGATGTTGCCACCCAGGGCCTCATATTCCTGCCATAGCCAGGCTAACAGGGCCGCTTTTTGGGGCTGGTTATTCAGGGTTTTCATGGCGTAGACCATGGCGTTGTCTATCCGTTTTTGCCGCAGCCCCATCTCCAGAAAAAAGCCCCACAACGGTTTGCTGGTCGGGTATCGCTCTAGCCATTGCTGGCAGCGTTGCTGAGCCTCGGCAAATCGTAATTCCTCTGCCAGCTTCTGGCAGGCTTCTGGCACGTCATGCTCTGCAGGCTTTTCCATGGCGTCGTGGCCAGAGTGTGCATTTGGCTTGCTGTAGGGAAGCAAGAACGCCAGCAGAAGGCCACTAATCAGGCCGCCGGCATGAGCCATGTAGGCAACATTGGTGTTAGTGGTGAACGCTTGCACCAGTTCCCAGCCAAGCCACACGGGGAACAGTACCAGTGCCGGTGCGCGAAAACTGCCGAAGACAAAACCCAGGGTATAAAAAAACTCCACCTTGCGAAGGCGATAGGTGCCCGCATAGAGTCCCATGATGCCGGAAATTGCACCGGATGCGCCCACCAGCGGCATTCCGCCGTCTGGATCCACAAGGATAAACAGCAGGCCGGCGCCCATGCCAGACAGCAGATAGCTGATGCTGAACCTCAGCGACCCCCAGTAGCGTTCCATGGCAATACCAAAAATGATCAGCCAGACCATGTTGCCGAGAAGATGGAACCAGTCACCGTGCATGAACAGGGAAGACACGAATGCAGTGGCCGTTGGCGAATCAGGTATCAACCCCCAGCGGTAGGAAGAGAAGCGGGCAATCCAGTCTTCCATGTTGCTGCGTAAAGAGACCCATTGTTGCGGTGGGGCATTCAGGGTCCATTGTTCATGGACGTGCTGGGCAAAGGCTTGATTGAACCAGCCGTAGGCGAACATGAAATCCTGACCGCGGTCGTCCATTGCCACGGCATCGGCATAGGTGTTGCTGTCCTGGCGGGACAGCCAATCCAGTAATAACGGGGCTTCGTACTCTGCCAGCAGCTCTAGCTGCTGGTCGGACAAGGGCACTTCAAGCTGGTTGTCGCGATGGGCATTGACCGCAAAGATGAGGGTATTGGCGATAATCAGAAGAATGCATACCCAGGGTGCCGTTCTTCGGCCGCTACTCTGCTCAACAGGTAGTATCAACATTGCGGTTTTCCTTGCCCCTTTGTCGTCCTGGTCTTTATTAGGCAGTTTGTTTCATTGAGATGTCGGGTGCAATGGAGAGAGAGAGGGAAGGCTGATCGGGAAAGCGGTGCCCGGCAAACCGGACACCGTTGTGTGAATTATTTTTGCGGTTTTTCACTGACCCACAGGTTGATGGTGCCCTCGACAACCACGGTGCCATCATCGCGCATGGCCTTCACGGTGACAGGCAGATCGCCGGGTTGCCAGTCCTCCGGGTTGACCTCGGCGGTGGCGGTAATATCGCTGGTCGCCTTGGCGGTGTAATTGACGCTCATGCCCTTGGGGATCCAGCGCAGATGTTTGGGAATTGAGGATTCCGCCATGGCGCCCATCGCGCATTCCAGGGCGTTACAGATTGCAATCACATGCACGGTCTGGATGTGATTTTCCACCCCTTTACGTTTCTTGAACTTGACCTCACAGAAATTGGGTCTCAGTTCAGTCACCACAGGCGTAATCGTGGCGAAGTAGGGGGCCTTGCGGCTGAACATCATGGAAAACAGCTTCCTGCCCGCAGGTAGTTTCAGGGCTTTCTGGTAGATGTTAAGCAGGTAGTTGTCACTCATGTGGGTGGCTCCTGATGGTGCGGTGTATAAAATCAGGGTTATTTTCCACGGCCACCGGAACCACGCAATGGGTTTGGGGCGCCAGTGTGCTGCGCAGCTGCTACCATGGCGTCAGGATGTGAACAGGCAAGAGGGATCAAGAGTGACAGTGTTGCAAACATGGAAGCGGATCAGTTGGAAACGCAAGACGCTGGTGATTCTGGCCGGCCTTTATCTGCTGTATGTGCTGTTGGGGTTCCTGGTTGCTCCCGGTCTGGTGCAGCGCAACGCCGTTGAGATACTGGCGGATCTGACTGGCCGTGAGGTGGTCATCGAGGAAGTGAAGATCAATCCTCTTACCCTGAGTGCCAAGGTCAATGGGTTCGCCATCAAGGATGAACAGACCGAGGTGCTGGCTGCATTTGAGTCCCTGTATGTGAACTTCCAGCTGTCGTCGCTGTTCCGCTGGACCTGGTATTTCGATCAGGTTGCTATGGATGGTCTTACCGTCCGTGCCCGCCGTAACCCCGGTTCCGAGTTCAATTTCGATGACATTCTGGCGCATATCGAGGCCCAGTCGGAGGCGGAACCTGAGCCCGAAACAGATCCCGCTGCGCCTGGCAGTGATGCGGCATTGCCCAGCGTAGCGGTGGGCGAGCTGGTGCTGACCAACGGCGATTTGCGTTATACCGAAGCCGCTGGCAAGGAGCCCCACGAACTGATCCTGCCGATCGGCTTCGACATCAACAACTTTTCCACGGTGGCCAAGGACAAGGACGCCAACGATTATGCCATCCGTCTGGAAGGACCGGATGGCGGTGCGTTCGAATGGGCCGGCCACTTTGAATTCAGCCCTTTTGTGGCCAATGGCCGCCTGCTGGTTGAGCGGGTAGACCTGGTGTCACTGGCCAAGCTCAGCCAGGAACAGGTGCGCTTCACTGTGCCCTCCGGGGAGCTGGACCTGGAGGCGGAATATGCGTTTTCCGAGACGCCGGAACCGCGGCTACAGCTTTCCCAGGGGCGTCTGACGCTGCGCAATGTTGCCCTTCAGAAACCGGGGGAAGAGGCTCCCAGTGTACTGCTGCCGGGTATCGAGGTTTCCGGTATTGGAGTGGATACCCAGGCCCAGACGGTATCCGTGCCGGAGGTCATGGTGAACAAGCCGGAAATCAGTGCAGTGCTGGAACAGACGGGCGTGGACCTTGCCACCCTGTTCCTGCCCCCGGACGAGGAAAAGGCCGACCAGTTCAAGGAGCAGGTCAAGGAAAAGGCCCAGCAAGCCGCAGAGCGGATTGTGGAGGCTGAAACGCTCTGGAAAGTGACACTGGATAAGGTGGATGTGAAGGGCAGCACGCTGAAGTTTTCCGACCGTACGCTGTCTCCGGCGCAAACCGTTGCGCTGACGGAAGGCCAGTTCACCCTGACGAACCTGGTGGTCGGTGAGGAGGCGCCATTTCAGTGGCAGGGGAGTGGCAAAGTGGCTGGCGAAGGCGCCCTGACCCATTCCGGTGAGGGCAATCTGGCGCCGCTCAATATTTCCAGCAAGGCCAGTGTGACGGGCTTGCCGCTGGCAACCTTCTCCCCCTGGCTGGAGCGGGAAATGCCCCTCTCGATCGCTGCGGGAGTGCTCAGTATTGATGCTGATGCCAATGTGGCCGGCGAGGCTCCGGATGTCACGGTGGCAGCCAGCGCCAACATGCAGGGGCTGAATCTTCTGGAAAATGGGCAGCCGCTGCTCAAAGCCAACAAGACCCGCTTGCAGGGACTGAATGTGTCCACTGTCACCCAGCAAGTGCAGATTGATGAAATCGGCCTAACGGGTCTGGATCTGGTGAGCCAGATCGACAGCCAGGGGCGTGATCTGGCTACCCGGCTGGAGACAGACAATGCCGGTACTGCATCCGGTAGCGGCAGCGCTGGCACTGAGGATGCGGATCCGTGGCAGGTCGGGATCAAGCGGGTGCGTTTTATTGGCAGTCAGGTGCGCCATGAAGATCTCACGCTGACGCCGAATTTCCGCATTGGGCTATATCAGCTGTCCGGGCTGATATCCAACCTGAACAGCCGCCCGGGTAGCCGAGCCAATCTGAACATGCAGGCACAGGTCGACCGCTATGCGCCCTTTACGATCAAGGGAGAGATTGCGGCACAGCCGCTTTATTCGGATCTGACCGTATCGCTGAAGAATTACGAAATGACCAGCCTGACGCCCTACACCGGGCTGTACCTGGGCTACCAAGTGGAGAAAGGGCAGCTGGGCGTGGAAAGCGGGGTCAACATCGAGAATAACCTCCTTCAAAGCAAATCCGATATCCGTGCGGACCAGTTCTATCTGGGAGAAAAGGTGGAGAGCGATGAAGCGGTGAAGGTGCCCATCAAGCTGGGGCTGTCGGTACTGCGCTCCCGGGCGGGTGAAATTCATTTGCCGGTGACCATGTCCGGGGAATTGGACGATCCCAACTTCAGTGTGGCGGGCATGATCCTCAAGGTGCTGACCAATATCGTGGTGAAAGCAGCGACTGCGCCGTTCTCGGTGTTGGCAGGGCTGGCCGGTGGCGAGAATCTTGAGAATATTGCCTTTACGCCAGGTAGTGCCACGGTGGGGCCGGACACCGCGGGTTCTCTCGCCGCACTGGCCAACGTGCTGAATGAAAAAACCGAATTACAGATTGGGTTGATTGGCACCACCAGCGCCGCGGATCGCCGCGCACTGGCAGAGCAGGTCATTGGTGAAGCGGTGGCCGGCGATGACTGGGCAGGAATCGAGCAGGCCCTGGAAAACACTTCCCAGCGGCGCAAGTTGAAGCGGCGTTATGAGTCGGTCTCCGAGCAGAAGGTAGAAGCCCTGCTCAACGAACCCCTTCCAGAAGATGACGAGGCCGCTGACAAGCAGCTGGCCAGAGCGGCCTGGGATTCACTGTTGGCGCTGGAGGCCGGAGCCATCAGCAAAGACCAACTGATTGAGTTGGCACGGCTTCGCTCCGAGAATGCCAAGGCACAACTGGTCGGGGAGTTGGGGATCGCCCAGTCACGTATCTACCTGAACGAGTCAACACTGGATGGTGATGTGGCAGGTTTGACCCTGACCCTGGGTAAATAATATGGCCGTTGTGTGGAGTGCAGACCGGGACGGTGTGCGCTATGAAGTCCACCGCAAGGGAAAGAAACTGGAGCTGTACGCCAATGGCGTACAGCACTCGGAATTTCACCCCGGGCGTCTGCTCACTGGCAGCGTATGGGACCTGCTGTGGTTGCCCGCCCTGTTGCAGGACCCGGGGCGATATCGCCGAGTATTGGTGCTGGGGTTGGGTGGCGGCTCGCTGGTCCCGCCTATCCGCACCCTGCTGAACCCGGATACCTTTGTGGCCGTTGAACTGGATGCGCCCCATCTGGAAGTGGCCAGGGACGTGTTCGGGGTTGCTGCCATGGGGGTGGACACCCAGCTTGCGGATGCCTGTCAGTGGCTTTCAGAGTATCAGGGCCCCCCTTTTGATCTGATCATCGAAGACCTGTTTTCCCCCAGTAACCAACAGGTCACCCGCGCCGTGCCGGCGACCCTGGAATGGCAGCGGCAGCTGGCCAGCCATGTGTCCGAACAAGGCATGTTGGTGATGAACTTTGGCGATTGGCCGGAATACCGGGACAGTGCGCTGTCCAGCGATGCGCCCATGGCAGGGTTTGCCAGCCGCTTTCGTCTGTCTTGCAGCGACTGCCACAACGCGGTGATCGCTTTCTCCCGTACCGAGGCTCGCAGCATTCAGCTGCGCCGGCGACTGGCTGGCATTCCCGAATTGAACAGTCGCGATGCCCGCGGGCGACTGGACTATCACATCCGCCAGCTTGACTAGGAAAGCTGCGAGCTTTGAGCCGCGAGCTACGAGGAAATTCAAAAGCGAAAAGCTTTAGGGGTTTTTCTCGTAGCTCACAGCTGATAGCTCGCAGCTGGTTTACTCCAGCATGGACAGTGAGTAGAGGCTATCGCTTTCCTTGTCACTGATCAGCTGTGCGGTGCGCGGCTGATCGTCGTGCAGGCCGATGAATAACACCCGATAAGTGAGCACGGCCTGAACATAATCCCGGGTTTCCCGGAAAGGGATCGATTCAATCCAGACATCCGCAGGCACGCCCTTGTCATCTTCGTCCTCCAGCCAGTTGTCAATCCGGTGTGGGCCGGCGTTGTAGGCGGCCAGCGCCAGCAGGCGATTGCCGTTGAACTGTTCAAGCAGTTCAGCCAGGTAGCGGCTGCCCAGCCCGATATTCACATTCTGGTCAAACAGCATGGCTTGGTTTGGCCGCTGCTGGCCGTGGTCCCGGGCCACCTTGCGGGCGGTGGCGGGCATCAATTGCATCAGGCCACTGGCGCCAACGTGGGACCGGGCGCGAGGATTGAAGGCGCTTTCCCGGCGGGATACCGACATGGCCAGCCACGGATCAATATCATTTTCCCGTGCTTCTTTTTCGAACTGGCTGCGGTAGGCCGGCGGGAAACGCCAGGCCAGTGTATTCCACGACTTGGACTGGATAGAGGCTTCCACCGCAAGGCTGTACCACTGTTTTTTGAGAGCGTATTCGGCAAGCGCCCGTTGTTGCTCCCGGTCGCTGTGCCAGAGTAGCCACAGCCACTCCCGGTGGGCGGCACTGTCTTCTTCCATGTCCTGCAGCAGCTTCACTCGCTGCACCGCTGCGGGGGCTTCGAACGCAATGCTGCTCGTATAGGGCTCGTTGGAAAACCGGTAGGGCTCGCCCAGGCGGTCGGCGGCCATGAACGCAAAAAAGTTTCGTCCCTGGGCCGCCTGCTGAAACAGTTCCCGGGCCCGGTCTTCCGAGCCTGTCACTTCCAGTGAGCGGGCCAGCCAGTACTGCCAGCGGGATTCGGCTTGTTCATCGGCAGGCAGCTTGCCGATCCAGTGGGCAGCGGCTTCCCAGTCCTGTTCAATCACCGCGCGACGGGCTCGCTGGCTCAGCAGCTCCACATCGCTGTGGGTTTCCAGCCAGCTATCCAGCCAGGATCGATTTTCTTCAATGCCACGAATGGTGGAATACCAGGCAAGCCGGCGCCCCAGGGTTTGCCGTGCGTCTTCATCCTCTATCCGTGAGGGCTGTTTCTCGAACCACTGTCGGGCGGCTACCGTATCAGTGTAGATCCAGCGGTAAAAACCGGCTTCCCGTAGTGCCGCCTGCTGTGATGCGGGCAGGTTGTCGGGGAGGGCATCCAGTTCTGTGGGCGTGCGATAGAGTTTTTTCAGCCAGTCCCCTGCGGTTTCAAACTCACTGTCCTCCAGTGCGCGATCCAGATAGCGCATCAGGCTGTAATTGCCTGCTTCAAAGGCGAGACGCTGACGCTGCCAAATGCTCTGCGCATCAATGACATTGGCGTCGCGGGCGGCGTCGAACAAGGGGTCACAGGCGCCCGGACGGGAGCTGCCGTGGGCCCACAGGCGGGCGGCTTCCTGCAGTGCGCTGTCATCGCCAGTGGCGAGTCTGGCCCGGTAGTAGTAGCACTGCAGAACGGCGGCGCGGGGTGGCGTATCGCTGACTGCCAGCAGTGCATCCCAGCGCTTTGCCTTGCCATAGGCAACGATGGCCAGTTCCCGGATGTCGTCGGGCAGGGGAGAGTCGTTGTAGGTGTCTGCATAGGCGAGGATCTTCTCTGCAGGCAGCTGGGGCAAGGCGGCGCGCAGACGGTGGAACTGCAGATACTCTGCCAGCGGATGATTATCATCCAGTTCGGTTTCGAGCCGGGACAGGGTTTCCCAGTCATTATTGCGGGCGGCATCCAGTGCCCGGTGGAATGTGCTTGTCTCGGCCGTGGCCAGTGTGGCCAGCAGGCAACAGGCAATCAGTACTGCGGCGCGAACCATCTGAGCCTCCATGTCAGTCGCCAATCGTGGGCAGGTTTCGTCTGATTCTACCGGCTGGAATCGTCACAGGGATGGGGATTATGTAAAACTTTCCCGAAAGTCACCTAACAAGCCATCGCGATCACCACAGGGCTGGGGTCGCGGGGGGACTGCGGTATACTGCCAGCTTAGCCTCCGGGCTATTCTTCTGACTTTTATATGGATCGAAATGGAAAACACCACGCAAATATTGCTGCGTCAGCGCGAGGCCATGAGCGGGCGCAACGTGCTGGTTGTCGACGCCAATGACAGTGCACTGACCTCGCTGGATGTGGATGCGCAAATTCATGTGCATGCAGATGACTACGCCATTGGGGCCCAGCAGTGGTCTCCGGCGCCTTCCATACCTGAAGGGGTGAATCTACTGGTTCTGCCACTGCCGAAATCCGGAGACCGATTACGTTTTTTGCTCAACTGGTTGGCAGGCAAGATCGAGCAGCCGGTAGAAATCTGGCTCACCGGCCCGGCCAAGGGTGGCATAAAAGGGGCACTCAAGCATTTCGATCATCATGTGGAGCATCGTGAGCTGGTGGACAGCGCACGGCACTGCAAACTCTACAGTGGAATGTTGCAGCCCGGGGCGTCCCAGAATCTCTCCGCCTGGGGAGAAGTGATAGCGGTGGACTTGCTTGAGGCAGAGAGTTATCCGGGGGTGTTCAGTCACGGGCGTCTGGACGAGGGGTCCCGACTGCTGCTCGATGCCATGGCAAATCATAATCTGCCCAAACCCGGCAAGGTGGTTGATGTGGGTTGCGGGGCGGGGGTGTTGAGTATCGTACTGGCGCGGCAGGGCTGGCAGGTGCAGGCCATGGATGTGAGTGCGACAGCAGTGGCGGCCTGCAAGGCGAGCCTGGAACGTAATGACCTGCAGGGGCAGGTGTGTGGGGGCGATCTGTTTTCCCCGGTGTCCAGCAAGGTGGACATGATTGTCACCAACCCGCCGTTTCATGAACGTCGCCAGCGGACTACCGACATCAGCCGCCGGTTGATTCAGGAGGCGCCCCAGCACCTCAAGGACGGCGGTGAAATGTGGCTGGTTGCCAATCGGGAATTACCCTATGTGCAGTGGCTGGATGAGGCTTTCCAGCATGTGCAGGTGGCGGCGGAAACCAATCGCTTCCGGGTGTATCGGGCGGTGGTCTAGCGACGGAAGGAAGCCGGTTACGTTCCTTGGTGTCAGACGTCCGACCTCAGACGTCTGACATTATCCTCGCTACAACAGGTTCTCTCGTGCCATCCAGGTAATGCAGTTTTCCAGCATGGTGGCCAGGGGGATCTTGTCATTGAAATCCAGTTGCGCCACCGCCTTGCTGCTGTCGGCATGCACCCGGTGGGTGATTAGCGCCACCTTTTCCGGTGTCAGCCGAGGCTCATTACCCGTGAACAGGCTGCCGATGGGGGACAGCTGCCCGGCCAGGCGCAGCACGAAGGGCGGCACGGTTTTGTTGGGTACCTTGCGGTCCAGTTGGCGGGCAATGGTCTGAACCAGTTCCAGAAAACTTGCTTCAATGCCGGCGAGAATATAGCGCTCTCCGCAGATGCCTTTCTCAAAGGCGGTCAGATGTGCGCGGGCCACTTCTTCCACAGCACAGAAGTTTCCTCCTCCCGGTGGCACCCCGGGCAGCTTGCCGTCGTTGATCAGCTTGATCATCTGGGACCAGTTATGGGTGTCACCGGCGCCAATGATGCCGCAGGGGTTGAGAATCACCGCATCCAGCCCCTGACGGATACCGTTCTCCACTTCCTGTTCTGCCAGATACTTGGTGCGGTTGTAGCTGATCCAGTCGTTGGCGGCATTAGAGGGGGTCAGCTCGTTAATGGGGGCATCCTGTATGCCCCAGGCGGAGATCGATGAGGTATGAATGAAGCGCCCGGCCACATTCTTCTGGGCGGCACTGACCATGGCCCGTGTGCCCATGACATTATCCGTGTACTGCTGGGCATTGCCGCGTCGCCACATGCTGGTGTTGCCGGCTACATGGAACACGGCGTCAGGGGCGGGAGGCATCACCAGGGTCAGTTCGGTGGCGTTGTCCAGCGGTGCCTGGACCACCGAGACTCCTTTGGCCTGAAGCTGTGAGGCATCACTGCGCGGGCGAATCACGGCGGTGACATCCCAGCCCTTTGCGAGCAGCTGATCCACGATATGCCCGCCCAGGAACCCGCGGGCGCCACTGACAAATGCCGTTGGCATGATGCTCTCCTCGTTGCATTAACTCCATCAGTGTACCGAGAAGCGCAGACGGGTAAATAAAGATCTGATCGGACTGGCCAAGGTGCAGGGTTTTGTCTATATTGCCGTTTCGTGATGCGGGTGTAGTTCAATGGTAGAACGGCAGCTTCCCAAGCTGCATACGAGAGTTCGATTCTCTTCACCCGCTCCAGCTATGACAAGGCCGCCCCCGGGCGGCCTTGTGCGTTGTGGGTAACCCCCGGAACTGTGGCAAAGTCCGTTGCATCTTTCCCCCAACCCCCGGACACTTCGTCCATGGAACTGATTATCAACCTGTCCGACCAGTCTCTCGAACTGCGCGGTGAACATACGGAACGCTTTGCCATTTCCTCTGCCTGTAATGGTGCCGGTGAGGCCATGGGATCCGAATCCACCCCCCGGGGACGCCATGTGGTGCGTGCCCGTTTCGGTGCCGGCCTGCCACAGGGGGCGGTGCTCTCCGGGCGAAAGTTCTCAGGAGAGATTCACGATGCGGCGCTGGCCGAGCAATATCCCGAGCGGGACTGGGTGCTCACCCGTATTCTCTGGCTGGGAGGGTTGGATGCCGGCCGGAATCTGGGCGGGGACGTGGATAGTTTCCGGCGCTTTATCTATATTCACGGCACACCAGACAGTGAGCCCATGGGCCGCCCGGCGTCCCATGGCTGCATCCGTATGCGTAATGCGGAGCTCATTCGTCTTTTTGACCAGGTACCGGTGGGTACGCTGGTGACAATCACCGAATAATTGTCTCTTCAGGGTAGTCATGTCTGACACAATTTCCCCCTTGCTCATGCTGGACCTGGAAGGCCTCACCGTTGCCGATTCGGAAAAGGATTTGCTGCGTCATCCGGGGGCCGGTGGTCTGATCCTGTTTGCCCGTAACTACGAAAGCCGTGAGCAACTGCGTGAGCTGGTCAGGCAGATTCGCGCCGAGCGTCCCGAAATCCTTATTGCTGTGGATCAGGAGGGGGGACGCGTGCAACGCTTTCGTGATGAATTTGTTCGCCTGCCGCCGATGGCCGCTCTTGGTCGCCGCTATGACCAGGACGCTGATGCCGGCATCCGTGAAGCGGCGCTGTTGGGTGAGCTAATGGCATCGGAGCTTACCGAACTGGATATTGATATCAGCTTTGCCCCGGTGCTGGATCTGGATTACGGCAATAGCACGGTGATTGGCGATCGCAGTTTTCACGGTGACGCCGATGCCATGATTGCCTTGGCTGGCAGCTTCATCGATGGCATGCATGCCGCTGGCATGGCGGCTACCGGCAAGCACTTTCCGGGGCATGGTCATGTGGTGGCAGATTCCCATTTGGAACTCCCGGTGGACCCACGCCCCCTGGCGGAGATCGAGGCAGCGGATATGCGCCCTTTCATGGCGCTGGCGCGGCGGCTGGATGGCATCATGCCGGCCCATGTGATTTACAGCGCGGTAGAGAACCAGACGGCAGGTTTCTCCCGGTACTGGTTGCAGACCCAGTTGCGCGAGAAGCTGGGTTTCCGTGGCGTGATTTTCTCGGATGACATGTCCATGGCGGGAGCCCAGTGCGCGGGTGGCTATCCCGAGCGTGCTGAAGCGGCTCTCAAGGCCGGCTGCGATATGGTGCTGGCATGTAATAACCGTGAAGGGGCAGAACAGATGCTGGCCTGGTTGGAGGGGCAGCGTTTTGCTGGTCAGGTCCCCGCTGGCGGTCTGCGGGCGCGCCCACGCTGCGCTATGGAATCGGGTCGTCGCCGTGAGGCGCAGGCCCTGGCACAAACACTGATTGAGGAAAACACATGAACTGGGACTGGAGCCAGCTGCTGAATTGGCCAACGCTGGAAACGCCTTCTGATATTTGGTTGACGCAACTGTTTCTGTTGGTGGTGTGCACCGTGGCAGTGAACTTCACAATGATGCGTGCCATCGATGTGGCGGAGCGGCTGATCAGCAAGACCGATACCCTTTGGGATGATGCCCTTCTTGAAGCCGCGAGAATTCCGTTACGGTTGGTGTTCTGGGTTATCGGGCTGTCGGTCTGTGTCGAGCTGCTGCAAGCGGTAAGCGATGATGAGAATATGATATTCGATCTGGTGCCTCAGGCACGCCGGATCGGGTTCATCGTGATTATTGCCATGTTCCTGAACCGGTTCATTTCCTACACGGAAAAGAACCTCATTGATCCGTCGCGGATGCGCAAGCCCATGGATCATTCCACCGCGGCGGCTATTGCCAAGTTGCTGCGCGTATCGGTGATTATCACAGCCCTGCTGATTATCCTGCAGACGTTGGGATACAGTATTTCCGGCGTGCTGGCTTTTGGTGGTATCGGCGGCATGGCCGTGGCGTTTGCGGCCAAGGATCTACTCGCCAACTTCTTTGGCGGGATGATGGTTTATCTGGACAAACCGTTCCGGGTGGGGGACTGGGTGCGCTCGCCGGATCGTTCCATTGAGGGCACAGTAGAAAATATCGGCTGGCGCTTGACCCGTATCCGCACCTTCGATCAGCGGCCGCTTTATATCCCCAATGCCATGTTTACCTCCATCGTGCTGGAGAACCCGTCGCGGATGTTCAACCGCCGTATCAATGAAAAGATCGGCATCCGCTACGATGATTGGCAAAAGATGCCGGCCATTGTGGAGGCGGTAAAAGTCATGCTGGTGGCTCATGAAGAACTGGAAACGGAACAAAAGACCCTGATCGTCAACTTTGACAGTTACGGTGCCTCTCACCTGGAATTCTTCATCTACACCTTCACGAAGACCACTGACTGGGTGCGTTATCATCAAGTGAAGCAGGATGTACTGATGAAAATCATGGCCATTGTGGACGAGCATGGTGCAGAGTTTGCCTTCCCAACCCGTACCCTGCATTTGGTCAGTAACAATAACGATGATCCCTCAACCGGTCTTGAGGATGACAACGTAGAGGAACCGCAACATGTCCATCGCTGATGATGTACAGCAGGAGTTGATGAAGGTACGCCGTGAGGCCATCGAGCTGCATTCTTCTGACCAGGTGCAGGAGGCGATTGCCAAGCTGGCCTTTGCGGTGACGGAAGCCTACAGCGGCAAGGTACCGGTGTTTGTCACCATCATGAATGGCGGCATGATCTTCGCAGCAGAGCTGGTCAAACGCCTGGATTTCCCGCTGGAGATGGATTACTTGCACGCCAGCCGTTATCTCGGTGATACCACCGGCGGCGAGGTGGAATGGGTGGTAACCCCCAACGCCAGCCTGGCAGGCCGTCATGTACTGATCGTGGATGATATCCTCGATGTGGGTACCACCTTGCTGTCCATTATCCGTGCCTGTGAAGCGCAGGGCGCCGCATCGGTGAAAACCTGTGTGTTGGTGGACAAGCAGCATGACCGTAAGGCGGAGCCCGGCCTGAAAGCGGATTTCACCGCGCTGGAGGCCGCGGATTACTACCTGTTCGGGATGGGGATGGACTACAAGGGCTTCTGGCGAAATGCGCCGGGCATCTACGCGGTGAAGGACGATGCTGTGAAAGAGGATGACAACTAGCATGCTCGCGTTTATTGGCGGAACCGGTCTCACCCGGATGGACAATCTGGACATCGTTCAGCGCCATGACATAACCACCCGTTATGGCAAGCCCTCAGCACCAGTGGTGGAAGGGCAACTGGATGGACAGCGGGTGCTGTTCCTGGCCCGTCATGGCGACCCTCACGTGCTATTGCCCCACCAGGTGAACTACCGGGCCAATCTGTCTGCACTGAAAGCGGTCGGAGCTACCGCGGTGGTGGCTGCCAATGCGGTGGGCGGCATTACTGCCCAGGCGCCTACCGGCGCGCTGGTGCTGCCAGACCAGATCATCGATTACACCTGGGGTCGTGAAATGACCCTGTTCGACGATCCTGATGAGCCGCTGGTGCACGTGGATTTCAGCTGGCCATTTGATGTGAACCTGCGCAATGCGCTCAAGACACGGTTGGCCGCCTCCGAGTTGCAGTGGAATGATGGCGGCTGCTATGCCGCCACTCAGGGGCCGCGTCTGGAAACGGCTGCAGAGATCCAGCGGCTGGAACGGGATGGCTGTGACATTGTCGGAATGACAGGCATGCCTGAAGCGGTGCTTGCCCGGGAGCTGGAGCTTCCCTATGCCATGCTTTCGCTGGTGGTGAACCCGGCAGCCGGCAAGTCTACCCATGAAATTACCATGGCGGAGATCGAAGCGGTGATCCATGACGGGATGGCCAGCGTCTGCCAGCTATTGGCGGATTTTGCGCGTCACTATACTGCCTGATACTTGAGAGGACCGTCGCAGTGTCTGCGACTGTCCCGGAAGGAGTCTGCAACCTTGACCTTGCTGATCGTTTTCGCCGCCATCTCCATTGGCTTTTCCTTTATCTGCTCGGTACTGGAGGCGGCGTTGCTGTCCATCACGCCCAGTTATATTGCCGGGCTGCGTGAAGTCCGCCCGGGTTTGTACAAGACCCTACGGGGGTTCAAGGATGATATCGACAAGCCCCTGTCTGCGATTCTGACTCTCAATACTGTGGCGCATACCGTGGGGGCCACCGGGGTGGGAGCCCAGGTGGCGGTGGTATTCGGTGAAGCGTGGCTGGGTGCCGCTTCCGGGGTAATGACTCTGGCCATCCTGATTCTGTCCGAGATCATCCCGAAAACCATTGGCGCCAAGTACTGGCGCTCCCTGGCCCCGATGCTGCCGCCCGTGTTAAAGGTGATCATGATATCGCTGGCGCCATTTGTGTGGCTGTCCAAGCTGATTACCAGCCAGATCGGTGGTAACGAACATGACGTGGATGTGCGGGCCGAGATCCGTGCGCTTGCCGATATGGGCAAGGATCAACAGGCGCTGGAAGATGACGAACACAAGGTCATTCAGAACATTCTCCATCTGCACGATGTAAAGGTGGGGGCCATCATGACCCCCCGCACTGTATGTCGCACAGTGCGCCCGGAGATGACCGTCTCCGAGTTTCTGGAGCAGGAAAAAGGGCAGCCGTTCTCCCGTTTTCCGGTAATGAATGAGCGCGGTGAATGTACCGGTTACATCCACAAGTCCGACTTGCTGGGTGTCTCGCTGGAGCAGACCATGAAGGCGCTGGCCCTCGAGGTTTCCATGATCAGCACCCGCATGAGCATTGAGGACCTGTTCCATGCCATGCTCAGCCAACGCCAGCACATGGCGGTGGTCTATGACGAACACGGTACCTGGGTGGGGCTGGTTACCCTGGAAGATATTCTGGAAACCATTCTGGGCCGGGAAATCATGGATGAGACCGATAGCGTGGCAGATCTGCGGCTTTACGCGCGCCAGCGCTGGAGCCGAAAGCTCAAGAAGCAGGGTAGTGGCGATCGTCATTCGGATAAATCCTGACCCGATTCCCCCTGACAACAAGGAGGCAAACCATGGCACAGATTTACAAGGACAACAGCGAAACCATTGGCATGACGCCGCTGGTAAAGATCAACCGTATCAGCCAGGGCAATATTCTCGCCAAACTGGAATCCCGTAACCCGGCGGGGAGTGTGAAGTGCCGGATCGGTGCTTCCATGATCTGGGATGCGGAGCAGAGCGGCAAGCTCAAGCCTGGCATGACCCTGGTGGAGCCCACCAGCGGTAACACCGGCATTGCGCTGGCCTATGTGGCCGCCGCCCGTGGCTATGATCTGGTGCTGACCATGCCGGATTCCATGAGCCTGGAGCGACGCAAGATTCTCAAGGCACTGGGTGCAAAACTGGTACTGACGCCGGGGCCGAAAGGCATGCCCGGGGCGATTGCCCGGGCGGCGGAGCTGGTGGAAGAGAATCCTGAAACCCACCTGATGCTGCAACAGTTCGAGAACCCGGCCAACCCGGCCATTCATGAAAAGACCACCGGGCCGGAAATCTGGGACGCCACCGACGGCGAGATTGATGTTCTGGTGGCCGGTGTGGGCACTGGGGGCACCATCACCGGGGTATCGCGCTATATCAAGAACGCCAAAGGCAAGGCGATCACAGCGGTGGCTGTGGAGCCGGATTCTTCCACCATGATCACCGCCGGCCTGAGTGGCGATGAGCCTACCCATGGGCCCCACAAGATCCAGGGCATCGGTGCCGGTTTCGTGCCGAAGAATCTGGATCTGTCCGTGGTCGATCGTGCCGAGCAGGTGAGCAACGAAGAGGCCATGGCCTGGGCTCACAAGCTGATGCAGGAGGAAGGTATCCTTGCGGGTATTTCCTGTGGCGCGGCAATGTGTGTGGCAGACCGCATCAGCCAGCTGCCGGAGTTTGCCGGCAAGACCATCGTCGTTGTGCTGCCGGATTCCGGTGAGCGCTACCTGACGTCGCCCCTTTTCGCAGACATGTTCAGTGAGCAGGAGCTGAATCAGTAAGCGACGCAGCACGCTTCACGCAGCACGTAACACGCGGAAGGGCCTTGCCGGTTGGTGAGGCCTTGCCTGCGGGGTTGAGTTGAAAGTTTAAAGTTTAAAGTTGAAAGAGGAGAACACTCGCTCAATTCTCTGCTGTGCGTTCTGCAAGCTGACTGGATCAAGTGCCGTTAATCGCGGGCACTACGTTGCCGCGCTCTCCGGCCGGTTTCGCGCTTTTCAACTTTGAACTTTAAACTTTCAACTCGTCCTCCACCGTCCCGTCGTCTCAAGCTTGCAGCGGTCTTTTTTGGTATCCTTGCTGCCCGATCAGGAGGGGCCATGGCAGCCACTACAGAGACAGACATTGTTGTCATCGGTGCCGGTGCGGCCGGGCTGATGTGTGCGGCCACGGCGGCGTACCAGGGGCACCGGGTGCAGGTGCTGGACCATGCCAACAAGGCCGGCAAGAAGATCCTCATGTCAGGCGGTGGCCGCTGCAACTTCACCAACCTGAATACCACGCCTGAGCACTTCGTTTCCGCCAATCCCCATTTCTGCAAATCTGCCCTCAAGCGCTACTCTCCCTGGCATTTCGTCGAGCTGGTGGAGCGTCACGGTATCGAGCATGTGGAAAAGGCGCCGGGGCAGCTGTTCTGTGCCGAGTCCTCAAAGGAGATTCTGGCTGTCCTGCTGACAGAATGTGAGTGGGCGGGGGCCGATATCGCCCTGAACACCTCGATCAAGCGGGTAACGAAGTCGGACAAGGGGTTCACTCTCACTACCAGCAGCGGCACGGTGCTTTGCCAGAAGCTGGTGGTGGCCTGTGGCGGGCTGTCCATTCCCACCATGGGCGCTACCGGTTTTGGTTATCAGCTGGCGGAACAGTTCGGCCTGACGGTGCTGCCCACCCGTGCCGGACTGGTGCCGTTCACCCTGCAGCCGGAAGACAAGGCATGGTTGGCCGAGCTGTCTGGTATCAGTACTGACGTGGTGGCTCGCACGGGGCAAGCCCGCTTCGCTGAACCCATGTTGATCACCCATCGCGGCCTGTCGGGCCCGGCCATGCTGCAGGTTTCCAGCTTCTGGGCGCCGGGACAGGCGGTAACCGTGGACTGGTTGCCCCAGGTGGATGACCCGGTGGCGGCGTTGGCAGCGGAACGGCAGCAACATCCCAACCGCAGTCTGGAACGTTGGCTCAGACAGTACTTTTCCCAGCGGTTGGCCGCGGCGCTGGTGGAGCAGTTCGGCTGGCAAGGCAATCTTCAGCAGTTTAGCAATGAGCGCCTGGCCAGTGTGGCGGCGATATTGAAAGGATGGTCGTTCAAACCCGCCGGCACCGAAGGCTACCGCACTGCCGAAGTGACCCTGGGTGGGGTAGATACCGATGCCATCTCCTCAAAGAATTTCGAAGTGAAATCCGTGCCCGGATTGCACTTCATTGGTGAAGTTCTGGATGTGACCGGGCAGCTGGGGGGATTCAACTTCCAGTGGGCCTGGGCCAGTGGCTGGTGTACCGGTCTGGCGCTCTAGGCCGGTCAGGGAGCGGTGTCATGGATGAAGTCATCATCGCAGAAGACGGCCTGTGCCGGTGTGCCTGGAGCCAGACGGCACCGGATTACCCCCGCTATCACGATGAAGAATGGGGCTTTCCGGTGGGCGATGATATCCGCCTGTTTGAAAAGGTATGCCTGGAAGGATTTCAGGCGGGCCTGAGCTGGCGCACCATCCTGGAAAAGCGCGACGCCTTCCGTGATGCCTTTGCCGGTTTTGACTTCCATCGGCTGGCCGCATTCGACGATAGCCAGGTGAATACCCTGATGGACAATGCCGCCATTGTCCGTAACCGCCGCAAAATCCAGTCCGTGATCAATAACGCCCGCCGGGCACAGGAAATGGTTGCAGAGGAAGGCTCCCTTGCCGCCTTTTTCTGGTCCTACGAACCCGATCCAGCCAGCCTGCCACCTCCCCAGTCGGTCACCACCTCCGCTGAATCCGTCGCGCTTTCCATAGCCCTCAAGCAACGTGGCTGGAGCTTTGTCGGCCCGACCACTTGCTATGCCTTCATGCAAGCCATGGGGCTGATCAATGATCATCAGCACCAGTGTGTCATCAGGGAAAAGGTGGAACTGGCGCGGTCGCATTTTATGCGACCGCCCAGGTAATCGAGATGTGGTTTAGACGGTGAAGGCCATGAAACGTTTGCCAATCAGGAACAGGGCCTGAATCTCAACCGGTTCGTCCAGATTGCGTACGGCATCGCTGGCCAGCTGGATATAGGGATAACGGTGTGCCCAGGCGCTGGGACTGACATAGTGAATACGCGGCTGGTTGGTGTGCCTGTTAATGGCCATAAAACCGTCCTGCTCGTCATTGTAAAGGACGTAGCCCTGGAAAACGGCGCTGGCCGGTAGCCCCAGCTCCTCTACAAAGTCGGAGAACCAGCCCGGATTGGACTCTATGCTCATACTTCTCCTTGCCCGCCTCTTTTATCCGGCATTGGTCAATTTCATGAGACTAAGTTACGCGATAAGTTGCACCGGTCCGGTAGCGTTTATGGCGGGCTTTTGTGAGGGAGGGTGAGGTCTGTAGAAGTTTGGTATCCGTGTCACGCCCCATTCTAATGCTGTACATACGAACAGTATTTGGGTAGCCTGAAGTTCTCCTGTTCGTGTGTTCGTGAGCGTGCGTTGTGCACAGCCGGATCCGGATTAAGGGACGTCTGTTCCCGGACGCCTTGGGGCTGTTTCCCTGCGACACACGAAGACCTTTCCTCTGATCATTCAGGTGTGACATGGCTGCATTACCGATGTTTAGCGAAGCCGTGCGGGCCGGGTTTCCGTCGCCGGCCCAGGGCTACATGGAAGAACCACTGGACCTGAACCGGCTCTGTATCCGTCAGGAAGCGGCCACCTTTCTGTTACGGGTAGAGGGAGATTCCATGATTGAGGCGGGTATCCATGCGGGTGATATTCTGGTGGTGGACCGTTCCCTGAACGCGGTCCATGGCGATATCGTCGTGGCCGCGGTAGCGGGCGAGTTCACCGTCAAGGAACTGGCTTTGAAGCCGTCTCCCCGCTTGTTACCCCGTAACCCGGACTATGCTCCCATTGTGTTGGAAGAGGGGGGGTGGGAGCTATTTGGCGTGGTGACTTTTGCGCTGCATACCCTGCGTGGAAACGCCGGGGGCTGAGATGTTTGCGTTGGTGGATTGCAACAGCTTCTATGCGTCCTGTGAGCGGGTGTTCCGCCCGGATCTGCGTGGCCGCCCTGTGGTGGTACTTTCCAATAATGATGGTTGTGTGGTGGCCGGTTCCACGGAGGCCAAGGCGCTGGGGATTCGCACCGGTGTGCCGCTGTTCCAGGTCCGGGATCTGGTGCAAGAGCATGGTGTTGCCGTATTTTCCTCCAACTATACGCTGTACGGAGACCTTTCCCGACGGGTCATGGCGGCCCTGGGGACCCTGGTGCCCAGGGTGGAAGTGTATTCCATTGATGAAGCGTTTCTGGACCTGTCCATGGTGCCGGAGAGGGAGCTTCAGGCGCTGGGTGAGCAGCTGCGGGAACGGGTGGGGCGCTGGGTGGGAGTGCCGGTCTGTGTGGGGATCGCACCGACCAAGACCCTGGCCAAGCTGGCCAATCATCGTGCCAAACGATGCGGTACCGGGGTGGAAGTCTGGGTCACGGCAGATGACTGGCAAGCCCCTCTACAGGAGACGCCACTGGATGACATCTGGGGTGTTGGCCGGCGGCTGGCGGCTCGGTTAAAGGCAATGGGGCTGGGTAATGCTGCCGCGTTGGCCGAACTGGAGCCAGGCTGGGTTCGCCAGCACTTTTCCGTGGTCCAGGCACGCATGGTCCGGGAGCTGAAAGGCGAGCCCTGTCTGACTCTGGAGCTGCAGCCCCCGCCGCGTCAGCAGGTCATCTATTCCCGCTCTTTTGGCCAGGCGGTGGTGTCCCTGCCGCCGCTGCGCCAGGCGGTCAACGATTATACCGCCCGGGCCGCCGAGAAGATGCGCGCAGAGGGAATGTTGGCCGGGCGCATCAGCGTGTGGCTGCGTACGGCCCCCATGGGCAAGCCGCAGCAGCTGTGGCCGGACTCCTTCAGCACCTGTTTGCCCCAGGCCAGTGCCGACACCCGCGAGCTGGCACGGTTGGCGTTGCAGTTGCTGGAACGGTTGTGGAAGCCGGGGCTGCGCTACGGCAAGGTGGGGGTGCTGCTCACGGAGTTGTGCCCGGCGGGGCAGGCCCAGGGCGGGTTGTTCGAGGCAGAGCAGACGCAGCGAGGCGACGCCCTGATGGCAGTGATGGACAGCATCAACCGCAGTGGCAAGGGGCGCGTCTGGCTGGCCGGGAGAGGCATGAAAACCGGTAAGGAGTGTGTGTGGAGCATGCGTCGGGCGTATCTGTCGCCGGCCTATACCACGCGGTTGGGAGACTTGCCGCGGGTGCGGTGAAAGGCAGCGGCAAGCTACAAGCCTCAAGCTACAAGGAAAGACAAAAGCCGGGATGGTTGCCTCTGGTTTGTTGTGGGAGCTTGCCTGCAAGCGATGAGGCAATCTCCGCAGCACCATCGTCTGCAGGCAGACTCCCACAAAGGGGAGCCGGCCTGTTGCAGCCGCAGAGCGGCCAATAAAAAGGCGGAGATTGGCATTCGCCAATTTCCGCCCTACGGGGTGGTACCTGAGCCTCTGGCGTCAGGCATCGAGCATCCGGCGTTACACCACCGACATGGGTACCTGATCCAGCATGCGTTCCTCGATGCGGTCCAGGCGGGCACGGCAGTCGCGGAAGGTGCGGCTGATCATGGTGGTGTTGGCCACCATTTCCACTTTCGGCCAGGTGGCCTGTTCGCCCTTGCGGATGTAGTTACGCACATCCTGCAGGGTCGGGTTGCTGAGCACCTTGAGGGCGTTCATGGGTTGGCGTGGGGGGATCATGTTGATATCGCCCACGTACTTCTGTGTCACCATGCTCTTGGCCTTGTCGATCATCAGCCCTACATCGTTGGACGCCACCCGTTTCTGCACCAGTTTGAGCGCGTAACGCACGTTCATGGAGGCGTTGCGCAGGGCCCAGTCGCCCAGCACGCTGAGCGAGTTGCCGGTGTCGCTTCGCGACAGGAACGGCACCACATGGGGGTTGGTCTGGCTGACAATGGAGTGGTTGACCCCATAGAGTCGAGACAGTCGGCGGATCGGCAGATCGTCAACGATGGAGCCGTCCACGAACTTGCGGCCAGGGATATAGGGGACGCGCTCACCATCAATGTTCTTGGCCCACAGGGATACCGGCGGATAGATGCCCGGGATCGCACAGGACGCCAGCGAGGCCTTGCGAATCAGCACGTTGGGTGAGGTGCGCCAGTTGAGAAGGCGGGCGTGCTGGTTGCGATCATACGGGCTGACGGTGATGTTGATTTCCCGCCCGGTGTGGCGATAAGCCTCTTCAAAAGTCATGTCGGAAATGTTCTCTTCCAGACAGGCTTCCAGGTGGTCGCCATCCAGCACCGGGGTGCCACGAATCAGGCCTTTCCAGCCGAGTACCTTGAAGGCTTCCAGGTAGATATTTTCCGGCTCCAGCTTGAGCTTGAGCTCTTCGTCGTTATGGGTACCCACAACAGAGGCGATGATACTGCCGGCACTGGAGCCGGAGATCACCGAGGGCAATAGATCCTGTTCCCACAGGCAGCGGGCCACCCCAATATGGAACAGACCCAGCGCGGCACCGCCGGACAGCATCAGGCAGCTCTGGCCGAAGGCCTGGCCGGTGGTTTCAAAGAAATCCAGCTTTTCCTTGAGGCCGAACTCCTTGAAGTTGGTGTCGCAGAGGTAGTTGAGGGCGGTGGTGACTTCAGTCAGATAGTTTTCGATCAGGTGTTTGGTGCCGACCCGGCTGTGCTGATAAAGGTGCGGGTTGGAGATGTTGCCAAGATTGCCATGCAGGCCTTCATGCAGATGGAAGACCAGCTTGTTCACATCACCGCGCTCACGGGCCTGGCGGATCTGCCACAGGCGGTTGCGGATCAGTTCGTAATCGTAATGGGGGGAACGGTCGATTTCCTTCCACTCATCTGCGCCGGACAGGCGGTCGTGTTCCTGGCTGGCTTCATACCACTCACTGTAAGTCTGGGCGTGGTCAATGGCGCGTTCCAGTTGCTTGAGCGTGCCTTTCATGACGTGTCTCCGTCAGATTCATTATTGTCATTGGTTGATGTCAGTATAGCCATAAGACTCAGGAATAAAGAAGCAATTGTCAGACAAAAGGTAAAGAGTTCCTGCTGACAGTAACAGGATATATCTGCATGCCGGATAGCGAGCGGTAAAAGAAAGGTTCTGTGCGGGTTAGTGGGGTTTGCTGCTACCGAGGCCTTCCCGTAGGCGCGTCGCTCGCGGCGCGATTCCAGACCTGGATCAAAAACGATTTCACCAGGGGCGAATAATGCGCTGAAATCGCGCCGCCACCGAGCGGAGCGAAGGAACGTCTGACAGGCGGCCCCGCAGGGGGGAACGGAGCAAATAACCGACGCTCCTGCGTAAAGATGGGGTTGGGGGCCGCTAAACCGCGATGAACCAAAAGAAAGCTGTATCGTGGATTGAAGGTAGGGGAGATAGCAACGGGACGGATGTCTGGGGGCTGAAGCTAAACCCAAAACCTCGAGGTCAAATGATCGTGGGTGCCGAACTTGAGCTGTGTTGTTGCCTGGGTTTCTTTCGCGTCTGACGCCCGACCCATTAGCCGGTATGAAGCAAAGAAATAGCAGGGTAGTGGCCGCTGGCCACTACCCTGATGCACCTTAAACGGCGAGGTTGGATTCCACTTCCTGACAGGCACGTCGGGCCAGTGCCAGGTTGGATTTGGATTTATCCAGTACCAGGTAGATGAACAGGCCGTCGTGAGCGGCCACGGGGCGGATGATGTGATACTGGGTGCCGAGGGTGATGAGGATGTCCTCGATGGCATCGTTCAGGCCCAGTGATTTCATGGTCTTCATTTTGGCGCGGACCACTTCGGTGTTACCGGCGGCAGCCAGTTCCAGATCCAGACCGGTACCTTCCTGGCCCAGGACCATGCCGCTGTTGGCATCCACGATGGCGGTGCACATGGCACCATCGGGTTGCAATAGTGCCGCCATGCTTTCTTTAACGTTAGCCATGTTGTTCTCCTTGCGTTTACTTCCTTGAGGGTGTGATTTTTATCTATGGATACACAGTGGTTGTTGCTTGACCGGTTTTGTCAGGCACATTTCAGTGTTTTCCGAGTTGCTCTGCGAGGCTGCGGCAGCACTCTTTCGAGGCCCACAGTAACTGTCCGAGGATAGAGGCATCATTGGCGACAACGGCCAGTGACATGGGCGGGGATACGCCACGCACTTCCATCACCGTCACCACGCCGGTTTCCGATTCCACAATCATGCGACTGCATTCTTTCAAGCTGGCTTCCTTGGCGATGGCCTGGCCGATGGCGGCCAGGGAGCTGCCCATGGCGGCCAGCTTGCTGGCACTTTCATCATTCAGGTGCAGTGAGGCCACCTGAAACCCATCGTTGGTGAGCAGTACCGCGGAAGTGACGCCCTTGGTTTCCTGTCCGAACTTCTCCAGCTGCTTTGAGGCAATGCTGGTACCTACTTTTCCCAGGGGGGATTGTGCTGTCATGCTTCCATGCTCCTGCAATCATCGGCTTCTATTTGGCAAAGCAGGGCGTCAACCAGCAGCAGTACATCGTCCTGCTGGCGGACATCTGCATCAAAAATCGGTAGCGCGATGCCGCGCTCTTCCAGGCGCATGGCAAGCGCTTCCAGGCGGCTAAGGTCCTCCGCCGGCAGCCGGCCAACGCCGATTACCATGGGCACCTTGCCGGCGCCAAAGGCATCCACGTAATGCTCGAGGTGTTCAACCAGTTCCGGGTGTTCACCATTGAGCAGAAGGATCACACCCGCCGCGTTATTAAGCAGGATGGGCCACATGAAACGAAAACGCTCTTGGCCGGGAGTGCCATACAGACGAACGCAACTGTTATCGGGTAAAACGATCTGGCCGTAGTCCAGTGCGGCAGTGGTCAGTTCCTTGTTGCATTGGGCCAGATCCGTATTGACCACATCCGTGGAGACGGCTTCATGGTCACTGATGGCGGTAATGGCGGTGGTTTTCCCCGCGCCCATGGGGCCGGTGAAGAGAATCTTGAATTCGTTGGCGGCGACTGCATTCATGATCAGCTACTCAGTCCAAGGCGGTGTCTCAATCCCTGAATAAACGAACCGCGGCGGCGTGGCTCATCAGGCATGGCCGTGCGGGCAGGGGCGGCGGAGCCGGCCTCGCAGACCAGCAGATTGCTCATGGCGCAGGCAGAAAGAAAACGATCGACCTGCTGCTGGGCACAGCCTGCATGGGCCGCCAGCTGTTCCCGGCGGCAGGGCTGTTTGGTCATTAATGCACTCATGGACAGATAGGCACGGTCACTCTTGGCCGAGCGCACATTGGGCCAGCGTTTGAGGCGGAAACTGCCGTCTTTGGGCAGCCATTCCGGCAAGGTGCTGGCCAGCTGGGCGGTCATCCAGGCGAGCTCCGCAATCGGGCGGCGGATGTAGGCGCTCAGGTCGGTGTCGTTGGCGGGTTTGAGGGCCGACAGTGAGGCGGTCTTCTGGCGCACTTCGTTGAACAGCGGTTCCTGAATGAAATAAGCGCCGGCAGCCGGGGAAACAAACAGGGAGCCCTGGGGGCTCTCGGACTGGTAAAGCGTCCTGGCTTCCTTGCTGGTGACGGCCTGGAACAGGGATTCGCTGAAATCGGTTTGTGTGCTTGGCGCGCCATGGGGGCGGCTCTGTGAACGCGAAGCCGGGGACCGGGTGCTGTCAGTACCGCTATCGTCCCCAAGCGTTCGGGAAATATCGTCCAGCACAGAGATCAGCTGCATTACCCGAAACGGGTGGGAAAGCGTATAGGGCGCAGCGGGTTTGGTCTCATTGTTATGGTAGATGACAATGCAGGGCTTGTTGCTGTCCCGCCACTGACTGGTGTCGCCGTCGTTGGCCAGCATCAGCACATCTGCCTCGTCGGGATCGGCCTGCATCCATTCCACGCTGGAGCGTCCATTCATGATCTTGAGCATGGACAGGCAGGCACTGGTGGTATCTGCTTCGAGTCCAATAAAGGCAAGCTTTCTGTTGTCCATTGCCGCTCTCCGTGCGGTCTGCGTTTTCCGGGGAAAACGCGATGATGTGTCATTCTCTGTGTCGATGCCGGTCACTGGTGAGTGACGGTGGCGTGAATAACCTTTCCTCCATTTTTAGGGATTAAGTGATCCAGTTGGCAAAGGGATGGCGATGAACGGCACGTATGAGTGGCTGAAGAATCTCCATTTTGGTCATCTGATGGGACGCCTGTCCAAAATTCGGAAAGCCGGGTAAGCAAAAGGCGAATTTCTTTGTAGGAAAAGGCTTACAAATCGTGGCCGTTTTTACGGAATTGACCGGGCGTTTGTCCGGTGTGGCGCTTGAAGCTGCGCTGGAAGGAACGAATATCCGAGTAGCCCAACGCATCGGCAATACAGGTCTGGGCCTGATCGGTGGTTCGAAGCAGCTGTTTGGCCTGATCCAGGCGGATCTCATCCAGCAGTTTCTGCCAGCTTTGTCCTTCATCTGCCAGGTGGCGGTGCAGGGTGCGGATATTCATGCCCAGTCGTTCGGCCACTGACTCCTTGCGGGGCAGGGTGTGTCCAATGGCGTCCTTGATGCACTGTCGTACCCGCTGGCTGAGACTGGTTTCGATACCCAGCTGTGCCAGTTGGGCGGTGGCATGGGCTTCCAGTGTTGAAAGTAGAAGGGGGTCGGGTTGCCGGATGGGGAGCATCAGCAGGTCAGGCGCGCCGACCAGGGCGGAGTGAGATTGTTCAAAGTGCACCGGACAATGAAACACCTGTTCATACTCGGCAACCAGTTCGTCGGACGGGCGGGGGTGCTCCAGTAATACTTCTGCCGGTGCAAGATCGTCATTGCCGGTCAGCCATTGGGCATAGCACAACCAGGAACTGAGCACGTTGTCGATCAGGTGACGACGCACCGGCTGCTCCGGGTAGCGGCAGTGCCAGCGAATTTGTGCCTGGGCGCTCTCCATATTGATATCCGTGGTGCCCATATCGCCCACCAGCCGTTCATACAGCATGACCTTGGCCAGGGCTTCATGGAGCGTATGCACGCTCATGGCGATGTAACCCATTACGTGATAAGAGCCGGGCTGAATAAAGGCAGAGGTGTGCAGACCGAACAACGGGTCGCCGGACTGTTCGATCAGTCGTTCCAGCAGCCGCTGGAAATCCCGGCCAGCTACCCGGGCCTCCGGGCGCAGTGGCTGGTCCGGCTTGAGGCCGGCCCAGGTCAGGGCTGCAGGGGTGTCCAGGCCCAGCTTGTCGGCATGGGCCAGGTACTGTTGCAAGGCGCCGCTGCTGATTTCCCCCAACTCAGTCATGGGTGACTTAATCCAGCTCGAAGGTGATCTGTACCTGGGCGCTGATATCCGTTTCGCCGGGGCGGAAGCTTTCCGCCGCACCGTCCTTGGCGCGGGACATCATCATCACCGGGCGCACAGTGTTGCTGTTGTGGAATTCGATGCGAATGGCTTCGCCCACATCGCGACCGGCAGCAGAGGCAAGAATTTCCGCCTTTTCACGGGCATCGTTTACCGCATTGCGGAGCGCGGTGGCGGCCAGTTCGTCGGCGTTGCTCACGTCACTGCCCGCAGGCTGAATGTCGCGGATGCTGAGCCTGGCCAGGCCATCAAGCAGTTCAGCATAGCGTTCCAGCCCGTTGACCCGGAAGTGCACATCACGGGACACCTGGTGGCCAACCAGCTTGCGTTCAGGTTGATACTGCCACTGGGGGGTGACCCGGAAGGCAGTGGCCCGGGTTTGTGCCTCCGGGATATCCAGATCGTCGGCCAGCTCCAGCATGGCGTCTACCTGGTCATCGACCCGGGATTTGAGGGTCTCAATGTCATTGCCGTTTTCGCGGGCAGTCGCATTGACGGAGAAGACATCCGGTATGGCGGTGACGTCGCCCTGGCCCGATACCGTGATGCTGTCGCGTTCCTGGGGCAGGGAGGGCTGGCCACAGGCGGTCAGTAGCAATGCAGAGAGGCCGGTCAGACAGAGGGCAGAAAAGCCTTTCATGATGTCTCCTTGTTGTTTGTATACCGCAAACGTTCTTTGTCTATTGTGCGAATTTCATCGTGGATAGCCAGACCCGGTTGGGGATTTTGTCGAAGACATTCCTGATCACCCTTGGTTGGTCCGGCGATAGTCCCTATCATCCCACCGTCCGACGAGGGAGTAATGACGCATGAGTACAGCAGAGCAGGTGATACGCGAGCAACTGGGGCGCTTTGTGCCCGAGGATCTGGGGGTATCGCTGGATCAGGCCGATGCCGGGATTGAAATTGCCCTCAGCGACAAGGCGGTCACGGCGACCGTGACGCTGGGTTATCACTGTGCCGGTGAAGAAGTCGCCTTGCAGTCTCAGATGGCAGCGCATCTTGCCGACGCGCTGGATGGGCGCCACTTTGAGCTTGTGCTCAACAGCCAGGTCGTGCCACACCGTGCCCAGTCGGACATGCCCGCCCTGGATCAGGTGGGCAATGTCATTGCTGTGGCCTCGGGCAAGGGCGGGGTGGGCAAATCCACCACGGCGGTGAATCTGGCCCTGGCACTCAGTGCGGAAGGCGCCCGGGTCGGGTTGCTGGATGCGGATGTGTTCGGGCCCAGCCAGCCGCTCATGTTGGGCATGCCTGACGGCACCCGCCCGGATGTGCTGGAGGGGAATACCTTTGTGCCGGTGGAAGCGTGGGGACTGCAGACCATGTCCATGGGGTACCTGACCACCCAGCAGACACCGGTGGTATGGCGCGGCCCCAAGGCCAGTGGGGCCCTTGTGCAGATGATGGAGCAGACCCGCTGGCAGGGGCTGGACTATCTGCTGGTGGATCTTCCCCCGGGCACGGGCGATATCCAGCTGACGCTGGCACAGAAAATTCCCGTGGCGGGCGCTGTGGTGATCACCACTCCCCAGGATATTGCCCTGCTGGATGCCATCAAGGGAGTGGAAATGTTCCGCAAGGTGGATATCAAGGTGCTGGGGATCATTGAGAACATGGCGGTACACATCTGCAGCAACTGTGGCCATCAGGAGCACGTGTTCGGTCAGGGGGGCGGCGAGCGCATGGCAAAGGACTACGACACCGAGGTGCTGGCCGCATTGCCGCTGTCGCTGAAAATCCGCGAGCAAGCCGACAGCGGCAAACCGGTGGTGGCCGCCTGCCCGGACAGCGAGGAAGCCGCTCTCTACCGCAAGGCGGCGCGACGCCTGGCGGCCAGACTGTCACTGACCAGCAAGGGCAAACGCGCCTTCCCGAAGGTGACGCAGCATTAGAAGAAGCTTCAAGCCACAAGCCACAAGCTACAAGCTGCAACGCGGAGCAGGGGAGAGGGGTGTCAGAGGTTGTGTCCGCGCAGAAGCTGCGTGCGCGGCGGCAGGCCTGGAACCTGGTATCGCCTGGCTGCGCGTTGTAGCTTGCAGCTTGAAGCTTGTAGCTGGTGTTACGTCTGGCGTCCGGCGTCCGGCGTCTATACCATTAAGCGCTTGAAATTACTGGTCACCCCATTTCGGAACCGAGAGGCAGGAATGAGTATTAAATCGGATCGCTGGATTACCCGCATGGCGAATGAACACGGCATGATCGAGCCCTTCCAGGCCGAACAGGTGCGGGCAGATGCCGAGGGCAACAAGCTGATTTCCTACGGGGTGTCCAGCTACGGTTACGATGTGCGCTGTGCGGATGAATTCAAGGTATTCACCAATATTCATTCCGCCACTGTGGACCCCAAGCACTTCGACGAGCGCAGTTTTGTGGATATCAAGGGCGAGTATTGCATCATCCCGCCGAATTCCTTTGCACTGGCGCGTACGGTGGAATATTTCCGGATTCCCCGCAATGTACTCACCGTCTGCCTGGGTAAGTCCACCTACGCCCGTTGCGGGATCATTGTGAACGTGACCCCGCTTGAGCCGGAGTGGGAGGGGCATGTGACCCTGGAATTTTCCAATACCACTACCTTGCCCGCGCGCATCTACGCCAACGAAGGGGTGGCGCAAATGCTGTTTTTCGAGTCCGATGAGGTGTGTGCGACCTCCTACGGGGATCGGGGCGGTAAATACCAGGGCCAGAAAGGCGTTACCCTGCCTCGGGCATGACCGGTTTCGCCTGCGTGGCGGTGGCGTTATCGTCGCTGCTGGCGGCCTGGGGCTGGCGGTCAGGATCAGGCCCCTTGTAGTCGGTCATGATCAGTTCGGCCTTCAGGAAGGTGCTCTCAATGTGTTTGGCCTTGACCACCATGTAATCCAGAGACGGCGCTACCCAGAACAGGGTGCGCCGTTTTTTCTTGCTGTCCCCTTCACGCTTTTTCTCCACCAGCAGGGTGTCCAGCTCACCCAGCGGTGTCTTGATGGTCTCCCGGTCGACCACGGCAAAATGGTGGGTGCGCACCCGGTCGCCGTACACACTGGTCACGGAATATTGGTCTGCACCGGTGGAAAACACACAGCGTCCACGTAGCAGGATGGTCAGTTCATCCAGGGCGTTGTCAGGAATATCCAGGCTTTCCTTGTCGTCCTCGGAGACGTTGTGAACCCGGGGTGGCGCCCACTGGAAGCTCATTCGGTGGTAACGATGCTGGCCAAAGCCCTCAAACTCGTGCAGATAGCGGCTGGTGCGAGGCTGGCAGTCTCTCCACTGGAAGAAACTTTCTTCGGTATTGGTCAGCAGGAAGGATTTGGCCTTCAGGAGCATGTGGTAGTTGTCTTCCCCTTCCGCAGGTTCCAGCACCAGATCCGCTTTCACCGGCGTGGGCAGTTTGTTCACATAGATGCGAAATTCGGCGGCGAAGGGGGCAAGGGTGTCGGCCAGTGCCTGGCTGCAGAGGAAAATCAGACTGAAGCAAAGTACCAGTTGGCGCACGGCTATTGTCCCTCCAGGGATTGCAGAGTCATGACATGCTCTCCGTCATTGTTCTTTTGCTGCAACTGTACCAGAAGATAATGATGTTTCGGTGCAAACCACATGAAGGTTTGGCGCGGACTGTTTGCACCGCGTACCCGCTGCACCTTGACGGTCTTCATGCGTTCGCCGTCAATTCTGAGAGTGTCCTCGCCAACAACCCGGAAGCGTTGTTTTTCCAGGGACTTTTCATCTGCCACATCCAGCTCGATGTCCCGGGCGCCGTCAGCCAGTGCACATTGCAGCGCGAGGCTCACCGAGAGTTCATCCGTAGCCGTGTCGGAGATGGGGTAGCTGAATGCGGCCTTGCCGGTGCGGGCGCTGTCAGCCATGCCGGTATCCCTGTCCAGATGCAGTGTGGCTTCCTTGACGCGGCCAAGCCCCTTGCGCAGATAGGCGTAGTAGCTGCTTTGTGGTGTACAGGATTGCCAGTTAAACAGGGCGGTTTCACGAATTTCGCCCAGCCAGTTCTTTGCGCTGACTTCCATTTCCCACAGGCCACCCTGAACCTGGCGCAGGGTGCGGGTGGCAGTAATCGAGAAGGGGATGCCTTCGCTCTTGAGGCGATAATCCAGGGTGAAAGGCATGATAGGCGGTTGGGCTGTGGCAAGCGGTGCCACGGTCAGAGACGCCAGAAAGAAGAGGACCTTAAGGGACCTGATAACCCTGTTCCGGTAACGGCTTTCCATCCAGCATCACTCCCTGCTCACCCAACCACAGGCGCTGTTCTGCGCGCCACTCCAGCACCAGCGGATACAGCTGGTGTTCCCGTACTTGTACACGGTTGGACAAGGAATCCGGGGTATCGTTCGATTCGATTTCAACCCGGGCCTGGGCGATCAGGGGGCCGCCGTCCAGTTCTTCGGTGACAAAGTGGATGGAGCAACCGTGGTGACTGTCACCGGCTTCGAGAGCGCGGGCGTGGGTATGCAGCCCCCGGTATTTGGGAAGCAGTGACGGGTGGATATTGATCAGCCTGCCCGTGTAATGGCGCACAAACAGGGGCGACAGGATGCGCATGAACCCAGCCAGTACTACCGTATCCGGCTGGTAAGGGGTGAGTTTGTCGATCATGGCCTGATCGAAGTGCTCGCGACTGTCGAACTGGCGGTGGTCCAGTACTTCAGTGGGGATGCCTGCCTGGCTGGCTCGCGCCAATCCACCGGCATCCGCCTTGTTGGACAGGACCACCGCGATTTGCGCGTGCAGAGCGCCACTGCTGATAGCGTTAAGGATAGCCTGCAGATTGGTCCCCGAACCACTGATCAGGACGGCAAGGCGGTGTGGTGCGGCAGAGGCTGTCATCAGGCGAGTATCCGGTACTGGCAGGTGAAAAATGTGAATGGGGCTGCCGGCGGTCCGGCAGCCCTGAACGGGTCAGTCCTGCAGGCCTTCAAGGATGACCTCGGGCTCGCCTTCACCGGCGGTGATCTCGCCCATCAGGAAGGCCTCTTCGCCTTCGGCTTCCATCAGTGCCAGGGTGGCATCCACCTGGTCCGCGGGCACCGCGATGACCATGCCCACACCGCAGTTAAAGGTGCGGTACATTTCGAAGGCGGGTACCTGGCCTTCCTGCTGGAGCCACTTGAACACGGCCGGGAATTCCCAGCTGGCAGTGTCGATAACGGCGCGGGTGTTATCAGGCAGTACCCGGGGCAGGTTCTCGGGCAGGCCGCCACCGGTGATATGAGCCAGGGCATGCACCTCTACCTGCTCAATCAGCTTGAGCAGCGGCTTCACGTAAATGCGGGTGGGGGCCAGCAGGTGTTCCATGAGCGGTTTGCCGTCCAGCGCGATGTCGGTTTCAGCCTGGGCCATGATACGGCGGACCAGGGAGTAACCGTTGGAGTGGGGGCCACTGGAAGCCAGGCCAATCAACTTGTCGCCGGGCTTGACCTTGCTACCGTCAAGCACGCCGTCTTTCTCGACCACGCCCACGCAGAATCCGGCCAGATCATAGTCTTCGCCTTCGTACATGCCGGGCATTTCTGCGGTTTCCCCGCCGATCAGGGCGCAGCCGGCCAGTTCGCAGCCCTCACCGATGCCGGTGACAACACTGGTGGCGGTTTCCACATCCAGCTTGCCGGTGGCGTAATAATCCAGGAAGAACAGGGGTTCCGCGCCCCCCACGATCAGGTCGTTGACGCACATGGCGACCAGGTCGATACCCACCTTGTCGTGACGGCCGGTATCAATGGCCAGACGCAGCTTGGTGCCCACACCATCAGTGCCTGCGACCAGAACCGGATTCTTGTAACGGGAGGGCAGTTCACAGAGGGCGCCAAATCCGCCCAGGCCACCCAGGACCTCGGGGCGACGGGTACGCTTGGCCACAGGGGCAATGCGCTTTACCAGCTCGTTTCCGGCATCGATGTCGACGCCAGCGTCACGGTAGGTCAGTGGCCGTTTCTGTTCGGTCATGGGGGGCTCCGGATTGATGAAGGCGCGTATTTTAAGAGTCCGGGGGCGATCTTTCCACCGCTGCGTGGCAGAGAGTTTCAGCCTGTCGGCGAACAGAAGGAGTTTTGTCGCGGCTCCTTAATAGGTGATAATACCGCGCTTTGAAGGACTTGGTTGGATTTGCCGCTCATGCGTGGATACGGAAAGCAGGTTTTAGCAGCATTGTTGATGTCGCTGCTGATGGTGTCGATGGCGCCATCCGCACTGGCCGGAACACTGGACACCGTTGAGGTGGCGGTGGAAAACCGCACCCCGGAAGAGCAGGAGCGGGCGCTGGCAGAGGCGCTGGATCAGGTGCTGGTGCGGCTCAGTGGCAAGCCCTCGGTGCTGGAATTGCCGGTGGCGAAGGAGGCGGCAGAGCAGCTGCAGCGCTGGGTGATCCGGCAGGATTATCGTGACGGCCTGCTGGTGGCGCGGTTCGATACCGAGGGGCTGATGGATTTGTTGTCCTCCCGGCGCGCGCCGGTATGGGGCGTGCCAAGACCCCGTGTGCTGGTCTGGCTGGTGGACCAGGGCGCGGGCAAGGGCAGTATGGTCAATCCGGGGCACCCGGATTTCGCTACGCTGAAACAGGAAGCGGACCGGCGCGGGCTGGATGTGGTGATACCTGAATGGGATGCCGCTGACCGTGACGTGTTGGCTGTGGCGGATATTCGTGGCCGTTTCGATAACCAGATTCTGGACGCCTCGGCCCGTTACCCCCATGAAATGGTGCTGGCTGCCGTGCTCTACAGCGGTTCACCTGCCACCGTCAGCTGGCGGGTCCTGCAAGGGCGAAAGACCCTGGATGATGGGCGGCTGAAGGCAGATTCCACCGGCCAGGCCATCACAGCGCTGGTCGACAAGGTGACCGATCAGCTGGCAGACCGCTTTGCGGTCACGGGGGGCGCCACCGACCAACGCACCCTGCTTACGGTCGAGTCCGTGGGCGCGCTGGGAGACTGGAAAGCGCTGCGTGATTTCCTGTCCGGCCTGGGTGGCGTGCAGAGTGTTTCGCTGGTGCAGGTGTCCGGGGATTCGCTGATTTACGGGCTGGATTTTTCTGGCAGTGATGCCCAGTTACGGGATCTGCTGTCCCTGTCTGCGGCGTTGAAGCCCTGTCCGGATCAGGCGGTCGCCGGTCCGCAGTGGCGATACTGCTGGCGCCGCTGATAGATGGTGGCGCAATTACCGCTTGCCCTGCAGTTGCGCGAGGGCAATGACCTTTCCAATTTCGTTGCGGGCCAGAACGGGGCGCTGTTTCAGGGCATCCGTGAAACCGTGGTAGGGACAGACCGGCAGGCCTGTATCTGGGGGCCGGAGGGGCAGGGCAAGAGCCACCTGCTGGAAGGCGCCGTTCGTCTTGCCCAGCAGCATGGTATGAATGCCTGTTTGCTGCCGGCGGAAGAATTGCTGCCGCTGAGCCCGGACGTACTGGAATCCATGGAGCAGTTTGCCCTGCTGGCCATTGATGACTGCCAGCATTTCGCCGGGGAACCGCGCTGGGAAGAAGCCCTGTTTCATCTCTATAACCGGCTGATGGCCCGGGGAGGGCGCTTGCTGGTTACCGCCAATGCTTCCCCTTCAGCTATGGGGTTGATGCTGCCGGATCTGGCCACCCGGTTGGCGGCCGGCCCTGTCTATCGTCTCCAGCCACTGGAGGATGACGGCCTGGAAACCTTGCTGGTGGAGCGTGCGCGAGCCCGCGGCCTGCGCCTGGAGCCGGAAGTGGCGCATTTCATCGTACTGCGCAGTGAGCGAAGCCCCGGGGGACTGGTGAGCTTGCTCAATCGTCTGGACCGACTGGCGCTAGCGCAACAACGCTCCGTCACTATTCCCTTTGTCAAGGATGCGCTGGGGTGGTAAAAAGAGCCGATTACATACCAACAACAGTTTGATACCGATATCGGCGGTATTATTGCTCGTGATTACATAGGGTTACATATACCGCCCCCTCTGCGGGCTCCGAAAGACCTATTAGAACAATAATGCCAGGCGAACTGACGCCTGCAGGAGAACACAATGCGCCACCCCGGGCCTTGGCAGTGCCTTGCTGGCTGTACCCTGCTTTTTGCAGCCGCTTCCCATGCAACGGTTTATGAGATCAACAGCACAACGGATCCTGAAGTCACCGTGGTGGCGGTGGATAATGTTGATGAATCGCCTGCTGCCCAGGAGTGGGATAAAGATACCGAATGGCAGGTGACCTCCACGCCTTCAGATGGCTTCTGCTCTATCCGGGAAGCGATCTACGCCAGCAATTATCGAATTGCCGTGGATGGCTGCGAAGCCGGTTCCGGTAGCGACACCCTCAGGCTGGTGGCGGGCAAGACCTATCAGCTGCAGCATGGCAGCCTGCCCGTCGGTATTGGCGAAAAGGTGGTTGTCACCTCCGAGGAAGTCCCCGATCCGAGTACCACCGATCCGGACGACACCAAGACCGAGTACACCGTAACGTTTGAACCGCTCTCCAACCAGATCGCCTTGACGCTTCAGCTGGATGCGTTTGAAGAAGCCGAAGACAAGGTGCGCCCTGTTATCACCGCAGACAACCAGTATCGTGTGTTCACGATCCATGATCGCGGCGCCATATCGCTGGCCAATCTGGAGCTCAGGGACGGCGACGCCACGGTGCCGGACCTGATGGATGCGGAGGTTGCCGAGCGGGAACTCGACAGCAATGGCGGCCTGATTCGCGCTGCCGGTACGGTCATCGTCAACAGCAACACGGTGCTGGCCGGCGGGACTGCCGATCAGGGTGGCGCGGTGTACATGACAGAAGGCAGTGGTATCGCGTTCCGCAACGGTGGCCTGTTTGAAGACAATGTGGCTCAGCAGGGCGCGGTGATTGCCACCTCCGACACCTTTGATGGCAACATCATCGGCTACGACTTCTACATGGCCAACAATGAGGCCACGGGCGGTGCTGATGCCGGTGTCATCTATCTGGATGGGGGTGACCCGGGGGCGGAGGCAGTGCCCGAGGATACCTCAGTGGTTCCGCCGATTCCGGCTGTACCGGCAGTGCCCGCGGTGCGCATTGGCGTGGAACTGGGTAATGGCACCATTACCAACAATATCGGCGGTGCCATCAACGTGGTGTCGGAAAACTATGCCTCGGTGCTGGTCAACATGACCATCGCTTTCAATGATGGTGTGGCGTTGACGTTGGCGGAGACCGTGTTTGACGACCCGGCTGACGCCGAGACCACCGACCATATTCTGCACACGGTACTGGTGGGCAACGATGGCGGCGCCTGCGCCGGTGCCGGTCTGGATGGCACAGCAGTGAACGCAGCGGCAGCGGCCCGCTTGCTGTTCACGATCACTGATGATTCTAACTGTCCGCTGCCTGAAGAACAGACGCTGGGTACGCCTGTGACCAGCAATCCCAATGGCGCCCAGGAGGATGTGTTCCTGGGCGAAGGCCGTGAACCCTGTGAAATTGGGCTAAAGGGTGCCGGTGTCTGTTTACCCATGTCCGCTGATGCCATTGGAGGCCCTTACCCCGCCTTTTTGCCCAACCCGCTCCCTGATGCAGTGGCGGCAGACCCGTTGGCATCCCCCGGTTTCGCCAGCTTGTTTGATCGTGGCAATCCTGAAAACTCCACCGTGGATCCTTGTGAAAGCACGGATAACCGGGGCAATGCCCGCGGTGGTGCGGGCGGCCGTTGTGATGTGGGTGCCGTCGAATTTCTGCGCGCCCAGGCGCAACCGGAAGAGATCGACATGATCAGCGGTCAGAGTGTGCTGGGGGATGTGGTTGCCAATGATCTGAATGACACGGTGATCGACTGCCGCTTGCTCGATGATGAGATCATTGGCGATGGGGTGTGCGTATTGGGCGACGACGCCTGTCTGGATCAGGCTCGCCTGGATCGGTGCCTCACTATTATCGAGTTCCCGGAACTGGGGGCAGCCGTGCCGGTAATTGATGACAACGGCTACCCGAAAATTCGTTACACACCGTCGTCCAACTTCCACGGTGTGGACCAGATCCGCTACAAGGTGGACAAGGACGCCTTCGATGGCGGCACGGATCTGGGGCAGGACCAGGACGAAATTGCCAACTTCTTTGCCGAACCTGCCAGTGGCCTCTCTGAAAGCGACAGCATTGGTTCGCTGGGCGGCGTGATGATGGCGATGTTGCTGTGCGCCGGGTTGATGCGGCGCTTTGGCCGCGCTGGCCGTCAACTGCTGGCTGTTGCAGCATTGCTGGTCAGCGGTCAGGCCCTGGCGGTGGATATCACCGTGAACTCCCTGGAAGACCGGATCCCCTCCATCCCCAATGATGGCAAATGTACCCTGCGAGAGGCGCTGCTGAACGCGGGGGCGGCGGCCAGCACGGATTGTGAGTATGGCGGCAATTCCACAGATACCATCCTGCTGCCGGCAGGCGACATCCAGCTTGCCGGCACCCTGATTATCGAGGGCGGGGGTGTTGAGATCATTGGCAAGGGCGCGCGGGATGAAGACACCAGTGATGATGACGATACCCTGACACGTATTCTTGGTGATGGCAGCTTTCGTCTGTTTGAAGTGCAGCCGCCAGGACCGAATCTGGGTTACCCGTCAGTACGATTCCAGTACCTGACGCTGGAAGATGGCTATGCGGCAGGCGCCGGCGATGCCGGTTCCGGCGCCGTTGTGGTGACCGGGGGCACGGTGATTTTTGACCGGGTGCGCATCCTCAATAACGAGGCGGAAGCCAATGGCGGGGTAGCGTTCGTTCGTGCCAATGCGGGGAATGAGAAACTGCTCACCTTCAACCGCAGCTTTGTCAGTGGCAATACCGCGGGTGTGTCAGGCGGGGTAATGGCCAGCACGGCGCAGAATGGTGAAACCTTCCGGGTCGCCATCGTGGACAGCACCTTCGAGGGTAACACTGCGGCGGTGGAAGGCGGTGTGCTGGATGCCAATATCCGCGCGGGTGAAGTACAGATTTCCAACAGCACCTTTGTGAACAACAGCGCCCCGAAAGGTTCTGCGCTGGACTTCAGCGGGCTGGATATCAACGCCAACATCATGAATAGCACCTTCCTCAATAATACCGGTGGGTTGGGGTTGGAGCTGGGTGATGCGAGCACGGAAACCCGCATGGGCAATTCGGCCTATTTCAATAGTGGTGCCGCCTGTAGCAGTGGCGCCACCCTGCTGCTGGACAGTGCGTATAACGCGTATTCCGACATGGCCTGTGAGGCCACCAATGCCAGCACCACGGATCAGGCCTCCACCGGCGCGGCCTCCCTTGAAACCTCACTGAGCAGTGTGGAAGGGGAAGGCAGCAGCGATGATTACGTGCCTCCTTACCTGGCCATTGCGAATGCGGAGACCGACATGGTGCTGGTGAACATGGGCAATGATCAGGCCTCCCTGGTCAGTGGCACGGGAACGCCTCTGGCATGCCGAGCCACCGACTTGCGCGGTGTTGACCGGACCTCTGGTGGTGTGTGCGATGTGGGTGCGTTCGAGTATCAGCAGATCACTGCGGAAGATGATGAAGGCAATAACCAGAATACGCCGTCACGTCAGGTGCCGGTGGATATTCTGGATAATGACCTGCCAAGTGACGGTGGCGAATTTGTACTACTGGATGAAATGGATCCAGGCATGTTTGCACAGGGTTACTTCACTTTCGAGCATGCTGAGCTCTACGCCGGCTCGGACCCGGAAAAGTATGAGGGTACGGGTGACACCTATTTGCAAGACCCCGACAATAACGACGATTGGACCCTGTTCCGGCTGGATATTCCCTCTCCTGCGACGCCCTCCGAAGTTTCCATGAAGGGTGCCGAGCTTCGTTTTGTCTGGCTCTACTACAACGAAGAGCGAGACGGCTACGACCTCAAGTGTGGTGACCCGATCCCCCAGCGAATTATTGACGACAACTCGAGCCTGTTCGAGGACGGCGATATCGCCGATGAGTGTGTCGTACTGTTTACCCCTCCGGCGCTGCCTGAGTTTGATGACCGTATGTGTGCCAGCACCAGCGAAGATCCGGTGGAGGTGGCATTTCTCTATACCTTCACCGATGACCAGGGTGCCACTTCCTTGCCGGCCACGGTGGTGATGACACTCAAAGACAAGGCGCCAACCCTGGAAGGGAAATCGGTGGTGAATCAGCCGGGCAAAAAAGTGGTGTTCAAACTGGAAGTCAGTGATCCGGACGAACCGGATGCCCTGATCGACTGGACCAGTGGACGCTATGACGTCTCCATCGCCAACGAACCCAGTTTCGCGAAGAAGAATGCCAACGGGGATGTGCTGGGTACCGGTATTGTTATTGATGATGACAATGCGGGTACCGTGACTTATGTGCCAGACAGCAACTTCAACACCTTCAAGGATTCGTTCACCCTCAAGGTGGAAGATACCCTGTGTGACACCACCTCCCAGCAGGTGCGCTATACCGTCAGCTACGTCAACGAAGAAACTTCTGCCGGTTCCGGCAGCATGGGCTGGATGCTGCTGGGAACCGTGATGTTACTGCTGCGCCGGCGGTTTGCGGCGTAGCAGGGTGCGTTTGGCCAGTTCCCACACCAGGGCGCCCGCCACCATGCTGATCAGCAGCAACAGTAATTTGGGGATGTCCACCAGGGTCCAGAACAGGATGTCGATACTGGTGGGCTCCAGATTCTGCATCACGATAACCACCAACAGAATCAGCCCCAGGATCTGAAGGGCTCCCAGCGGATGGCTGATCAGCCACTGGCCGGATTTTTTGCTGCCACGCGCCAGTGCAGACGGTTTCTTGACGCTGTTTTCCTGTTCCATATCGCGCTCTCCCTGTTGTCGCGTTGCCGTGCTCTTATCATTCTCACCTTAGTCTAACTCGTCGTGCTACTGCCAGCCCTCTATACTGTGTGGATTAACGAGAGGGAGGTGTGAATGGACATCAGTGCCGGTTGGGATCTTGTGGTGATTGGGAGCGGCCCGGCAGGGGAGGCGGCGGCCATGCAGGCAGCCAAGAAGGACCTGCGGGTAGCCATTGTGGAAGATCAGCGAGCCATGGGCGGTAACTGCACCCACTGGGGCACCATTCCTTCCAAGGCGCTGCGCCATCAGGTGCGGCAGGTGATTCGAACCCAGCGCAATCCTTTACTGCGCGGTATCATCAACCCCCGGGATGTGCGCTGGCAGGATCTGATTACCCGAACCCAGGAAGTGATTGATTCCCAGGTACAGGTGCGCACCGACTTTTACATCCGCAACCGGGTGACCATCTTTGCCGGCCGAGGGCGTATCGCCAACCCCCATGAAGTTCAGGTAGACGACACGGAAGGGCGTACACATCTTCTGGAAACAAAGCATATCCTGATTGCCACCGGCTCTCGGCCATATCATCCGGCGGATGTGGATTTCGATCATCCCCGTGTTTATGACTCCGACACTATCCTCACCATGAACCACACCCCCCGTCATATCATTATCTATGGCGCCGGTGTGATCGGTTCCGAATACGCCTGCATCTTTACCGGCCTGGGTATTCGCGTGGATCTGGTCAACTCCCGTGATCATCTGATGGACTTTCTGGATACGGAAATTTCCGATGCGCTCAGCTATCACCTGCGTGACCAGGGCTGCACTATCCGCCAGGGGGAAGAATACAAGAGAGTGAGTGCAGACGACGACGGGGTGACGCTGGAGCTCAAGTCTGGCAAGAAGCTGCGCGCCGATGCCCTGTTGTGGTGTAACGGTCGCTCCGGGAACACCACCAACATGGGGCTGGAAATGGTTGGCCTGGAGCCAAATGGCCGGGGCCAGCTTGCTGTCAATGAGCGTTACCAGACCGAAGTAGAAAATATCTATGCGGTGGGCGATGTGGTGGGCTGGCCGTCACTGGCCAGCGCCTCCTACGATCAGGGTCGCTTCTGCGCGGCGGCCATTGCTGGCGACGAGATCAAGCAAGTGAAAGATGTGCCCACGGGCATCTACACCATTCCCGGCATCAGTAGCGTGGGGCAGAGTGAACAGGAACTTACCGAAGCAAAAGTTCCTTATGAGGTCGGACAGGCCTTCTTCCGCAATCTGGCCCGGGCACAGATTACCGGTGAGCGGGTAGGGATGCTGAAAATCCTGTTCCACCGCGATACCCTGGCTATCCTCGGTATCCACTGTTTTGGTTACCAGGCCATGGAAATCGTCCATGTCGGCCAGGCCATCATGCGCCAGCCCGGCGAGCAGAACACCCTGGAATACTTCATCGACACCACCTTCAACTACCCGACCATGGCGGAGGCGTATCGGGTGGCGGCGATCAATGGGATCAACAGAATCAAGAGATAATGAATAGTTAATAATGAATAATTAATAGCTGCGCGAGAGCGCCTTGCTTTGATCTGAAACGCATGAGGCCGCGCCCGTAGGATGGGCGCGGCCTCATGCGTTTCAAGACCCTAATTCGCTTATCGCGAATTATTCATTATTAACTATTCATTATTAATTAGCGGTTATTTTTCCCCGCCTCCATAAAAAACTCCCGATTCCGCTGCCTCGCCTGACTGTTCTTGCGGATCAGTACATAGGTGGCGCCGGTGCCGCCGCGGTTGGCGGGGGCGGTGTGGTAGGCGAGGACCAGGTGGCTCTCGTGCAGCCAGTGCATCACGTAGCTCTTGAGGAAGCCGGGGCGTTCGCTGTGCAGGCCCTTGCCGTGGCTGATCAGTACCGCTCGCAGGCTGTTCTCGTGGGCACGGGTGAGGAACTGGTGCACAAGGTTGCGAGCATCCATCAGGCGCACGCGGTGTAGATCGAGCACGTCCTGGGCTTCGTATTTGCCGAGCCGGAGTTTGCGATACACCCCTTCCTGCACACCGTTTTTCTTAACGCCTATGATGTCGAGTGGGGCGATAGGTTCTACCTGTTCCGGGACCGTCAGCGGGTTGCTGTCGCGCTTGTCATCCACGGCAGCGGCGCGGCGCAATTGCTCGCGAATACTGTCTTTGCGGGGGGCGCGACCGGTTTCAACGCGTCCATCCTGCTTGATGGGAGTCACATCCGCCATTTCACGTCGGAAAAGATCATCATCATTGCTGGCCATGGAACTGCTCCACAAAACTACATTCCGAAACGATTACTCTTCTTGCATGGTACAGAAGGCGGGAGGAAACTGGCAGTTGAACCGGCATGAAAGAGGACTCGTTATGGAACGTCGTCGTTTTCGAAGGCCCCGGTTACGCCTGAACGTGAAGGCCTGCATCGGTAGTCAGCCTATTGGTCATGTTCTCAATCTCACCGACGAAGGCATCTGCCTGACCGGTCGGGGAGTGCCTCCCTCCCAGATGCAATCCTTGCGTCTGGATCTTCCCATACCCTTGTATGGCCAGCGTGAAGTGGCAGTGATGGCCACGCCTTGTTGGCACGATTATCTGCCCAATGGTCACTGGCGGGGCGGCTTTCATCTGGACGTGGATGATCACGCCGCCTCCATTCTTACCACCCTGGCGGGGCGCTACGGCGATACCTGAATGCTGGCCCGGTAAAACGTTCATCGCGGAGTGTCAGGCGAGGCGTGGTGTCGAACAGCAACGGACCAGGTGTTGCTGCAGGTTGCCTGCTACGGCTGCAGGTCGGCACAGTGAAAGACAAAAAGGCCCATGCACCGAAAGCCGGGGAGACAGGCTTTCGGCGAGGTGAAAGCGGGTAATACCGTTCAGGGTTCAGGAAAAACGTGAATCCCGGGATTCACGGTTCCCGTTGTTTTCATCACCGTGATGACGTTGCCGTTTGGCTTCACGTTTGCGACGTTCCCGGTCGGCGCGCTTGTGTTCTTCTTCCCACTCTTCCGGTTCATAGTCATCAAAGTGTCGACGACCCATGGTGCTGCTCACTGTCCGCTGTTAATAGAAGGGACACTGTCGGTCGCCCTCAGAGGCGCTCGAGACAACGTCTTAAGCGATATATAGCACTAAAGCGGATGCGGGAGAAGTGCCCGGAACGGCATTTGTTGCCGTTCCGGATAACTGGCTTCCCGTGGACTGTCGCCGGGGTGCGGAAATGGGGCGGGGCAGTTCATTGTTGTCCTGTAGCTTGTATCTACTTGACGAGGCTCTGCAGGGCTGATCATTTCGGCAGAGTCTTTCGTGATATGAAGGCATGCATTGGCGACGAGCCAATTTCCACCCAGCTTCTGCAGGTTCTTTCTGGCCAGGATCTTCCTTCCAGGGAGCGAAGTGAGCTACGCGATGGACCGTAGGGAGGGGCTCTGGTCGTAGCCAGACAAGGGCAAAGATGCGAGTGAAGAGTTTCGAAAGGCCAAACAGGGCGGGTCGAAGGGTTTGCGGGGGCGAAACTCGCGTCGCGTGGCTTGTAACCGTCTTTTTCTCGCCAGGGCTCGGATCGCTTGCAGGCAAGCTCCCACAAAGGAAGAGGCTCATACCCCGGAAAATATGGGAAGCAGTGCGGGGCAGCTTGCCTTGGCTGGCGATTTTCACTGCCCCGTGACTGGGTCTCTGCCTTACCTGTGCCCCTTAGCGGGCGTAGGTTCGTTCCAGATAATCCAGAATGACAGAGGATTCAAACATTTCGGTACCGGTGTTGGGATCTACCAGATAGGGCACCGCAATCCTGCCGGCGCGGTCCATCAGGTCCACCCGGTTGCGCTGGCTGGGTGCGTAATCCGGTACCAGTTGTTTGCGCAGGGGGGGGAGTACCCAATCCTGCCACTGGTCCCGGCCACACTGGCGCAGGATGTAGGGTATCTGCAGTTCGGTCAGGCGCTCACGCACCAGCCGGGCAAACGGACTGGCTTCAAAGGAATACAGTTCCAGCGGCTGCTCTGGTGGCAGCGAGTTATCGCAGTAGACGCCACGGCGGGCCCGGGGCAGGGAGGCCGCCACGGATGCTGCCGTGCGCAGGCTGCGAACCAGCCAGCGTTTCGGGGCCGGCCGACCGCCGTATTCCTGATACAGGTATTCGATGATGTCCGCCGACTCGTAAAGTTCAGCACCGGTGTTGGGGTCCATCAGGTAGGGAAACTGCTGCTTGCCACCCAGACGCTCCACCAGCGGACGATAGCGGTCGCCGTCCTTGGGGCAGGGAAAGATCAGCGCATCCAGGTCCAGATCGGTGAGGGCTTCACGGACCAGACGGCAGAACGGGCACCCTTCCATGTCATAGAGTTCAAGCGGTTCTTCCGGTTGACGGACATGCCCGGCGGTACCAATACCCCGGCCCTGTTGAAGGGCAGACGAGGCCAATGACTGTAAAACATCCAGAGTATGGGACATCAACTATCTCCTTGAGCGAATGGCAAGCACCATAGCAGGTCAACATCACCGCGCAATGACTGTACAGACTGGGCGAAAGTGTTTGCCCTTTCCGCTCAACCCCCCTGTTAACTCATGTCATTGAGTGACGGGACGCTGGCAGGCACTCTTACCGTCTTTCCATCGTGGGTAGATTGCCTGTTATCGCACTGCCCTCATAACCCGTCAGCACAACGCTGACATCTGCCTGAGGCAAGAGGAAGGTTCCATGACCGAAGCCTATATTTACGACGCGATTCGTACGCCCCGAGGCCGGGGCAAGAAAGACGGCTCGCTGCATACCGTGAAGCCGATTTCCCTGGTGGTTGGCCTGATTAATGAACTCAAGGCCCGCTTCCCGAACATGGACCCGGCGATGATCGACGACATCGTCATGGGCATCGTGTCCCCGCTGGGTGATCAGGGTGGTGTACTGCCCAAGATTGCTGCACTGGCTGCCGGTCTGCCGGAAACCGTTTCCGGTCTGCAGATCAACCGTTTCTGCGCATCTGGTCTGGAAGCGGTCAATCTGGGTGCCATGAAAGTACGTTCCGGTTTTGAAGACCTGGTACTGGCTGGTGGTGTGGAGGTCATGAGCCGTGTTCCCATGGGCTCTGACGGTACCCCCTGGGCGCTGGATCCGGAAACCAACTACGACACCGGCTTTATCCCGCAGGGCATCGGTGCTGACCTGATTGCCACCGTGGAAGGCTTCACCCGCAAGGACGTTGACGAGTACGCAGCCAACTCCCAGGCCCGTGCAGCTGAAGCCTGGGACAAGGGCTACTTCGCCAAGTCCGTTGTGCCGGTTAAAGACATGAACGGCTTGGTGGTTCTGGACCGTGACGAGCACGTCCGCAAGGGCACCACTGCTGAAGCACTGGGCAACCTGAACCCGTCCTTCGCCATGATGGGCGAGATGGGCGGTTTCGATGCTGTGGCCCTGCAGAAGTACCACTGGCTGGAAGAGATCAACCACGTTCATACCCCGGGTAACTCCTCCGGTATCGTGGATGGCGCCACCCTGCTGCTGATGGGTAACAAGGACGCCGGTGACAAGATCGGTGCCAAGCCCCGCGGCCGTATCGTTGCTACCGCAGTGAGCGGTGCTGATCCCACCATCATGCTGACCGGCCCGGCGCCGGCTGCCCGCAAGGCCCTGGCCAAGGCCGGCATGACCGCCGACCAGATCGACCTGTGGGAAATCAACGAAGCCTTCGCGTCCGTTGCCATGCGTTTCATGAAGGACATGGAGATCAGCTACGACATCACCAACGTGAACGGTGGTGCCATCGCCATGGGTCACCCGCTGGGTGCTACCGGTGCCATGATCGTCGGCACCGTGCTCGACGAACTGGAGCGTCGCGACCAGAAATTCGGCCTCTGTACCCTGTGTGTGGGTGCAGGTATGGGTATCGCCACCATTGTTGAGCGCCTGTAAGCGGCCACCGGAATTGGAGATATTGAAATGACAGAATCGACTATTCGCTGGGAAAAGGGTGCGGACAACATTGTTACCCTGACCCTGGACGATCCGCAGCAGTCTGCGAATACCATGAACGACCGTTACACCAAGTCCATGCATGACACGGTGGAGCGTCTGGAAAAAGAGAAGGATGACATCGCCGGTGTCATTATCACTTCTGCCAAGAAGACCTTCTTCGCCGGTGGCGACCTGCGTGACCTGATTCAGGTTAAGCCGGAAAACGCCCAGGAAATGGCTGACGGCGGCAAGCTGCTGAAAGGCGACCTGCGCAAGCTGGAAACCCTGGGAATCCCGGTTGTTTGTGCCCTGAACGGCACGGCGCTGGGGGGCGGCCTGGAAATCGCACTGGCCTGTCACCGTCGTGTGGCCCTGAACAACCCGAAAGCCCAGTTTGGTCTGCCGGAAGTGTCCCTGGGCCTGCTGCCGGGAGCCGGTGGTATCGTGCGTACCGTGCGTATGCTGGGTATCCAGGACGCACTGATGAACGTGCTGATGCAGGGTCAGCGCATGAAAGTGGCCAAGGCTCAGAAAGTCGGCCTGATCGACGAAGTGGTCGACAGCGAAGAAGAGATGATTGCCAAGGCCAAGGAATTCATCCTTGCCAACCCGAAATCCCAGCAGCCATGGGATGCCAAGGGTTACAAGATTCCGGGCGGCACGCCGTCTACGCCGAAGTTCGCTGCCAATCTGCCGGCCTTCCCGGCTAACCTGCGCAAGCAGCTGAAGGGCGCCAACTACCCGGCACCGAAGAACATCATGGCGGCTGCCGTGGAATCAGCCCAGGTGGACGTGGACAACGCCTTCCTGATCGAGGAGCGCTACTTCATTGATCTGGTAACCGGTCAGGTTGCCAAGAACATGATCAACGCCTTCTTCTTCAACCTGCAGGCTATCAACGGTGGCGCCAGCCGTCCTAAGGATGTGCCCAAGTTCACCGCCAAGAAAGTGGGTGTACTGGGTGCAGGCATGATGGGCGCAGGCATTGCCTACGTGACCGCCATGACCGGCTCCGAAGTGGTACTGAAAGACATCTCCCAGGAAAATGCCGAGAAGGGCAAGGACTACTCCCGCAAACTGCTGGACAAGGCCATCTCCCGCGGCAAGATGACCGAAGAGAAGAAAGAGCAGGTACTGTCCCTGATCACTGCGACTGCGGATGCCAAGGATCTGGAAGGCGTGGACTTCGTGATCGAAGCCGTGTTCGAGAACACCGAGCTGAAGCACAAGGTTTTCCAGGAAATCGAAGACGTGGTACTGCCCGACGCAGTGCTGGGTTCCAATACTTCCTCCCTGCCGATCACTGGTCTGGCCAAGGGTGTGAAGAAGCAGGACAACTTCATCGGTATCCACTTCTTCAGCCCGGTCGACAAGATGCCGCTGGTGGAAATCATCTGTGGTAAAGACACGTCTCCGGAAGTGCTGGCCAAGACCTACGACTACTGCCTGCAGATCCGCAAGACCCCGATCGTGGTCAATGATTCCCGCGGCTTCTTCACCACCCGCGTGATCGGCACCTTCGCCAACGAAGGTATCGCCATGCTGGGGGAAGGCGTTTCCGCCGCGTCCGTAGAGCAAGCTGCACAGCAGGCTGGCTACCCGGTAGGTACCCTGAAGCTGATCGATGAAATCAACATGGGCACTGCCCTGAAGATCGGTAAAGCTGCTGAGGACGATGCCAAGCGTGACGGGACTCCGCCGCCGCCGCATCACCCTGCCCAGGACGTGATGAAGAAGATGGTCGAAGAGCTGGATCGTCCTGGCAAGCTGCAGGGCAAAGGCTTCTATGACTATCCGGAAGGTGGCAAGGCCAAGCTGTGGCCAGGCCTGAAAGATGCCTTTGGTGACTCCACCGAGATTCCCATGGAAGACATGAAAGAGCGTATGCTCTTCATCGAAGCCATGGAAGCGGTGAAGTGCTTCGAAGAGGGCGTTATCGAGTCTGTAGCCGATGCCAATATCGGTTCCATCTTCGGTATCGGCTTCCCGGGCTGGACCGGTGGTGTGATCCAGTACATCAACCAGTACGAGGGGGGGCTGAAAGGCTTTGTGGCCCGCGCCCAGGAACTGGCTGCCAAGTACGGCGATCGCTTCAACCCGCCGGCACTGCTGGTAGAGAAAGCCGAGAAGGGCGAAATCTTCAAGTAAGATTCGCTTTTCCCGACACAAAAAAGCCCGGCCATGTGCCGGGCTTTTTTGTGGCCGCTCTGCGGCTGCATCACGCAACACGCAAGTTTTCAACCTCCGCATTTCTTCGAAGCCGCTGTAGATACCGTCTCTCTCCATACCCTGCAAGCCGTCTCTATGCGACTTGTGGGGTATATTTCTTTTGGTGCTTGATTACCCCATAGGCGATTTGCACCAGCTTGCGCATTGCTGCCACCACAATCACTTTACCTGTCTTCCCCCTGTCTTCCATGCGCCGTCTCAGTGCCCGGATATCGGGGTTGTGGGTGCATGCTGTGACTGCTGCCATGAACAATTTTCCCCGTACGTTGGCGCGGCCACCTTTGCGGATCTTTGTCGGCTTTCTGGAGTCGCCGGATTCATTGTGCACCGGCGTAATGCCCAGGAAGGCGGCACATTGCTTGGCTGACCGGAAGTCCCGACTGTGTATTAGCGACAGCAGCTCTCGGGACATCACATCGCCTACCGCAGTGATGCTCTCCAGCAGTGAGCGGTCCTGTTTCAGTTCAGGATGGCCATCAATGTGGTCATCGATGTCCTTTTTGAGCTTGCGGATCTCCTCATTCAGTGTCGCGATCATGTCCTGTATAGAGGCAATGACTCGCTCGCTTGACTGGTTGAATTCCGCTTTCTCAAGCCGGTTTTCTTCCCGCTGACGGTCTTTCTCCAAGGCCTCCAGACGAGCACCAAGCGCTCGTAACTGCCTGATCTCTGGCGCTTCCGGCTGCCATTTATGTAGTCGCTCATGCTTCTCTTTCACGTAGAGAGCCAGGCACAGCGAGTCGAGCTTGTCTGTCTTGCTTGAGAACCCTTCACTCTTGGCGAAGTCCCTGGTGCGCGCCGGATTGGCCACATACACCTGCAACCCAGCTTCATGGAGTGCGTAGGTCAGGTTCTCGTGATAAATACAGGTGGCTTCCAGCACCACATGAATCTCGGACGGCTCAGCACCGGTCTGCTTGAGCAGCCACTGCGCAACCTCGTGCTCCTTCCCGCGCCGATTCTGGAAAACCCGTGTTTTTACCTTCCGGGGATTGGCCTGGCGCAGCCAAAGTGTATCGAGGCTCTTTTTGCTGACATCAATTCCAACGAAGTGCATCTCTCGTGTCTTCCCTTGCTTATACGGCTTCATCCCGCGGAGGGGAGAGCCCGGATACCGTTCAGATTTAAGAGAATGGGTCGGAGCCAGGATCTACGTCACAGGGTCTATGCCCTCAGGAGCTTGTCAGGCTTTAACCCGACCCGTGAGTGCTGGTAGCTAATCAGCACTCGTGGAGAGATACAAGGAGCTTGCCTGCAAGCGATCCGAGCCCTGGCGAGGTAAGGATGCCAGAGACGGCTTTATTTGCAGGAGGCTCAACCCGCACGGCGATCCTGTTTTCATTCTGGAAGGTTTGAAGAAACTCCCTTCGGTCGCCTCGCTGCGCTCGGTTCGTCCCCTGGAAGGGAACTCCTACAGCACGGTCCAGCTGTGTGGCCAAAATTCAAACGCTAACTCAAAAGCCATGCTATCAGGCCCGGGCTGTTTTTGATTTTCGAAACCCGGTACCCGAAACCCGCTTCTGGAATCATTTCTTCACCGCGGCCCCACCCAGAAGTGCGGATTGCAGGCCACCTCCCACAGGTGCCCGTCTGGATCCGCAAAGTGCCCTGAATAGCCCCCCCCAGTCCGTGGCCTGGGCAGGTTTGATGATGTTGGCACCGGCGGCCTCTGCCTGTTGCAGCAGAGCATCCACCTCGGCAGGGGAGTCCAGGTTATGGGCCATGGCGACACCCCGGAAGCCACTGCCATCTGCGGATACACCAGCATCCTGTGCCAGCGCATCGTGGCCGAACAGCCCAAGCCAGGTGCCGTTAAGTTCGAAAAACGCCACGGGAGAATCGTCTGGCATGGCGCGGCGGGGAAGGCCCAGCCCTTGTTCGTAAAAGGTGATGGCGGTGCCCAGATCGCGGACACCCAGGGTGATCATGCTGATGCGTGGTTGCATGACAATCTCCGGTTTTCTACCTGGTAAGGTTCCCATTATGCTGAAGGAGAGTTTGCCGGGGAGGGAATATGGACAGCAAACAGTTTGCCGATGTAGTTGCACCCGGCATGGATGTCGAGGCACTGGACAGTGTGCTGCCAGAAGACCAGAAACCTGACCTGGCCGCAGCGCAGCGAGATATCAACGAGCATCAGCGTCGCCTGTTTGCCAATCAGCGCAATGCTGTGCTGCTGGTGCTGCAGGGTCTGGATGCGTCCGGAAAGGACAGCCTGATTCGCACCCTCGGTCAGGCCATGGATCCCGCCGCCTTCCGAGCCCACAGCTTCGGTCGACCCCAGAGAGAGGAGGTTCACCATGATTTCCTCTGGCGGGTGTGGCGACACCTGCCGGCCCGGGGCGAGGTGGTGGCCTTCAACCGCAGCCACTACGAAGCGGTTTTGGCGGAGCGTTTGTGGCCGGTGAGTGAAAATGCCAGCGATGACTGGGAGCGCAAGTACGAGGCGATCAATGGCTTTGAGCAGCATCTGACGCGGGAAGGTACCCGGATCATCAAGGTGTGGCTGCAGACTTCAGAGGAGGAGCAGCGTCAACGGTTGCTCAAGCGCCTGGATAGCCCCCGCAAGCGCTGGAAGTTTGATCACGCTGATGTGCTGGCCTGGCAAGCGCGGGGCGATTATCTCCATCTGGTCAATCAGGTATTGCCCGCGACCCATACCTCCTGGGCGCCCTGGCACGTGATTCCCAATGACGACAAGAAGGCGGCGCGGGCCGTAGTGGCCAGTCTGCTGTCTGATGCGTTGAAGGCACTGGCGCCGGAGTATCCTGCAGAGGATGACGGAAGCATCCCCGAGTATCGTGAGCTGCTTTCAGGCAAAAGGCCGGAGAACAAGGGGGGGTAGGGGCGCTCTATCCCTGTTTCGTGCGAATGATGTCACTCTCTTGTTGGGCACCAGGGCCCCTGAGATGGTGGGCAGATGGGCGATCAGCTGGCTTTGGCCAGATAGCCATTCAGCCAGCGGCGCAATTCACTTGGGCGCAGGGGTTTGGCCATGAGGGCGTCGCCACCCGCATCCAGGCTTTGTTGCTGGTAGGCTTCGCTACTGTTGCCGGAGATGAACAGAATAGGGAGGTTCTGGTCGTCATTGCGGACTTCCCGGGCCACGGTAAAGCCGTCCAGTACCGGTAGTTCCACGTCCAGAATTAACAAATCGATGTCCCGCTGCCTGAACAGACGCAACGCCGCCTCACCATCGGCGGCCAGCACATACTCGTGCTCCAGTTCCTCGATGATGCGACAGATGATCAGGCTCACGGCCTTGTTGTCTTCCACTACCAGAATGCGCATGCCTCGTTTTTATCTGAAGGCGCGATTGAGCACAAGGGCGCATAATGATGATCGCGGTAATTAGTGTGACAAGGTGCAACAAGTACGGTCAAAACAGGCCCCGAAATTGATACAATTGGTATGCAAAGGGGTGATTTTCGCAAGAGTATGTCAATTATCCGCATTTTCTTTATTATTGGCGTTCCAAGGCTCCGCACAGGGGCTCGGCAGCCCGGCTGACAATAATGCTGAACGGGCGGATCAGACGGTAGAGGACAGACTGATCGATGTACCATCGTAGAACGATCAATATCAATCGAGTGGTCAAGCTGTTGCAGGGGGCCGCCCGATCCGGGGCCAGTATTCCTGAATTGCTCGACAAATGTGGTATTCCACGTCAGCTACTGGAAGACCCGGATGGCACGATCGAGCGTGATACGTTTATCAAGATGATGCTCCTGATCATGGAGCAGACCCAGGACGAATTCCTTGGCTTTGGTCAGGGGCGCAAGTCCAAGCCGGGCACCTTCTCCATGATGGCCCACGCGGTGATCAACTGCCCCAATCTGGGGGCGGCTATCGAACGGGGTATCCGCTTCTACGACCTGTTTGAGCTGAGTACCCGCACCGGCATCCAGCGCGAAGGCGATGTGGCCCGGCTGGTGGTCAATGCTGACTCTCGCCTGGATTTCCGTGAAGTCATTATCGAAGCCTCCCTGTTCATCTGGCTGCGGTTCATGAGCTGGCTGGTGGGTAAGGCCATCGAGCCCCAGGAAGTCCGTCTTGATTATTCCGATACCAAGAACGATGAAGAGCACCGTTTCCTGTTCGATTGCCTGATTGAGTACGGCACCGACGAGAATTCCGTTACCTTCAAGTCCGAGTTTCTGGAGTTGCCGCTGGTTCAGAATGAGCTGTCCCTGTCCAAGTTCCTGAAGGACTCGCTGGCTCAGCTTTTCGACGGCAATATCCATAATGTGGGCCTGCCGGCCCAGATCCGGGCCATCATTTCCAATGAATACGGCAACAGTTTCCCGGACTTCACCGAGATCTGCGGCAAGCTGAACATGACGCCGCAGACCCTGCGCCGTCGTCTCAAGGAAGCCAATACCAGCTACCAGGAGATCAAGGACTCCATCCGCAAGGATGCCTCGGTCTATTACCTGTCCAAGCCGGAGCTGAGCATCGATGAGATTGCGCTGCTAATGGGCTTCAGTGAAGCAAGCTCCTTTCATCGTGCTTTCAAGAAGTGGACCGGGAAAACCCCGTCCAGCTATCGCAAGGAACACTTTGGTGTCAGCTAGTGATCCTGGCTGACACCCGTATCAGGATCTGAGATGACCATGACCGACGCCACTACGGCGCGACTGCTGGTAACCTGCCCGGACAAGCCGGGCATCATCAGTGCAGTCAGTACCTTTCTGTTCAATCACGGCGCCAACATTACCGATTTTGACCAGCATTCCAGTGATGCTCAGGGTGGCACCTTCTTTTTGCGTCTGGAATTCCAGACACCGGATCTGGACTGCTCCCGTGACGCCCTGAGAAACAACTTTGCCACCGCCGTGGCCGAACCCTATGACATGCAGTGGCAGATCAGTTATGCCAGTGAGAAGAAGCGCATGGCGGTGTTGGTGTCCAAACACGATCATGTGCTCATGGACCTGCTGTGGCGTACCTCCCGCGGGGATATGCCCGCCACCATCCCATTGGTGATCAGCAATCATGATGACCTGCGTGACGAAGTGGAGCGGTTCGGTATCGAATACCATCACATCCCGGTGACCGCGGACAACAAGGCGGAAGCGGAGGCCCAGGCGCTCAAGCTGCTGGAAGGGCGGGTGGATGTGATTGTGCTGGCCCGATATATGCAGATTCTCAGCCCGGATTTCGTCTCGCACTATCCCCACCGGGTGATCAATATTCATCACTCCTTCCTGCCGGCGTTCGTGGGGGCTAATCCCTACAAGCAGGCCCACGACAAGGGGGTGAAGCTGATCGGTGCCACCAGTCATTATGTGACCGCGGATCTGGATCAGGGGCCGATCATTGAGCAGAACGTACAGCGTGTGAGCCACCGCCATTCTGCCGATGAGCTCAAGGCATTGGGTCAGGACGTGGAACGGCAGGTCATGCTGCGTGCGGTACGCTGGCACCTGGAAGACCGGGTGATCGTCGATGGCAACAAGACAGTAGTGTTCGTTAAATAACGCTATATGCATCACGCAACAGGCAACACGCCAGATCCGGCGTGAAGCGTGTTGCTGAGCATGTTGCGTTTAATTCGTAAAGCGCAGACCGATACCCAGGGTACCGAAATTTTCGGATTCCATATTGGTGTACTGGTATTGGGCGGTGAGCGACAGGCTGTCGAGAAGCGGGATCGCCAGACCGGCGGTGGCATAGGGGGCCAGCCCAGATTGGCTTTCGCTTTGCGGGGCGTCGTTGACAGTGGTGACCGTGTCACCGTTAACATCCAGCAGAATGCGTTGCTGGCGTGTTTCCAGCTTCAGGTCATAGAGGTAGCCGCCGGCCTTCAGATAAAGCCAATAGGGGCTTTGCCAGACCACGCCAGCGGTAAAGCCTCCCAATTCCAGGGAGTCTTCCTGTTGAACCCGCACGCTGGTGGCGCCGGCACCGGTTTCGGAGACACTGGGCGCACGGGTAAAATCAGTCAGCTCATCCACATCACCCTGGGTGACAAAGCCACCTTCCAGCCCGAAACGGGAATTTTCGCCCAGCGTTACGCTGTTCAGCCACATCCCCACATTGATGGTGAGGCCATCCGCAGTATCAAAGCCATAGGGATCCATGTCGGCCTTGCTCATCTGGGCCTGGACGAAAAAATCCACGTCCGGTGGGGCAAGCTCTTCTTCGGCGTGTAGTGGGGTGATCAGGGCGCCAGTCAACGCCAAACTCAGCGGCAGTGTTGTTTTCATTATTGATCCAGCCGTTGTGATAAGGACAATGTAGCCATCTTCAGGCCCGCACCCCTGGGTGTGGGCAAAAGCCATCGTATTGTAACCAGCGTGAGACCGACATGCCCAGCGACTTCTTGAACACCGGCACGGAAACCCTTCTGGCACTGTGCCGCCCGGGCTTTGAAGCGGATCTCGCCGCCGAACTGAACTTCCATGCGGCGGAACAGATGGTGGCCGGGTATCCGCGGACGTCTGCCAACAGTGGTTATGTGCTGTGGCACAGCCAGCAGGGCAGCATGGCATCACTGCTGCAGAGCGGACTGATCTTTGCCCGCAGTCTGAGCATGGGCATTGGGGAGTTTATTGATATCGGTGATGACCGCATCGGCGCCCTGTGGCCCTTGTTGGAAGAGGCTGCGCCGTTCAGTGAGGTCTATCTGGACCACAGTGATACCAATGAAGGGCGTGAACTACAGCGTTTCCTCAAGGGGTTTCGCAAGGCCCTGGAGCCCCGCCTGAAGAAAGCCGGTCTGCTGCGACGCAAGGCCGCCAACCGCCTGCACCTGTTTTTCAGTGACTCCCACAATGGCTGGGCGACCATCAGCCCTGCCCAGGTGCCACTGGCGGAAGGCGGGGTGCGCCGTCTCAAGTTGCCGGCCGAGGCGCCCAGTCGCTCAGCGCTGAAAGTGGAAGAGGCCCTGCTACGCTTTTTCGGCACCACTGATGCGCTGTCGGCGAAAACGGCGGTGGATCTGGGGGCGGCGCCGGGTGGCTGGAGCTGGCAGCTGGCACGCCGCGGGATCAAGGTGCAGGCGGTGGATCACGGCAAACTGGATGCCCGGTTGCTGGATGAATACCCGGTGGAGCATATCTACGGTGATGCCTTCACCTGGCGGCCGCGCAGCAGTGTGGATCTGGTGGTGTGTGATGTGGTGGACAAGCCGGCAAGAACCCTGCAGCAAATGGAAAAATGGCTTGAGCAGGGCTGGAGTCGCGCGGCCCTGTTCAATTTGAAACTGCCCATGAAGCGCCGCTTTCAGGAAGTCTGGCAATTGCTGGAGAAGCTGGCCACCGCCATGGAACGTCATCCCGAGCGGGGCGAGGTGATCATCAAGGCTGCGCACCTTTATTACGACCGGGAAGAGATTACCGTCTGGGCTGCCTACCACCGGGATTACTGATGACGACATCCAGACCTGGGCCGGCGCTGTTCGCGACCCTCGGTGCCCTCTATTTTGCCCAGGCGCTGCCTGTGAGCATGTTGGGCAAGGCGCTACCTGCGCTGGCCCGGGATGCGGGCCTGCCCACCGAATGGATCGGTTTTCTGGCCCTGCCGGCCTTGCCCTGGGCGTTCAAGTTTATCTGGGCTCCGTGGGTGGATCGCTGGGGGGCAGGGCGTCCCAATCATCGCAAGCGCTGGATCCAGTGCTGTCTGCTGGCCGTGATGGCGGTGTTGTTCGTGGTCTCCCTGTTTCCCCAGAAGTGGTTACTGGGACCGGGCTTTGTGGTGCTGCTGGGCCTGCTGTTTCTGCTCAACCTGTTCAGTGCCACCCAGGATATTGCCACCGATGGGCTGGCGACCCGCATGTTGCCGCCCTCGCTGCGGGGGCTGGGCAACAGTATCCAGGTCAACGGCTACAAGATCGGCATGATGGTGGGTAGTAGTGCCTTGCTGATCCTTGTGGGCTGGTGGGGCTGGCAAACTACCCTGGGGCTGGTGATCACCGGCATGATGCTGGTGCTGGTTCAGGTGACCCGGTTCCGCGAACCGGTAGAGCCGCCGCGGCCCCGGGAGCATGTGAGTTTTCGCTGGTGGCGTCAGGAGCTGGCGCGCTTCTGGAAGCGTCCCGGCATGGGCCTGTGGCTGTTCCTGCTGCTGTTCTACAAAGTGGGTGACGGCTTTGGTACGCGCATGATTAACCCCTTTCTGGTCGACAGTGGCTGGAGCCTGGTGGAAATCGGCACCCTGGACCTGATCATTTCCTTCGCCGGTCTGGCGGGGGCCGCCATGGCGGGCCTACTGATGATCCGCATGGCTCACCGAACGGCCCTGTTTGCCTTTGCTGTGTTGCAGACCCTGGCCTTTGCCGCCTGGGCGGCGCTGGCACACTACCAGGCGCTGGAGTGGATCTGGCCGGTGGCGTTGTTTGAGCAGTTTACCGATGGCCTGTCCACGGTGGCGTTCTTCACGTTGATGATGGATTACTGCCGGGACGGACATGAGGGGAGTGACTACACCATGCAGGCCTCGGTGCGGTTGTTTGCGGTGGGGATTTTTACCCTGAGCAGTGGTTTCAGTGCAGCCTGGCTGGGCTATGACGGCCACTTCCTGCTGGCGGCAGCACTGGTGGCGGTGGTGATTCCTCTGGCGTGGCGCTGGCAGCCGCCGGCTACCGCGCAAACACCTCATTGAGGCACCGTCAAAGTGATCAAACAGGCCTGGTTTAGCGGCGGCATTTCCGTGCCAGCGTGATGGTGCCTATAATGGCCGCCCCCAGCCGTACACGCCGGAGTTTTCCATGGAAGCCCAACACCACCTCGATGCCACCGGTCTGCTATGCCCGGAACCGGTGATGATGCTGCACAACAAGGTCCGCGACATGGCCCCCGGCGATCTATTGGAAGTGCGCGCCACCGACCCCTCCACCGAGCGCGACATTCCCAAATTCTGCCAGTTTCTGGGTCATACCCTGGAAGGGCAGGAGGTTGAGGGGGAGGTTTATCGGTACTGGATACGTAAAAAGCAGTGAACAGTGAATAGTGAATAGTTAACAGTTGCGCGAGCAACGCTCTCGGTTTTGAAACGTATGAGGCCGCGCCCGAACTTCGGGCGCGGCCTCATAGGTTGGAGAACAGACAAGGCAAAACCGTGCGCTGTTCACTATTCACTGTTAACTGTTCACTGAAACGCTGGTCGATCTGTAAACATCAAAGTCTGCGAGATTCGGCTCCCTCATCTCCTCCACCCACTGCCCGAACGTGAACGGCCACAGGGCCGGTGTGCCGGTGGGGTCCAGGTACCAGCTTTGGCAGCCGCCGGTCCAGACGGTGCCGGTCATGTTGGCCTTGATGCGGGACAGGAAGCTATCCGCGGCGTCGGGGCGCGGTTCGATGGCGTCGAATTCGCCCTGCTGCCAGCGGCGGATGAGCTTCATCATGTAGTCTGCCTGCACCTCTGCGACGCGGGTTACCGAGAAATTGCCCACCGGGCTGTTGGGGCCGGTCATCAGGAAAAAATTGGGGAAGCCGGGGATAGTGACCGAGCGGTAACTGAGGCACTGCTGCTGCCAGGCGGTCTCGATATGAATGCCATCGCGGCCGGTCAGGTCCATGGGGCGCATGAAGTTCAGGTGGTGGAACCCGGTGGCCAGTACCAGCACGTCCAGTGGATGCTTGTTGCCATCCCGGGTCACGATGCCGTCGGGCTCGACATGGTCGACATCATCGGTGATCAGCTCACAGTGGGGTTGCTGCACCGCTTCAAAAAAATCCGAGGCGAGCACCAGCCGCTTGCAGCCCACCCGGTAATCCGGGGTGAGCTTGGCGCGCAGCTCCGGATTGGCCACCGCTTTTTCCAGATTGCGGCGCACGATTCGGTCGGTAATCCAGAACTGTAGCGGCTTGCCGATCACCATCTTGGCGAACATCTGGGCGTAGTACCACGCCCACAGCCGGCCAATAAGGGTGGCCAGGAACGGTAAGCGGGCGAGGGTCTTCTTGTACAGGGGAGAGTAGTGAGCATCCGGGCGCGGGAACATCCACTGCGGGGTGCGCTGGAAGATTGATACTGGCACGCCCTGATTCACCAGTGCCGGGATGACCTGAGCGGCGGTGGACCCGGTACCGATCACGCCAACCCGTTTGCCGCTGAAATCCAGTTTGTGATCCCAGCGGGCAGTATGGAAAGCCGTGCCGGCAAAGTCGGAGAGCCCGGGAATATCCGGAACCGAGGGGTGATGGAGGATGCCGGTGGCCGCGACAATGAAATCCACACTAAGCGCATCGCCTTTGCTGGTGGTCACCTGCCAGCGACCGTCCCGGTATTGGGCGGCCGTAACTTCCTCATTGAAGCGCACCAGTTCAGTAATGCCGTATTTGTCGGCGGTCTGCTCGAAATACTGGCGAATCTGGGCGCCTTCGGCAAAGCGGTCATCCCAGCCTACAAAGGGTTCGAAGCTATAGGCGTACATGTGGGCGGGCACATCACAGCTCACGCCGGGGTAGGTGTTCTCCCGCCAGGTGCCGCCCACACCATCGCCTTTTTCCACAATGGTGATGTCAGTGATGCCTGCCTCGCGCAGCTTGATGCCTAGCAGAATGCCGCTCATGCCGGCACCGATCACCAGAACAGCGGGATTACGGGTCTGTTTCTCCATGCTGGGCTCCGTCTCGCCGGGTTGTCGTTGTTATTGAGACAAAGCTAGAGGATTGTATCGGGGGTGGCGATGTCAGGAAGTGACAAAAAGATAGTGAATAGTGAACAGTTAACAGTGAATAGCGTCGCGAGTGACGGGGTTTGGGTTTATAACGTTAGAGGCCGCGCCCGGAATCCGGGCGCGGCCTCAAGCCTCCACGTAAAGAATGCGTTGCTCGCGCAACTGTTCACTGCCTTTCACCGTTCGGTTGCCAGCATTGCCACCGCCGCCAGGGCCTCCGGGTCCCGTTCCTTGAGTTTATTGGCGATGCCGTGTTGGAAGAAGTAGCGGAAATCCGCTTTTTCCTGGGCGGGAACCAGACATTGGGCGCCGGGTAAAACCGGGGTTTCAACCGGGTCGGATTCCTCGGCCACCATGGCAGTGAGGGTGCCATCGGCATGCAGGCGCCAGCTGACCACCTCCATCAGGCTGATGGTGTGGAATTCATCCGCGGAAAACACCGCATGGGTACCGATGGTATCGGGGATTTCCTGTATGGACTGCCCGCCGGGCTGGGGTTTGCCGAAGAAGCGTATCGCCGCATCCAGCTCCTGTACCTTGTGTTCCGGGGCGTCCACAAACAGGTAATCACTGCCGGGCAAGCGGTAGCCCTCCCAGCGACCATTAAGCGGATCGGCCAGCGCCATAGCGGTAACCGGTGTTTTCAGCCACGGCACCATGGCGACGGTGTCGCCATTGGCGAGACGGGCCCAGGCCAGAATCTTCAGAGAGAAAAGGGTGTCCGGGTGGTGATCATTGGCGTACAGCAGCTCAATGCCATCGTATTCCGGTGACAGACGAAGTATAGGGGGCTGTGCCGCTTGGCGGCGTGGAGAGAAAGGAACAACGTTGCTGTTCCCGCCAGGGTGTTGCCGGTGAGCCGAAGTCATGGGCACCTCCCGGTACGTGTCCTAGAGGATCGCCATTATGAGTACACCCGGCAGGGTGCTGGCACGATCACATGCCATGGCGACCGTTAACTCAAGTTAACTTTTACTTGGAATCCATGCAAGTCTTCGTGAAAGCGTCATGAAGAAAGGTCGGATGGCGGGATAAATGGCAGAGGCCACGGTGAGGGGATGAGTTGCGAGTTGCGTAAGGCAATAACCTTGTACTCGCGCAGAGGAGAAAGGTTTTCGAAACTCGCTTCTCGTAGCTTGTTCTTCCCTCAAGCTGCCTGCTGCGGTTCAGCAGAGGTATTGTCCGTTTTTTCCGGCAGGGGTTGCTGCATGCGCCAGTACAGGCGCCAGCCCAGCAGAATCGCGGCGGTGGTCAGGCCCGCCACCAGGCCGATCCAGAAGCCGGCGGGGCCCATGGGCTCGACGATGAGGGAGGTAAGACCAAGTACATAACCCAGTGGCAGGCCCACGCCCCAGTAGGCGAACAGGGTCATGACCATGGGCCAGCCAGTGTCTTCGAAACCTCGCAGGCAGCCATTGGCACACACCTGCAGGGCATCGGAAATCTGGTAAAGGGCGGCAAACAGCAGCAGGTAGCTGGCCAGCTCGATGACGTCGCGGTTATCGGTATAGATGTGAGGAATCCAGTGGCGGGCCAGCACCAGCGCCAGTGACGCGACCACACCGACCACCAGGGTGATCATGTGGGCCACCTGCACGGCGTGCCTGAGGCGGGTGAAATCATGCCGGCCACGGGCATGACCGACTCGGACAGTGGCGGCGATGGCAAAGCTCAACGGAATCATGAAAATCAGCGAGGTGAAGTTCAGTGCGATCTGGTGGCTGGCCACAATCTGCGCCCCCAGGCTGCCAATCAGCAGGGCGATGATGGCGAAGATGCTGACCTCGAAGAAGATGGTCAGCCCCACCGGCAGCCCCAGGCGCAGCATGTAGCCCAGGCTGGGTATCTCGAAATGCCGCTGGCGCAGGTTGAGCGGAGCATGCTGATAGACTGGATGCCGATGGGTATAGAACAGCATCATCAGGGCCATGGACCACATCACCAGGGAGGTGGCCCAGCCGCAGCCCACGCCGCCCATGGCCGGCAAGCCCAGCTTGCCGTAGATCAGCACATAGTTGCTGGGGATATTGATCAGCAAGCCGATCACGCTGAACAGCAACACCGGGCGGGTGTGATTCATGGCTTCGGTATAGCTGCGCATGGCCAGCATCAGTGCGGCACCGGGCATGCCCCAGCTCAATGCATCCAGATAGCCGGACACCATGGGCCGGATAGCCGGATCGACCTCCATCCATACCAGTACCGGCGCAATACTGCGCAGGATCAGGGCGCTGAGCACTCCCAGGCCCATGGCCAGCCAGATACCCTGCTGGGCTAGCGGGTTGATACGATGGTAAGCTTCGCCGCCAAGATGGCGTGACAGGATCGGGGTAGCACTCATCAACACCCCGGTCATGAACAGGTACAGGGGCACCCAGATACTGGCGCCCACGGCCACCGCGGCCAGATCATTGGCGCTGACACGGCCTGCCATTAGTGTATCCACAAAGCCGTTGGCGGTCTGCGCCAGCTGGCCGCCAAGAATGGGCAGGGCAAGCGTAAGCTGGGCAACAAATTCCTGACGGCGGGAAGACATAGGCGCGACGAATCTTATGGGTGAGAACCGGGAGCGGAGAAAGGCCGCTACCATACCGCAAAGCGAGGGACAGGTGCACCGTAGTGCAGACCTGGAATCGCTATTTCGGGCCACTTTTTTTGCCGATTTCGCCACCGTGCTGGAGGGTGGAGCCCCGGAGCCGGTGTATCTGCCAGGCAACCCCCATCGAATCTGTTATACCCACGACTATTTCCGCAGTGCGCTCCATGAGATTGCCCACTGGTGTGTGGCAGGCGCAGAGCGGCGCCTGCAGGAAGATTACGGCTACTGGTACGCCCCCGATGGCCGCGATGCCGACCAGCAGGCGCAATTTGCCCGTGTGGAAATCCTGCCGCAGGCCTATGAGGCCTTGTTCTGTGCAGCCTGTGGCCATGATTTCCGGGTCTCAATGGATAACCTCAATGGTGATGGCGGGGATGAAAGGGGGTTTGCCGAAAAGGTTCACACCCGCGCCAACGCACTGTTAAAGCTGGGCCTCCCTGAGCGGGTGGCGCGATGGTGTGATGCCCTGGCGGGCGACTATGGCCGCCAGAGCGTTCCGCTTCCTGAAGCTCTGCAACAAACCTTCCAGCTACCGTTGTAGGAGCGGTGGTTCCAAAGCTCCTACAAAAACAGGACAGCCTTCCCCTGTGGGAGCTTGCCTGCAAGCGATGCCGGGTTGGCCAGGCGGTATTCGCTTGCAAGCAAGCTCCCACAGTAGGTTCTCCCGGTTCTCCGTGCTTCATGTTGCGTGATGCAGCCGCAGAGCGGCCACAAAATCGTGGTGGCAAGCCACCGCGCCTCCAAAACCCGGGGAGCCCCATTGTGGGAGCTTGCTTGCAAGCGAATGGCCAACCTATCGTCTGCAGGCAGACTCCCACAAAAAGATTTGCCCTTGGACTACACCCCTGGCTTGGCCTTTGATTTTCCTCACAGCTCACAGCTCACAGCTCGCAGCTCGCAGCTCGCAGCAAAAAAAAGACCGCACCCCATGTCCGGGCGCGGCCTCCTTGTCTTCAGCCAGCAACAACCTTAAAACGCGTTGTTGCGTGAAGCGTGCTGCGTGTAGCGTCTATCGCAGCATATGCAGGAAGTGCATGTGTTTCTCGTACTGGTCCAGTACGTCCACAATTACCTGCTCCTTGGTGTAGCCCATCAGGTCATAGTCCTGACCCCCTTCCTGGAGGAACACTTCAGCACGGTAGTAAGTGTCCTTGTCCGCGTGCTTCTTGGCGTGGTCCAGCTGACGGATGGTGAGCGAAGGACGGGTGTAGCCACGTACTCGTACACCGTAGATGAAGTCGGTTTCCTGACCATGGCTCACTTCCAGGTAGGCGCGATCGTCCTCGTGGCGGATGTCCACTTTGAGACCGTAGCTTTCCAGCTCTTCGGCCACCGTTTCCAGCGCGGGCTTCACCGTGACTTCCAGGAATTCCAGCACTTTGACCCGTAGCGGGAAGTTGACCATGTTCTTCAGGCGCGACTTCCAGCCACCGCCACCCTGTGGCCGCTGATGGCCCACATTCACTTCCGGCGGCGGTGCCACGGCGGCGGCCAGACTGCGTTGGCGAATGTTCTCCACACGCAGCGAGCGCAGCAGACCGTAGGCAGCCACCAGCAGGACCGCGGAGAAGGGCAGCGCCGCGGCAATGGTGGCGGACTGCAAGGCACCCAGCCCGCCGGCGAGCATCAGAGCAATGGCCACCAGCCCTTCGGAACTGGCCCAAAACACCCGCTGCCATACCGGGGTGTCGTCATGGCCACCGGAGGCCAGCATGTCCACCACCATGGAGCCGGAGTCCGAGGAGGTCACGAAGAACACGATCACCATCAAGGTGGCGACACCGGAAATAAAGCCGGAGAACGGAAACTGTTCCAGGAAGTGGAACAGGGCCACCGACATGTCTTCGCTGACCAGGCGTCCCAGATCGGCAAACGACTCGGACATGATCATGTGAATGCCGGAATCCCCAAAGACAGTCATCCAGAACAGGGTGAAGCCAGCCGGAACAAACATCACGCCCATGGCAAATTCACGGATGGTACGACCGCGGGAAATGCGCGCAATGAACAGCCCCACAAACGGTGACCAGGCGATCCACCAGCCCCAGTAGAAGATGGTCCAGCCGCCGACCCAGGCCTGCGGGCCACCATCCACCTTGGGCTGGTAGGCGTACAGGTTGAAGGTCATGCTGACCAGTTCGGACAGATAGCTACCCACATTCTGCATATAGGCTTTCAGCAGGAAGATGGTTGGACCCAGCAGCAGAACAAAGGCCAGCAGCAGGAAGGCCAGGCCCAGGTTCAGTTCGGAGAGTCGACGGATACCCGCATCCAGACCGGTGACCACGGAGATGGTGGCCAGACCGGTGATCACCACAATCAGGGTAACCTGCATAGTGTCGCTTACCGGCATGCCGAACAGATAGTTCAGCCCCGCATTCACCTGCTGTACACCAAAGCCCAGCGAGGTAGCCACACCCAGTACGGTACCGACCACGGCAAAGATATCCACGGCGTGCCCGATGGGGCCGTAAATCTTTTTGCCAATGATAGGGTATAGCGCCGAACGCAAGGTCAGGGGCAGGCCCCGGCGGAAACTGAAGTAGGCGAGAATCAGGCCAACGATAGCGTAGATGGACCAGGCATGTAGACCCCAGTGGAAAAAGGTGACACGCATGGCTTCCTTGGCCGCTTCAATACCGCCAGGTTCCGCCATGGGCGGGCTGGTGAAGTGCATCACCGGCTCGGCCACACCAAAGAACATCAGGCCGATGCCCATACCCGCCGAGAACAGCATGGCAAACCAGGAGCCGTAGCTGTAATCCGGCTCGGAGTGATCCGGACCGAGCTTGATTTCGCCATAGCGACTGATGCCAAGAAAGGCGACGAGAGAAATGATGATCGCGACGGTTAAGACATAGAACCAGCTGGCTTCTTCAATGACCGCGAGTTTGAGACCGTTGAAGAAAGAGCCGGCGGTTTCCGGGACGATCACGGAGAACAGTACCAGGCCCACGATGATGGCGAGAGAGCCATAGAATACGGGGGGATTGATCTTGCTTTTCATGCCCGAGGTAGGCGAAGTGTCCTGCTCGGCAGACTCTGACATTGGAAGCTCCTTGTCCGGATTGAGGGTGCCGTTTCCGGGAACCGTAGCTTCTTCGCTGCGCACTGACTGGCAAGGCCAGACCTTGAAAGACAAGGGGCGCAATACAAGCAGATGACGCCTGCTGTCTTACACCGCGGAGTACTACAGACCTGTATTCAGTGGTTCCCTTGTTGTCCCACCTTAACATACGGCCCTCTTTTATCACCCCCCACACGGTTATTGTTGCGTAAGCGAAGGTCGACCGGATCAAGGGAAAGGGGGGGTTAGGTGCTGTAGGTTTGCCTGTTATTCGCTACGCTCACCCCTTCGGGGCGTTTCTTTGCTTCGCTAGGCGAAGTGCGAATCCGGCGGTGATGGTGGCTCCTACCTGAATGGCTCGATGTCAGCTGATATGTCATCGCATCATGACACGTGCGTGTCCTCGCCGGACGGGCCCAAAGGGGTGTAACGCGACACCCCTCTGGACTCCCCCGCGCCCCGACTCCGTTCGGCCCGCTCCGCGGGCACACTCCGGTACTCGCCCTGTGACGGACGCAAAAAAGACTCGCTCCGCTCAGACAGGTTTTTTGCTCTGCGCCGTCACAGGGCTGCGTTCCTCGACTCACTCTAACGGGGAAGGTGCCGTGCTGATGGCATTGGAGTTCTTTTCTCGCACAAACGCTGAGGGTTGCTGTAGGAGCTCCCTTCCAGGGGGCGAATCGAGCGACAGCGAGTGACGGGGTTCGAGTAACGAGTTGCGAAAGGCAAAGGCGCAAACCTTGCCGGTTAGCGGTTTTTGATTTTCTTAAGGAGCCTCTGAATAACTCCTTGCGTACTCAGCGTGGCCTGGAGCGTGCAGCTGTTGTGTCTTGTCTCGATGGTCAGGGTGGTTCCCTTTCCGAGAGGCAATGCGCAGCAGATGGGCGCTCCAGGCCGCGCCTTTATGCCCGAACGGGTGCTCCCGGGTCTTCCAGGCTGACTCACACTCGTTGTTGCACTTTTTCGACAGGCAACCAGCATGCCATCAAAAGTGCGCCCCTCTTTACCTTTGCCGAGGGGGCGAGCCAGCCTGAAAGACTGAGTATGTAAGGAGTTATTCAGAGGCTCCTTAACTCGCTCTTCGCAACTCGAAACGGTCTTTACAACCGCCCACTGCGCTTGAGCATCAGGTACAGGTGATTGAGCTGTGCCGGCATGTTTTGCGGTGTGGTGGCGGTGACCAGGGCGCCGGCATGGCGCAGGCGGGTGTGTAGCTGCTGACGTTCCTGCTGTTCCTGGGCATCGGCACAGACCTGCAGGGCACTATCGAAATCTTTTACTTCACTGCGGGCCAGCTGTTGCTGTTCCGGCAATAGCATATCCGCCACCAGCACCAGGTGATGTTTGCGCAACAGGGTCACGGCGCTCAACAGATCATCCCGGTCTTCCTGCTGTAGCCGTGTAACCAGGACCACAAGGGCACGGCGGCGGCTGTGTTTGAGCAGTTGGCGTGCGGCAAGGATAAAGTCGCTGGCATGTTCGCTGGGATGCAGGTCATAAAGACCGTTAAGCAGATGGTTGATGCCATGTTGCCCCTGGACGGGGGGCAGCCAGCGGGGTTGATCAGCGGAGAACAACATGGCCCCCGCTTTGTCTTTCTGCTTCAGGGCGCTCCAGGCCAGCAGCAGGGCGGCATTAAGCGCGTGATCAAAACCGGTCAGATTGCCCACCGGCATGGCCAAACGGCGACCACCATCGAGCATCAACAGGATCTGTTGGTTCTGCTCATCCTGGTATTCGCGGCTGATCAGGGTCCGGCGGCGTGCGGTGGCCTTCCAGTCAATCTGTCGCAGGCTGTCGCCGGCGTGGTATTCGCGAAGCTGATGGAATTCCATGCCCTCGCCACGACGTGGCTGCAGGCGGGTGCCACTGAATAGAAAGGTATGGCTGGCATCGAGCCCACTGGCGTTGAGCCGGGAGAAGTCGGGATATACCGGGACATTGCAGGTTGCAGGCACCACCTTGCGTGCCTGCCACAGCCCCAGGCGTCCGGGAAGCCAGAATTCCAGGTCACCAAAGCGGGTCGGACCACGTCGGCTGGGTCGGTAGGTATAGGTGAGTTCGGTGAGCTCCTGGTCACTGGGTGTGAGCAGGCAGGGCAAACCTGTGTGAGGATCATCACCGGGGTGGTGATCGGCCAGCAGGGTGCCTGCAGGCAGGCTGTCAGAGCGGACCTGGATGCGTACCGGGTGCGGCTGCTGTACTGATAATGCGCTGGGCAATAGCCGCCGGGCGGCGGGGGGCGGTTGACGGTGTAGATACCAGCCATCCAGCAGGGCAATGCACAGCACCAGCGCACCCAGTGCCCACCACAATGCGTTCAGGGCGCTTGAGTCCAGCCAGATCAGGGGCAGGGCCAGGGCGGCCCAGAGGGCCGCCAGTTGCAGCAGTCGGCGGGCCGGTTTCATTGACGCGGCGCTTCCACCTGCTCAAGCAGTCGGCCGAGCACGGTTTCCGGTGTCTGCCCTTCGATCTCGGCATCGGCACTGAGCTGAATGCGGTGACGCAACACCGGCCGCGCCACTTGCTGGATGTCATCCGGGGTAACGAAATCCCGGCCCTCCACCAGTGCCTGCACACGGCCGGCGCGGGCAAGGGCAATACTGGCACGGGGACTGGCGCCATGACTCAACCCGCTGAAGTCCCGGGTGGTACGCACAATACGCAAAGCGTAATCCAGGACTTCGGCATCAATGAGCACACTATCACTGAGTGCGCGAATCGCCATCAGGCCGGCGCCGTCCGTGGCCGGGGTCAGGCTGTCCACATCCAGGCTGGCGCGGATCGTGCCATCCAGCACCATATTCACCAGCCGGGTTTCATCGCCGTGGTCCGGATAATCAATCATCACCTTGAACAGGAAACGATCCAGTTCGGCTTCGGGCAGCGGATAGGTCCCCTCCTGGTCCAGCGGGTTCTGGGTGGCCAGTACCATGTAGGGTTCGTTAAGCGTGAAGGCTTTGCCCTCGATAGTGATCTGGCGTTCCTGCATCACTTCCAGCAAGGCGGCCTGAGTCTTGGCGGGTGCCCGGTTGATCTCATCAGCCAGCAACAACTGGGTAAAGGCCGGACCGCGGCGGATACGGAATTGTTCGGTCTTCTGGTCATACATGGCGTGGCCGGTCACATCCGTGGGCATCAGGTCCGGGGTGAATTGGATGCGGTTAAAATCCAGTTCCAGCACCTTGCCCAGGCTCCTTACCAGCAGGGTCTTGCCAAGACCGGGAACCCCTTCGATCAACACATGGCCACCTGCGATCAGGGCGATCAGCACTTCTCGGACCACCTGCTGCTGGCCGATCAGCACTTGATTGAGGCGCTGCTCGATGTCACTGGCCAGGGCTGCGGCTTCCTGCAGGGTGTTGGGTTGGCTCATGTGTTACTCCTTAACGCTTGTAGCAGCCGTACCTGCTCCATCAGCTGGTCACGGCTCTGCGGGGTGTCATTGAGGGCACTGTGCAAGTCGCGGCTGGGGCAATTCAGGTCCCGGGCGGCCAACGACAGTGCCTTGTCGTCATCGGTGTGATAGCCGCGCAGACGAGCGCTGGCCTGTTGGCGCAGGGCAGAGAGCAATGCGTCCTGCTGCTCCGTGCGCCATTGAAAATAGCCACTGGCATGCAGATGCTGAAGATAGTCATGGTGCTGGTCTTCGTCCGCGGGCTGCAGCGGGCCCTGACGGGGGATACGCAGCCACAACCACAGGGCGAGCAGTATCAGCAATGCCAGTATCAGTTCCGGGGTACGTTGCCACAGCCATTGCAGCAAAGGGGGCATGGCCACGGAGCGAATAAACCAGACGCCGTCCTCGCCGGTGAGCCAACCCAGCAGCCAGGCGTGATCGAAGTAGAGAATGTGGTCGTTGTCCCACAGGCTGAGATCGGTGAGTACGGTGATCTGGCCGTCGCCCAGGGACAGCTGAATCAGTTGACTGCCCGCATCATTGTCCGCGTAGGCCATCACTTCGGTGTCCCATTGCCGGTGTGGTTCGATGCCGTCTTCTTCATCCCAGCTGTCGTGCCACAACACATGGTCGCTGTAGAGCTGAATATGCCGGGGCCGGGTGTCTTCATCAGTATGCAGCACCAGGGTCTGCGGTTGTTCTGGCGCCTCACACAGCAGTGCCTCACAGCTGGCACGCAACTCCGCGTTGTCACTTTCCATGCAATAGTGCAGCGGATCACCGGCAAAGGCTGGCAGCATGGCCAGCACCGCGATCAGGGGATCTTCCTCCAGTTCCTGAAACTCGCTGGCGTCTTCGATTTCCCAGACCGTGATACCCAGGGGATAGAGCAGTGGGTCATTGTCTTGCCATTGTGCGTGGGTGGCTATCTGCTCATCCCGGGACGACGGCAAGGGGCGGGCGGCCACAATCAGGTCGCCGCCGGCCATGACCCAGTTGATCAGGGTGTTTACCTGTTCATCGCTCATCAACCCCCGCTGTTTATCGAAAATCAGGGTGGTGTCGGTGTCTGGAAGGGGAAACAGCGCGGCGGCACTGAGGATGCGCCGGGTGGGCTGCTCACGTTGCGCCAGCCAGCGCTGTGCGGCATGGAAGGGATCCCGCTGTACGCTCACGTCTGGTGCCACCCGGTGTACAGTGGTGACTGGCTCGGTGAGGGCATAGTAGCTGGCGGTCAGCGCCAGAATTACTGCCGCGAGCAAGGCCGGAAGCCATCTGCGCAGACTAGCCATGGGCCACCTCCACAAAGCGGACGGCCTGCCATTGTGTGAGTAATGCGCGCACCTCATCTGCACTGACCGGGCGATGGGCCCAGGCGGTACGCACCCAGGCATCCACCACGGGCTTGAGTACCGGTATGCCGGCGGCGTCGCCGTGAACTTGCTGCAAGGTGCGCAGGCATTGTTGCTCCGTGCTGCCGGCCGCCAGCGGCACCGGGTATTCGCGCAGCAGGGTGGCCAGGCTGACCCGCAACAACAATGCCAGGGCTGTTCGGATGTCTTGCTGTTCAAGCGCCTTGTCCACCGCCTGGCCCACATCGTCTGGCAGGCTGTGGTGGCGGATATCCAGCCCGGCCACATGGGTGGGGATGGCATGACTGTGGCGGGAGGCGTTACGGGTGAAGCCCATCCGGGAGGCCACGGTCAGCAGCAGCCACAGGGCAATGCCCGCAAACAGGGCCCAGAAGACCGCCCAGATCAGATTGTCGGGTAGGGAAATCGGTTTGTCCGGGGTGTCCGGTGTGTCATCTGCATTGTCGAAGAACGTCTTCCAGAAGGTTTCCCACCAGCTTTCACCACCGTCCTCATCATTATCCCGATCCTTCCATTCCCGCTGGGTACGGGTTTCGAAGGGCATATAATCCTCGCCAGCCAACAGCTCGATCACCTGCTCCTGCTCGGTGAGCCCGGCGTCTGTGTTGCTGGCATGGGCGGGTTCACTGAATGGAACGCTGATGAGCCCCATCAACAGCAAGGCTGTTGCAATGCCGCTTGGGCGGCGGCGCTTGCCGATGCGGGTGAGCCCCAGTTGCAGGTCCCAGCCTTCCAGCCAGGTGCGCTTGTTGAGGTAGAGGGCAAAGCCACAGGCCACATACAGCGGCTCGGTAATACACAGTGCCAGATACATGCAGCTGCTGGCGATGGCGGTCTGCAGCACGCTCTGGTCCATAAACCAGTCGCTCATTTCCAGATTGAACTGCCAGGGCACCAGCAGGTAGGCCAACGCCAGCACCCCGTAGCCCATGAACTGTTCGATGTGGAACATGACAATGGTGAGCAGCCCGGAGCGGTTGGATGGGGAGCGATGGAGTACCTGATGACGCTGGCCAACCTGGTCCCCTCGGGCGCCTTCCAGTTGCCAGATTGCGGTATTGAAACTGCGTGAAGGGCTCAGCCGTCGCCAGGTCAGCTGTGCCAACAGGCCGGGCAGGGCGTAGTGCTTCCAGCGCCGGAACAGGTCTTTGAGACTGAGCTCTTCCGCAAACAGGGCATGGCTGTACCAGGCCAGCAGCGGGCGTTCCCAGGCTGGCTTGAGCCACCAGAACAGGATCAATGGCCACCAGCTTTCCAGCTGGCTGGCCAGGGCCAGTAGCAGGGTGAAGGGCAGCAGGGTAAAGGTCAGCCAGATGCGCACCGTGGGCCAGGCCCAGCGCTGAAACATCTGGGTGCCCAGATCCACTGCCTGCCAGGGGCTGCGGGGAGCCAGTCGGGCGCTAGCCTTTTCCAGTTCCATGACGGCCCCCGAACAACAGATAAAGATAGAGCAGGGCCCAGCAGGCCGCGCCCACGCTGTATTTCACCACTGGCTCAAAATCCCGTGGTGACCAGAACGCCTCGATAAAGGCCGCCAGCAGTAGCAGGGCAAATACCCCGTACATCACCGGCAGGCTGTCCTTCGCCGCCAGTCGCAATGCGTTCAGACGGGTATAGGGCCCCGGTGCAATAATGGCCCAGCCCAGCCGCAAGCCGGCCCCGCCTGCCAGCACAATGGCGGTGAGTTCCGGCGCACCGTGGGCGATGACGAAAGTAAAGAAGGGCTGGTCGCCGCCCACATTGATCAGATGCCCGGCAATGGCCCCGAAGAAACTGCCGTTGAACAACATCACGATAATGGCGCCCACACCCAACAACAGCCCGCCGGCAAAGGTTCGGAAGGCGATACCGATATTGTTCTTGATGTAATAGCCGAACATCAGCACGTCATCGTCGCCGCCACGACCTTCATGGATGTCCCCGCCGCCGTCCTCGCCGGGCTGGTACATCATCTCGATATCCGTCAGGGACTGCTCATCCAGCACGGTGTAGACCATGTCCGGTTGCTGGTGAACCAGAATCCAGGCCAGGGCAATGGACAGCAAAAAGCTCAATGCACTGATCATATGCCAGCGCCACTGACGACGAACGGCCTGGGGAAAGCCACGGGCCAGAAAATCACCGATACGGTCGCCCAGTGAGGGGTTGTAACGGTACAGCTGGCGGTGAGCGCGCAGCACCAGATTGTTCAGGTACTGCTGCAATTCCACGCTGTAGCCCCGCTCACGGGTCAACGCCAGTTGATGGCAGAGCTGACGATAATCGGTAACAAAGTGATCCAGTGGCAGCGCCTTGCGGCGGCTGACCCGCACCGCTTCCAGTTGCGTGAGTTGCGCTTCCAGGGATTCCCATACCGGCCGATAACGCTGTTCAAACTGGATCTGTTTCACCGGGCCCCCTCCATCAGGTAGCGGGTCACGGCACGTAATCGTTGCAGTGCCAGGGGGGGAGACAGCTCCGGATACGCCAGTTGCGCCAGCTCCTGTTGCCGAGGTTCGGAGAACTGTGCCTGACGTTCCTGAAAGGCCAGCAGGGCCAGCTGATCTTCCCGGCGCAATGGCCAGTCAGGGGGCGTGGCGTCGCCGTCGTCGGCCTTGATGGCGGTGGCGGTATTCTCCACATGGATCACCACGGAGTTGGCGGCCATATCGCCCAGCCGTTGAAAGCGTGGGCTGATCAATGTGGACACGAAGCCCAGCAGGTAGAACATGGGAAAGGCATCGGCGGTGCGCAGCAGGTTGCGGATCAGGCTGCCATTGAAGCTCAGCGGGGTGCCATTGCTGTGAACCACGGCAATCCCCATGTATTTCTTGCCGGGTGTCTGGCCGTTGCGCAGGGCTTCGAACAGGGTGGGGTAAAACCACTCCAGCAGAAACAGGGAAATGAGAATGACGCCGGTGCCCACATTGCCGAACACGGCCGCCGCCATGGCGATGACGACGAACACCAGTAAACGAATCAGCAGATCGATGCCGTAGGCAAGGGCCCGGGTAACCGGGCCCGCCAGGGACAGGGTCAGGCGTGTCCCTTCCGGTGTTTCGATTTCCAGCCGTTCATCAATCAGCATGCTGGCCCTGACGGATCTGCATGGCGGCCAGTACAAACAGCACCACGGTGAGCGTGGTCTTGGCCACGGCCAGGGTGAAGACCGGCGCAGGATCCAGCAGTTGCACCGCATAACCACAGAAGTAGAACAACAGCATGAAGCATAGCCAGGTGCACTGGCGCTTGTTGCCATCCACCACTGCGGGGGCCATGACCAGCAACGGGATATAGAGCACCAGTGCAATGATCACCGTGGAAACGAGATGGGTATCGGGCGGGGCAAGCGTGAACAGGCCGCTGATGCCCACCAGTAACAGGAGGGCATAGCTCAGTCGCAGGAGAACAAGAATCATCAGGATGCCTTGAGTTGTCTGGCCAGTGTGCCCAGGCGTTTGCCCAGGGCCCTTGCCAGTGAAATTTCATGGTCGGTGAGCGCAGGGTCCCCCTTGCTGCCGGACACATGGGTGGGGCCGTAGGGGGTGCCGCCGCTGTGAGTATCAATCAGGGCCTGCTCGGTATAGGGGACACCGGTAATCACCATGCCGTGGTGCAGCAGTGGCGTGATCATGGAGAGCAAGGTGCTTTCCTGACCGCCGTGCAGGCTGCTACTGGCGGAGAAGACCCCTGCCGGCTTGTCGACCAGCGCGCCCTGCATCCACAGTTCGCTGGTCTGGTCGATGAAATACTTCATCGGCGCGGCCATGTTGCCAAAGCGGGTCGGGGAGCCCAGTGCCAGGCCGGCACACTGGCGCAGATCCTCAAGGGTGGCATAGGGCGCCCCCTTGTCGGGCACTGCCTGGCCGGTGGCTTCATGGTCGGCAGACACCGAGGGAACAGTGCGCAGCCGGGCTTCCATTCCGGTACTTTCAATACCGCGGGCGATCTGTGTCGCCAGATTGGCAACGCTGCCATTGCGGCTGTAATACAACACCAGCACGTAATCCGTCATTGTTTTTGGCCTTGTTGATGGACGCCACGCCGGGCGCCAGATCCCTGGTGCCTGATTGACGTGGACGGGCGGTCAGTGGGCTTACTTGCCCAGCAGTGTCAGCACATTCTCGGGAGGACGCCCCAAAACGGCCTTGTCGCCACGGACCACGATGGGGCGCTCGATCAGTTTGGGGTACTGCACCAAGGCATTGATGACGTCCTCATCGCTGCTGTCCTTGCTGAGGCCGGCGCTCTTGTAATCGTCTTCCTTGTTGCGCACCAGATCATGGGCCTTGTCCAGGCCGAGTTTGTCGATCAGCGCTTTCAGGGATGTCGCATCTGGCGTGTCTTCCAGATACTTTATGATGGTGGGCGTAACGCCGTTGTCTTCCAGCAGCGCCAGGGTCTGGCGAGACTTGGAGCAGCGGGGATTATGGAAAATAGTGTAGTCCGTCATGGCTTTGCATAGTCTGTGGATTCGCCGACATTGTAAGCTGCCCGCACCCTGTGGCAAGGGAGACGCTAAAAATCACCCGGGTTGTCTGTCACCGTCACAGGGCTGCACGTGAGTCTTTTCAGGAGAGGATGCCTTTTCTATGCACAACCCCATGGACATGGAGGATGCACTGATCCCGGTGCGACCACGGTATGATTCCGTGCGTGCCTTTTTGGGCTTGCTGGTGCGACAGTTCAATGAGGATGGTTGCCGGCAGAGTGCAGCCGCGCTCACCTATACCACCCTGTTCGCCATCGTGCCGGTGATGACAGTGAGTTTCGCGGTGCTGGCTTCGGTTCCGGCACTGAAGGACAAGGGAGTGCAATTCCAGCAGTGGGCATTTGATTATTTTGTCCCCTCGGCGGGCAACATGCTGCTGGACCATCTGCAGTCGTTTGCCAAACAGGCCAGTAACCTCACCGGGCTTGGCATTGCCTTTCTGGTAATTACCTCGGTGTTGATGCTGCGCACTATCGAGCAGACCCTGAATCGTATGTGGAAAGTGCCCACTGCCCGCAAGGGGCTGACCAGTCTGCTCACCTACTGGGCGGTGCTCTCTCTGGGGCCCATATTCCTTGGGGCAGGGCTGGCGATCAGCTCCTATCTCACTTCCATGAGTGTGTTCAATGAAACCATGAGCTTTCTGGGCGGTGCCCGCATGTGGCTCACGATCCTGCCGTTCGTGTTTACCACCCTGATGCTGACCCTGTTGTATACCGTGGTGCCCAATACCAGTGTGCCGATTCGCCAGGGGGTGCTGGGCGCGGCGTTTGCGGCCCTGTTGTTCGAACTGGCCAAGGGGGCGTTTACCTTTTTCATCAAACAGGCGCCCAGCTATCAGGTGGTCTATGGCGCCTTTGCTGCCGTACCGGTGTTTCTGCTGTGGTTGTATATCTCCTGGACCATTGTGCTGGGGGGGGCGGAGCTGGTGCGGGCACTGGTGGTGTTTCAGGAGCATCGCAGCAGAGTTCCCCGCATGCACGCGCTCTTGAGGTTGCTACACGTATTCTGGGAACGTCAGCAACATGGCAAGACGCTGCGCAGCAAGGACGTTCGCAAGGTGATGCGTCAGTCCGGGATTTCCCAATGGGATGAGTTTCGTAACCTGCTGCTGGATGCGCGCGTGATACAGCGTACCGATGAAGGGGGTTATATCCTGTCACGGGATTTGCGTAACCTGACGCTGGCACAGTTGCTGGCGGCGCTGCCGTGGCCCCTGCATACCCAGTTGCGCATTCGCCACCAGCAGGAGCTGCAGCCCTGGGAAGGGCGGCTCAAGACACGCATGGACGACGCCCGCACTGAATTGATGGGCACACTGAACGTGCCGCTGGATGAACTGTTCCGGGGCGAGCTCCCGGAACAGAAAGGCGACGAGGAGGGTAACCGTGCTGACTAGACATGTACTGGTAACGGGCCGTGTCCAGGGAGTAGGCTATCGCGCCTGGACCCGTCAGGCCGCCGTGCAGCGCCGTCTGGTGGGGTGGGTCCGCAACCTGGACGATGGTCGGGTGGAAGCGGTACTGCACGGGGATGACGAAGACGTGCTCGACATGCTGGACGCCATGCTCCAGGGGCCTGCCATGGCGCAGGTCGACGATTTACAGAGCCGTGCCGAAGAGGCGCAGCCAAGCAATCATTTCGAGGTGAGGGGATGAAACAGGTTGAGCTGGTTAACGGTGATCTGCGCTTTCCGGCCCTGATGGCGGGGGAGGGCGAGCCGGTAATCCTGCTGCACGGTTTTCCGGATACCCATGAAAACTGGGCGGTACAGATCAACGCCATTGCCAAGGCCGGTTACACCGCCATTGCCCCGGCCCTGCGAGGCTATGCACCAGGCTGTCAGCCCGGCAATGGTGATTATTCCCTGTATGCCGCCGTGGACGACCTGATGGTGTTCGCGGCCCAGTTGGGTGGCCGGGTCCATCTGGTTGGTCATGACTGGGGCGCCGTGGTGGGGTATCTGGCCTGTGCCCAGGCTCCGGATACCTTCTGTTCGTTCAGTGCCCTGGCGATCCCGCCGGTGCGTCGCATTCCCCAGGCGCTGCTGAAAGTGCCGGAGCAGGTGCGGCTCAGTGGCTACATGCAGTTTTTCCAGCTGCCACTGGTGCCGGAAGCCTGGCTCGGCAAGGGGGATCTGAATGGGGTGGAAACCCTGTGGCGGCGCTGGTCTCCCCAGTGGGAGCCGGAAATCTATCTGGACAATGCCAAGTTCACCCTGGCCCAGCCTGGTGTGCTCAGCGGGGCCCTGTCCTGGTACCGTTCCCTGTTCCGCCTGTGGACCCGTGAAAATCGCAAGACGCTGCCCTGGTTGAGCCGTGACATTGCCACCCCCACCCAGATCCTGATTGGCGAGAACGATGGCTGCATGAGCCCCAAACTGCTTGAGCATACGCTGGTAGACAGTGATTTCAGTGCCGGCATGGAACTGCTGCGTATCCAGAACGCCGGCCATTTCCTGCATCTGGAGAAGCCGGACGAAGTCAACGGCCACCTGATCCGCCACCTCAAAGCCACCGAATGCGAGTGCGCCCTCTGATTGCCACTTCCCACCCACACCTGTGGGAGCGTGCTTGCACGCGAACAGGCCTTGGTCGGACGTCTGAAGTCAGACGTCTGCCGCCAATCCCGTCCTCATCCTGGCGCTTTGAGGTTCTGTCCTGAGCGTCAGACCTCCGACCGACCTCCGACCATCATGCCAACACATCCACGACGGCCGCGTCCCCAATCCCCCCTGACCAAACCGCTTGCTGAGGCAATCAGCCCGGCAGATGCAAGTTTGCCGGGCGCTACGCTATACTACCGCCCCCAAATTCAGTCCCAGCAGGAGTTCCCCATGACGGTGATTCGCCAGGATGACCTCATCCAGAGCGTGGCAGATGCCTTGCAGTACATTTCCTACTACCACCCGGTCGATTTCATCCGTGCGGTGAAAGAAGCCTACGAGAAGGAAGAGAGCAAGGCAGCCAAGGACGCCATGGCGCAGATCCTGGTCAACTCCCGCATGGCGGCCATGGGCCATCGCCCCATCTGCCAGGACACTGGCATCGTCACCGTGTTTGCCAAGGTGGGCATGAATGTCACTTTCGAAGCGTCCCCTGAAGGTGAAAGTATGAGCCTGGATGACATGATCAACGAAGGTGTGCGTCGCGCCTACAACCACCCGGACAATGTTCTGCGCGCCTCGGTGCTGGCGGACCCGGACGGCAAGCGTGCCAACACCAAGGACAACACCCCGGCGGTGATCAACTACTCCATCGTCCCCGGCGATACCCTGGAAATCGACGTGGCGGCCAAAGGCGGCGGTTCCGAAGCCAAATCCAAGTTCGCCATGCTCAACCCGTCCGATTCCGTGGTGGACTGGGTGCTGGAACAGATTCCGAAGATGGGCGCCGGCTGGTGCCCGCCGGGCATGCTGGGTATCGGCATCGGCGGTACCGCCGAAAAAGCCATGCTGATCGCCAAGGAAGCACTGATGGATCCCATCGACATCCACGAGCTGCAGGCCCGTGGTGCCCAGACCCGTTCTGAAGAACTGCGTCTGGAACTGTTCGAGAAAGTGAATGCACTGGGCGTCGGTGCACAGGGCCTGGGTGGCCTGACCACCGTGCTGGACGTGAAAGTGGTGGATTACCCCACCCACGCCGCCAACAAGCCGGTAGCGTTGATCCCCAACTGTGCCGCCACCCGCCACGCCCACTTCATCCTCGACGGCACCGGCCCGGCCGACCTGAAAGCACCGGATCTGGAAGAGTGGCCCGAGATTGCCTGGGGCAACGACGAAGGCGCCAAGCGCGTCAACCTTGATACCGTCACCCCGGAAGAAGTACAGACCTGGCAGCCCGGGGACACCCTGCTGCTGTCCGGCAAACTCCTCACCGGCCGTGATGCTGCCCACAAACGCATGGTCGACATGATTTCCAAAGGCGAGAAACTGCCGGTGGACTTCACCAACCGCTTTATCTACTACGTAGGGCCGGTCGATCCGGTGCGCGAAGAAGTGGTCGGCCCGGCAGGCCCCACCACCGCCACCCGCATGGACAAGTTCACCCGCACCATGCTGGAAGAAACCGGCCTGATCGGCATGGTGGGTAAAGCCGAGCGTGGTGATGCGGCCATCGAAGCCATCAAGGACAACAAGGCCGTGTACCTCATGGCCGTCGGCGGCGCTGCCTACCTGGTTTCCAAAGCCATCCGCAAATCCCGCGTGGCGGCCTTTGAAGACCTGGGCATGGAAGCCATCTACGAATTCGAAGTGGAAGACATGCCCGTCACCGTGGCCGTGGACTCCGAAGGCGAATCCGTCCACAAGACCGGCCCGGTGATCTGGAAGCAGAAGATCGCGGAGAAGAGCGCGTAGTAACGCCGTTCTTTGAACCACAAAAAAAGCCGCGAAACACACGCGGCTTTTTTTGTGGTTCAAAGAACGGCCGCTTCACGCAACAAGCAACACGCTTAACCCAAACCGATCATCCGTAGGAGCCTGCCTGCAGGCGATCCGAGCCAAGGCGAGGTACGATTTCACCCCCAACTCGCATTCAAAACTCCCTGTTTTCACCCGCACGCAAGTTGAATTTGTAGGATATGGCTTACATATTTTTGTAAGTGATTGAGATAAGGTGGTTTTTCAAAAAAGAGGATGCAAGAAAAGTCCGAGTAAAAATTCCCGTTCAACACGCAAGTGCAAGAAAGTTCTGTTGAGAGTGATTCCTGGATGAGGGATAAGTCACTGATTGGTAGATGGTTTGGTGCGACTCTTGGGTGAGCTTGGATCGGGGATATACAGCAAAGTGTTATATCGCATCTGCGATTGAATAAACTGTTATGCCTGAAAAAGGGAGGGGTTGTGCAATTACTTAATGGTCTTATTACGGCCGCATTCTTTGGGTCTGTGGTTTATTTTCTTGTGACGCTTAATCAGATAGCGAATATGTCCGGAGATGCGGGTAGAAAGACACTTAAAAGTGCGCTGTTATTCTTGGTTGTGATTCCGACGGTTTCTGGGTTTATTACTGGGTTCTATGGCATGTCTAATAAGACTGCTCTTGGCCTTTATATCGGTTATTTCGCATATATCTCTGGTATTGCCGGTGTGTTCTATCTGGCAAAGGGGTTGAAGCAGGCCTTTAATGAGGCGGCGAAGGGAAAAGAGAGCAAAGCAGAAGAAGCATAACAAGGCGCTGCTGCCGACAAGCGGCAGAGCGCGGCGTTAGGAGGTCTGATCCGGTGGACTACTCGAGCTTCTCTAGTGTGGCAAAGTCTCGCTTTCGCCCCGTCGCGAAAGAGTTAGGCTTTGAGCAAGTATCTGGAACTATCTATCAAAGAAAGCGCAATGATTGGATCGAGGGCTTTAACTTACAAGCTTCTTCCGGGAATACTTTTTTCTATGTCAATTATGGTGTGATTATCCCTAATCTGTGGGAGCCATTCAAAACAGAGATTGATTCGGAAAGCCTTGGCGGCTACACACTCCATAGACGGCTGAACAGCGGTAAAGGCTCTGGCTTTGACAGGGCAACGAAGGACCAGGTCAAGCAAAGCGCAGAGCTCGTTCTGCGAAAGTTCAAGGAGCAAGCAGAACCATGGTTCTCTAGCATAAGTGATATGAGGGATATAGCTGAAAGAGACCTCCTATCTAGCGGGATAAAGAAGAGCGATATTGGCAAACTCAATTATTTTCAACAGCTTGGCGTGGCCAGCTACGGCTTTCTACTCGCCAAGGCCGGTGACGCAGAAAATGCTCTTAAGTGGCTTCTGGAAGCTGATAGATTGTTCAGCCTTCCGCTTTACTCAGCCAAAGATGGTCGCTGGGTTCATGAGAAGGAAAAAGGTGCCAGGCTTATGAAGCCACAAGACTATGAGGTCGAGCAGCATCAACAAATAAAGGCAGCCATTCAGGAGCTAAAAACTCCTAACAAGGCCAAGCAAGCAGGGACCCGCTAACGCGGGCCCCTGTTGGCAACGTTAGGCTCGGTCAGGTTCCTGATTCGGGGTCAGGTCTTGCATCGTGCATGGAGGCGCACGATGCAAGACCTGACCCCGAATCACTACCCCGAATCACGAATCACCCCTACACCGAACAGTTAGGACAGAGGTATAGGCTTGGTCGCTTGGCGTAGTTACAAAGACTGGGAAAGCACGTTCCCTTGACTAATATTTGGTGTGATATTGGCTGGCCATTGATTGATGGCATACCACATTCTGATAGGTTGAAAATCGTAAGCCACGTTCTGACCGGGGCTAATATATCAGGAGTGAATGTGATGAATCTTGCCAGGATAAGTGAGCTAACAAAAGAAGCCCAACTGGAGATGTACAAATCAGTCATTGATCGTCAAAAGATGTGTAGCGAGTTTAGCCATTACAGCTTCCTGTTCTTTATCAAGTTTATCGCATGGGTTTGTGTTGCCCTTGGAGCACTGGTGTCCTTTGTATCAAAGATAGGCAGCACAGTCCCTACTGAAAAGGAAACATCATCAAATATTGTCGTTTTAACTAAGGATCATTTGTCGCTGATTCTGGACGGTAGTAGCTCTTTGGTTTGGGTTTTGGGTGTTCTTACAAGTGTGCAAATCGTGTTTTGCCTATGCCGCTGGACCCAGTATAGACGCATCGAATCCCGATTAAGTAATGGGGTGGTTAAGGCCGAGTACGGTGCATGGATATTTGAAGTGCTCTATGTGATTGCGATTCTAGTGACTTGTTATTACTACAACAGCGGCGTTGATAGGTTCTCTGCGACGCTTTAATGGCAATCCTGGTCTGGATCGATACAGCTGATTGGGGTTGTGCGGTGAAAAGTGCCAAGAGGAAATCATGTCATGTTGAAGAAGTTGCCGATAGTTTTTTTAGTGTTGTTGTCTGGCGGATGTTCAGATGATGCTTTGATAGACATTCCCGAGTTGGCTGGTAAAAGCAAGTCGGAGGTCGAAAGTTTAATTGGCTCGCCAGTATCCTGCGGGCAGTCTACCTTGACGAAAGGTGAGCAATGCAAATTCGATAAGGCAGATACCGATATAGTTTTTGTAGATGGAAAAGCGGATTGGTTTCTTGTGGACGGGATGAATCACCTGGAATTTTCAGAATCTACTATTGAGTTGTTGGGTTTTGAACCTCAGGCTCCAAATTTTAGCTTAAGCGTTGCAATGACCTGGAAGCCAATCCAAGGGTTGGCTTATGCCGCTTTGTATAAGGGGGGCGAAAGCGCTGATTACGCCCTTGTCAAAGCATTTACGGAGTAAAACTTTCTTCGATGACATGGAAGCATTGGACAGCTCGTTGAGATATGTGGCTATCCCGCTGTGGTTCTTTACCTCATTTGGCCGCTTTCCTGTGGGACACTCGGGGAAGCGATTCGGGGTCAGGTCGTGTATCGTACGCCTCGATGAACGATGTAAGACCTGCCCCCGAATCACCGAAACAATAACGTACTCCTTATAGATTTCAGACACGCCTCCACACACGTTTATTTCCCTTTAGGCTGAAACCACAGTAAAACAGGGGGAACTTAACTCCAGGTTTGACCCGCGATGACTGCGACTCCCCAACCTCTTTGGCAACGAACCCTGTTCCTTGTCGGGGTGAGCATGCTGTTTACCCATGAGCTGGATGCCATGACCCATAGCGAGTGGCGGGTGCTGCCGCTGACCAGTTGGTTGGCGCCGGAGACCGGGCGAGTGGTGTTTGTTGCCCTGCATGTGCCGTTATTCGCGCTGGTATTGGGCTGGCTGACCAGTCAGTTGCCTGAGCGGGTTCTAAGGGCTCAGTTCTGGGTGTCCGTGTTTCTGGTGGTGCATGCGGGGTTGCATGTGGCGTTTAGCGGGCAGCCGCATTACACCTTCGAGGGCATTCTCTCCAATACGCTGATCTTTGGTGCGGCGATGTTTGGAGCGTTATATTTGGCGGCAAATTATTGGCTGGGGCGGGCCTGACCCGGCTGCTTCCTGGAGGAAAATCGCGGTGGAACCACCGCTCCTACGGAAACGACATCTCATAGTCGGGAAGAATCAAGAAGAGAGGATGATGACGGACATGACTTTCAACCAGGACCAGAAAGCCCGCATGGTCAGCAAGATCAAGCGTTACTTCGAAGACGAGTTGCAGCAGGAGATCGGCGGCTTCGAAGCGGAGTTCCTGATTGATTTCTTTGCCAAAGAGATTGGCCCGCACTTTTATAATCGCGGGCTGTCTGATGCCCAGCAGGTGCTCACGGAAAAGATGGAAGAGGTGGGGTATGTGATGGCTGAGTTGGAGAAGCCGGAGGTGTGATCGACCTTCAGAGGGCCTTCCTCCTGCCTTTTGAGTAAACAAATTCCTTACGCTTCTTGCGAGATGGCTTACAGCCAGATTTGCCCACGCCTTATAGAATCCCGCCCACAGACCGGCAAGGAGGCCGGTGAAGATGTGGTTTTGCTAAAGGGATTGTTGTGACGTTATTACTGGTTTCCATCATTGAGATTCTGGTGGGTGGCGCGGTGCTGTATGCCGCGGCGACGGTAGTGCGGGTGGATCTGACGTTCAAGGAAACGGTGATTGCGGCGGTGGTCGCGGCGGGGTTGGCTCTGATTCCCGTAGTGGGCTGGTTGTTGTCGCTGATTGGCTTGTTCTATGTGCTTTACCATTTCAGCCTGGCTGCGTTTCCCAATTTGGTCCTGCTGGTATTGGTGAGCCGACTGTTCGTCGTGTTCCTGGGTATGGGGTTAACCAGCGCGTTATCGTGATGGTCGGGCTTGAGGTTCGTTCAGCAAGCTGAATCTCTCACAGGGCGGCCTGGGCCGGCTACTTCGCCCAGGCAAGCAGGGCTTCTGCCTGGGTGAAGAGCGGGGAATGAGTCCGGGAGCCCGGCCCCGTCCCTGGGGCGCGGAGATCAATCAGCAGGCTTTCCTGGGGTCACAGTAATGAAGGCCTGTGGGCTACCCGGACGATCAATATACTGTCCATTTGGTCAGTGGTCAAATGTGGCGTCTGGGCCCGGCCATACCCGGTAACAGAACCGCGTAAATGTACCGACGCCACAATCTACAATCCACAAGCGCCTTACTGAATCAGCTCACAGGCGATATGGGAATATTTCTTTTTCACCTGGCTGCGGCAAACATTGGCACCGAAGGACGGCACCTGGTCACAGGCCTTCATGGCCGCGTACCGTTTGGCGCATTGGGCCGCGATATCAGCCATGCCGGGCTGGGCAGGGACTTCGGCTGGTGAGGGGGCGCCCGGACCCGCTGTGGCGCTGGTGACGGTAGTCGCCGCGGCGGCTGGTTTGGCCGGTGCGGGGTTGGCGCTGGCATCAATCATGGCGGCGATCAGGCCGGGTGACAATCCGCCTTCCTTGAGCAGGGCAATTTCGTCGCCGTTGAACACCTTGTAGGGCTGATTGGCGGCGCGGATGCGTGAGACCAGCAAGGTTTCGTCTTCATCCCGGGACAGTCTCAGCACGTCATAGACTTTCATGTCCTGGGGGCCGAGAAACCAGATGTCGTATTCATCCGGCAGATAAACGATGTAGGCGTTGTCCAGGGCGACATTTTCACGATGGAAGGGCAGTGCGTGGGTCGCAGGCGCCAGTTCAGACAGGCGTCGCAGGGTTTCCATACGGAAGAAGGATTCCGGGTTGTCCTGGAGGTACTGGCGATAGGCCTGCACCGTGCCCGCTGAGACGGCCGCTTCATAGCCTTTCTGTTGTGACTGAATGTACTGCTGAAGTGCCTGCTTGTGACGATTGAGCTGGTCGTTGGCCATCAGCTGGTACTGGCTGGTGCCGGGGCTGCCAAGCAGATAGGCAGAAGGCAGCAGCATGGACAGCGAGGAACGGTAAGCGACGGGTTCGCGGTTCTGGAACAGCACTTCGTCGCCACTTTTTACCTCCATCACGGTTTCCCCCTCGGTGTTCAGCCAGGTGGGCAGAATCCCCAGCGTCAGTATGTAGGGCAGCATGCTCAGCCAGCCACTGTCCTTGATGTTGTCATTGCGCACCGCAACCGTCAGGTCATCTCCGTTATCGGCAAACCAGCTTTGGATATCCTCGCTGGCCAGCTGTGTCGGATAGGCGCGGTCGCCTGGGGAGGCATAGCCTCCAGGGAGATTCAGTTCCACCCTGGCATTACCGTCGAAGCCTTTCAGTGCTTGCGGTGGGGGTGTGGGGCTGGCGAGTTGCCCCTGCGAGGGGATGTAGCGTGTACCGGTACAGCCGGTTATCAGCAGGCAAGTGAGAAGCGTAGTCCAGAGTGTGGCTCTGGTGGTAACAGAGTAAGTCATGGTGATCGTTCCCTTCCCTTGTGGTTTCGGGCCCCCCGGCCCGCTAGTGCTTAATGGCATTGTGCCATGAAATATCAGGAAATGGCGTTGCGTAAGCGTTAAAGCGGTTCTAAGCCGGTGTGTGTCAGCATGGCGTGAGAGGAGAGAGCAAGGCGCCCTACATCGCCAGCAGCGGACCATCGAAAGGCGCAAGGGACCTGGCGGTGGTGTGAAGGTGGGTGTGGTAATCGTAGGGCGGAAATGGGCGAGCGCCCATCTCCGCCAACATTGTCTACGGCTGACGGCGAAGATCGGCTCACGCCCATTTCAGCCCTGCGATTGGGTTTATCCTGCTCTCAGTTTCGGTTTGACGGTGATCAGCAGGGCCGGTAGCAGGGTCAGGTTGCTGAGCAGGGCCACCAGCATGGCCAGGCCGGTGAGCAGGCCGAAGTACACTGTCGGGTTGAAGCTGGACAGGGCCAGGATGGAGAAGCCTGCGATGATGGTGAGCGAGGTGTAGTACATCGCCTTACCAATAGAGCCATGACAGCGCTTCATGGTGGCCACGTAGTCGTTGTCATTGGGCAGCTCTTCATGGAACCGATGGATGTAGTGAATGGTGTCGTCCACGGCAATACCGATACTGATGGCCGTGATAGTGATGGTCATCAGATCCAGCGGCAGGCCGATCCAGCCCATCAGGCCCAGTACCAGGGCTGCAGACACCAGGCTGGGCACCATGCTGATCAGGGCCACGGGCAGGCTGCGGAACAGGATCAGCAGCATGATCAGAATAGCCGCGAATACGTAGCCCAGGGTCTTTATCTGGGAATCGAAAAGACTCTGCAGCATGTTGTTGTACAGCACCATGGCGCCGGTGAGATGAACCTGACCTGGCTCCAGGTCAAAGTTGTTTTCCAGATCGTGTCGGATCTTGGCGAGCAGATCGTTGCGGTTCAGGTTCTCATCGGAATCAATCACTCTCACGCTAATGCGGATCTGGTTGCCATCATCGGACAGGTAGGGAGTGACCAGCTGCTTCTGCAGGTCCTCGGGAATAAAACGGGCCAGCAGCATGAGTTGTACATAGGAAAGCGGGCCATTGTTCAGCTTCTCTGCCACTTCATAGGTGGTCGCCAGGGACAACACCTTGCCGGTTTCCGGCAGGCTTTCCACATAGTTCTGGATTTCCACCAGCTTGCCCAGTCGGGCCGGGGTGAACCAGTAGGCATCCTTCAGGTTGAGCCCGGGTGTGCTCTGTTCGGCGAAAGGGGCCTGGCTGCCTGACTCACTGGCGAACGGGTCTTCCACCGGGCCGCCGGACGCTAACGGATCACTGTCGGCAAACGGATCTTCATCAGCAAACGGGTCGGCCGTGTCATTGGCGAAGGGATCGTTGGCGGCATTGCTCAGCGCTTCACCGTCCCAGCCCTGGCCGGCAGTGTCGCGGGTGGACGTCGGTGTGGACGTGCTGCGGGGGGCATCGATAACGATATCCAGAGGGGTGGTGCCGCCCAGCTTGCGGTCGATCTGCACCATACCTTTGTAGATTTCCGTTTCTTCCTGAAAGTAATCGATAAACCGGTTTTCCACGGTGAGCTTGCTGATGCCCCACAGGGATGCGCCCAGCGCGAACAGGGCTACCATCAGCAGGGTAGGGCGATGGCGCTCAGTGAAACCGGCGAAGGCCAGCGTAAGCTGACGGCTGATGTCCTTGCCCTGGCGCGGCTTGCCGGGGGGCAGCGGCGACAGCAGGGCAGGAAAGACAAGAAAACAGACAATCAGGGCCACGCCCAGCCCCAGGGTCATCATCCAGCCGAAATCGATGACCGGACGGATGCCGCTGATCACCAAGGAGGAAAAACCCACCATGGTGGTCAGGATCATGTAGATGCTGGGGCGCATCATATGGGCGGCAGTTTCCCTGATCAGCCAGGCCTGGCTGGCGTCCGGGTTTTCCTGATGCAGTTCCCGAAAGCGTACGGTGAGGTGGATGGTGATCGACATGGTGATGATCAGCAGCAGCGAGATGTAGTTGCTACTGATGACGGAGACTTTCCAGTCCATCAGACCAAGCAGGCCGGTGACGAGCAGCACGGTGACCGCGCAGCAGGCCAGCGGCACCACCACCCAGCGGGGGCGCCGGAAGATGACGAACAGGGCGAGGATCAGGAACACCAGAACGCCGGCACCGAAGGTCTTCAGATCGGAACGGATAAAGCTCACCACATCCGTGGTGATCATGGGGACACCGCCCAGGAACAGATCGGCGTGATTCCGGTAGTTATCCATGATGTCGCGCACGTGCTGTATTTCGTCAGCGGTGCGCGCCTGAATCTGGCTGTTGTACTCACTGAAGGCCTGGCTGGCCTGTTCCAGCTCTGCGCTGCCTTCAGCATCCAGCTCACCGTTACGCTGCATGTCGCGCAGGTCGTTACGGCGGTTGAGAAGCCGGAAGTAGGTTTCATCGCGCTCGAAGTTCACCAGCAGGGCGGTGGTGCCACCGTCGTCACTGACCAGCAGATCCTCGTACAGGGGATTGACGTCAGTGAACTCATCCTTTGCCATCTGCAGGTCCACATCAGGGTCTGCCAGGGTGCGGAAGTTATTGGCCAGCTCGCTGAATTCCACCTTGGGGCTGAACAACAGGGGTACATCCATCATGCTGTAGACGGATTTCACCCGCTCGATGCCTTTCAGATCCTGTTGCAGGGCCTGCAGGCGCTCCAGGCTGTCACGCTGAAACAACGGAGACTGCGTTGGGGTATAGGTAATGACCAGAAAATCGCTGCCGCCATACTGCTTGGAGACCTTGCGGTAATACTCCAGGTCCTTGTCGTTCTCCAGCACCAGGGAATCGGTGGAGGCATCGATCTTGAAGTGACGGGCCTGCCAGCCGGCAAACCCGCACACCAGCACCAGGATCACGAGCCAGAACACAGGGTGGCCAAGCACCGTGCGGCAGTAGGCGTTAAACAGCCGATGAGTCATGAATCAATCCGTTGTTGTGTTCGCGACAATCAGAACATGGCCGCATATTCTGCGGCAAAGCGGGTGTCGAAGCGGTGAATAACCTTGCCCAGCGGCCAGCCGACCAACGGGGTGAGCAGGCCTTCGGTCCACTCTTCTTGGTGTACACGGCAGTTGCCGCTGTCGTCATCCATGAAGGTGAATCGATGGAGAATGCGACCCACCGGGGTATCCAGCCCCCAGGTGATACGCTTGTTCTCTTCGTATTCATACACTTTGACCACCACCGGTGCCGGTGGCATGCCGGGCAGGTCAACGACGAATAACAGGAATGCACCGGGGCGCCATTCGCCATTGAGCAGACGGGCATGGCGGACAACGGAGCACCAGCTTTGCCAGTTACTGGCTTCGGCAAACAGTTTGAAAGCTTGCTTGCGGGGGGCAAGGGTGTCGGTGACCTCGTCGACCAGATAACGTTTCAGCATGTGGGTGTCCTGTTGAGACTCTTGTTGAGAGTCTGTTGTTGTGATCATCAAGCGAGGGCATAGCTTACCGTTGCAGCAGGCGGCATAACAGGCCAATCAGCCAGTGCCGGTTGACCAGATCCGTCCGGTTTTCTAGCTTGTCAGAATCAGCGAGGATGGCCTATGACAACAACATTGCTTCCTGCCTCGATTCTGCCCGGTTTGCTGGAAGTTTCCCTGCGCAGCCAGCTGGATATTCCGGCGCTGTTCGAACGGCTGGGTATCGATGTGGAGATTGTTGGGCGCAGTGACCGGTTCATCAGCCTCAGTCAGCTTGATGAACTGTTATATACCGCTTTCATGGAAAGTCGGGATCCGCTGTTTGGCCTGCGTATCGGTGCAGACAACCATTACGGTAATCTGGATTTGCTGGGCAACCTGATGGCCACGGCACAGACCCTGGCAGCGGGGATGGCCATTCTTTTTCAGTACAAGGATTTACTGGTGCCCTACCTGGATTTCGCATTAACCGAGGTGGACGGGCAGGCGCGGCTAACGGTGCAGCCCGCTGGTGGGCCGTTGCGTTTCACCGGTACCCGCATTCACAACGATCTGGTGGTGGCGACCATGGTGGCGATCGGTCGTTCCCTGCTGGCTGGCCCGTTGCCGTTATCGCAGGTGTGGTTGCAGCATTCACCGGCGGACAACAGCGAGCTGGCTCACTACAAAGACTTCTTTCAGTGTCCTGTGCGGTTTTCGGCGCCGGCCAATGCCATCGAATTTCCCGCCTCCTTGCTGTCGTCTGCCTTGCCGCGTGCTTTCCCCAAATACCATGATCGATTGAAGCGCTCTGCAGACCAGGTGCTGTCCGGTTTGTCACGGGCGGGAGGAATATCGGGCAAGGTTTTGCTGCGCATGCAGGAGATGCTCGGCCACAGCGATATCACCATTGATGCCGTGGCGGCATTGCTGGCCATGAGCCCGCGCACCCTGCAACGCCGGCTGCATGAGGAAGGTACCCGGTTTGCCGTGCTACGGGACCAGGTCAAACATCGTTATGCCTGCCAGATGCTCATTGATGGCGAGGACGACATGGGGGCCCTGGCCCAGCATCTGGGGTTCTCCGATACTGCCAACTTCTACCACGCCTTCAAGCGTTGGCAGGGCTGTGCGCCCGGGGAGTACCGGCGCCGCAACCGCGCAGGCTAGCCAGTTAATCACAGGCGTTATTTTCCATAGAGAGCACAGAGCGCACAGAGATAAAACCCGTGATTGCCTCAGTGGCCCCTGTGATCTCTGTGGTAGGCAAGCTTTCGTGGTTTGGGTCTCAAGAGGGAGTCTGACTGCAGACGAAGGGCGGGGTATTCGCGTGCAGGCACGCTCCCACAGCGGGTATGGGGTGTGGGGTTTCCGGTTTCTTCCTCAGTGGACTCAGTGGGCTCTGTGGAAAACCGGCTTTCAGGGTTTTGGGGTTGATGTGGGAGTCTGCCTGCAGACGAAGGGTTGGGGTATTCGCGTGCAGGCACGCTCCCACAGTGGCTATGGGGTGTTGGGTTTCCGGATTCTTCCTCAGTGAACTCGGTGAGCTCTGTGGTAAACCGACTCCTGTTTTGGGGTGAGGTGCGGCATTTTGCCACATTGGATTTTCCCGCCTGGCCGGTAGGCTTGCCGCCCAAGAGTCACAACCGGATTCAATCATGTCCCAACGTCTTCTTTCTGTTGCTGTTTCTGCCGCCATTTCCGCCTTTCCCGCCGTTTCCCAAGCCCATTATGAGGGTGGCCGCGTGGATAGCCATGCGCCTATTTCCGTCATGGGCGACCATACCCATGCCAAGGGCGAGTGGATGCTGTCCTACCGGTACATGGGCATGGCCATGAGCGGCGCCAAATCAGGTAGTGAGTCACTGAGCACCAACGAGGCGTTCGCTGAGATTCCCGGCATGGGCCCCATGAACATGAAGGCGCTGCCGTACGATATGACCATGGAAATGCATATGCTGGGGGCCATGTATGCGCCCACGGACAACCTGACCCTGCTGGCCATGTTGCCGTACACCACCAATGAGATGACCACCAAAACCCGCATGACCATGATGATGAATACCATGGAAGGCGAGTTTGATACGGAAACATCCGGTATAGGTGATGCCAGCCTGGGCGGCCTGTACAAGTTCTACGACCAGGACGGCTACCGCTTGCACCTGAATCTGGTGGTGGGTCTGCCCACTGGCTCCATTGAGGAAGAGGACTTTATTCCCATGGCGGGCCGGGAGCTGCAGTTGCCTTACCCCATGCAGCTGGGTTCAGGCAGTTACGAGGCGCGCCCGGGGATTACCCTGAACAAGCAGTACGCGAGCTGGAGCTGGGGCGCCCAGGCCAGCGCCAAGATTGCCCTGGATGAGAACGACCAGGGCTATAAATTGGGTTCGCGAAAGTACCTGACCGCCTGGGCCGCCAAGCCGCTTTCTCCCTGGGCATCCGTGTCACTGGCCGCCTACAAGAGCTGGTGGTCTGATATTCAGGGTGAGGCAGAAGACCTGACCATCTCTCCCATGATGAATCCGGCAGCTGACCCGGAAGCGAAAGGCGGTCAGCGGCTGGACATCGGTGTGGGCCTGAACCTGCTGGGCAAAAACGGCGCCTTGAAAGGCCACCGTCTGGCCATGGAGTACAAGGCACCTGTGCAGGAATCGCTGCACGGTATCCAGATGGAAACGGATTACACTTTCACCGTTGGATGGCAGAAAGCCTTTAAATAGACCGCGAAAGGCGGGGCTGTAACGACGGTAGGGCGGAAATTGGCGAGAGCCGATCTCCGCCTTTTTCGTTGTTTCGCCTATGTGGCGGAGATGGGCTTTCGCCCATTTCCGCCCTACTCAAGCAGGAAGGGCCTCCAGCGCTTTTCATCGCCCTGGGAGAGACGATGTCTGGCAGGAGATTCAGCTTGCTGAACTCCCTACACAAGCAGCTCGAAGCTCAACACCCAAACCCCTTTCCATGAGAACGGTTTTGCCTTTCGGAACGCGTATCTCGACACTCGCGTCTTCCCCCCTCGCTGTCGTTCCGGTCGCCTGCAGGCAGCCTCCTGCGGAAAGGTGGAGGGCTTTCCCGGAAATTTGCGATGCCCCACAAAAAAGCCGCGCCAGAGAGGGCGCGGCTTTTTTGATGAAGATGGTGCCGGAACGCGGAATCGAACCGCGGACCTACTGATTACGAATCAGTTGCTCTACCGACTGAGCTATCCCGGCGCAGCCCTGAACAGGGCGCGCGCCATTCTAGCAGGACGTCCGGTGCAGGCAAGCAGGAATCAGCCCTCCTGCTTGATACCTGCCAGTTTACGGGCATGCCACTTCTTCTTCTCCACCTCCATGCCGCGGAGAATCTGGATACGCTGGGCCTGGGGGCTGCCGGCACCATGCATGGACTCAGTGAGGTAACCCACGGCATTGCGGCCCAGGGTCATGTTCTCGATCAGTCGCAGGATGCGCATGCGATCTTCCGTGGGGATATCTTCCCGACCTTTCAGAAAGCGGCGGATGATCTCGCCGGCTTCTTCGTTTTCCAGGTCCTGCTCGCTGGGCATGGTGACCATGATGCCACCGGCCAGGTCCTGGGCGAGGCGGGAAATCTCGTAGGGGAAGCGGGTGACGTTGTGCTTGCACACATTGGCCAGCATGGTGTCGTTCATGAAGATGCCGCTGGGCATCTTCTTCGCTTCGTGGGAGCTGGCGATACCGGAGGAGTAGATGGTCTCGTTCAGGTGGGTCATTTCTACCAGCTTGTCCCGGATGTGGCTGACCTTTTCCAGGCCGTTGTATTCCACGATGGAAGCGGCAGCACCCACCATCACGTCGCCCAGGCCGGTTTTACATACATAGCTGGCGCGGTGGTAGGCGGTAAAGCGGGTGACCAGTTCCTGGGCGAATTCGTATTCGCCGTCCATGAATACGTGCTCGTGGGGAATGAACACATCGTCGAAGTAGACCAGTACTTCCTGGCCGCCGTACTGGGCGTTCCCCTGGTCGATATCGCCGCCTTCCATGGCGCGGGTGTCGCAGCTCTGGCGGCCGTAGATGTAGGTGATGCCTTCGGCGTCGCCGGGTATCATGCCGACAACAGCGTAGTCCTTGTCATCTTCACCCAGGTTCATGGTGGGCAGTACGCAGATCCAGTGCTGGTTCCAGCCGCCGGTCATGTGGGCCTTCACACCTTTCACGTAGATGCCCTTGTCGGTGCGACGGGTGACACGCATGAACATATCCGGATCAGCCTGCTCGGAGGGCCGCTTGCTGCGGTCACCTTTCGGATCGGTCATGCCTGCGGCAATAAGGATGTTCTTGCGCTGGGCTTCCTTGAGGAATTCCAGGTAGCGCTGGTGGTAATGGGTGCCGTGCTTCTCGTCGATTTCGTAGGTGACGGAGTGCAGCACGCTGATGGTGTCCAGACCGGTACAGCGCTGGAAACAGGTGCCGGTAATCTGGCCCATGCGACGCTGCATCTTGTTCTTCATCACCAGATCATCGGGAGATTCCACGATGTGCAGAAAACGGTTCACCTGTTGCTCGATCAAGGGTGACCAGGCAGTGGCCAGTTCCGGATCCTCGATGGCCAGGTCATAGCTGGCACGCAGGGCATTGATGCTGGGCTTGATAATCGGATGGTCAGCCGGCTCGTCAATCAGCTCGCCGAACAGGAACAGGCGGGTGCCACGGTTACGCAGGCTGGCCAGATAGTCCTCGCCGGTTTTGAGAACGGGGATACGGTCCCAGCGGTCCTGGGCGGATTCTTCGCGTGACGGGGCAGGGGTTGCGGCGTTCATGGAGAGCCTCCTGTGATCTTGCCTTAATCGGGCCCGGCTGTGTGGCAGCGGGGCATTTATTCTTGGGGTCTGACTTTGATGGTATACACCGTGTTGCAGGAGGCAATGACAGATTAGGACGATGTTCCCAACGGTCAAGTCAGGGAGACGCAGTGGTGGTGGGGGAGGGGCAGGGGGAGTTGAAAGTTCAAAGTTTAAAGTTGAAACGCGCGGATGAGACTGTACCAGCGCAGACCATCGTGCCTCGCGCTGCATGGGTAGGTGCGCGGGCACGGCTTTCCAGTTTGGTCGCCTCCCATGGCGCGCTTTGCAACTTTAAACTTTCAACTGTCTTGCCCCCCCTCGAATTGCAGTCTTATGGTTGCAAGATAATCGCGTGCAGTCACGATCTCACAGAGCGGGTAGTCTGCGATGTTCAGGCCTTGAAGTTCATGGAGGCTGAATTGAGGCAGTAGCGCAGGCCTGTGGGCGCGGGGCCGTCGGGGAACACGTGGCCAAGATGGCCGTCGCAGCGGGCACAGCGGATTTCCACCCGCACCATGCCGTGGCTGGTATCGCGCAATTCGCGGATATGATCGTTGTCGAACGGCTCATAAAAACTGGGCCAGCCGGTGCCGGACTCGAACTTGCTGGACGAACTGAACAGGGGCAGGTCACACAGCTTGCAGTGATAGACGCCGTCTTCCTTGTTATCCAGCAGCCCGCCACAAAAGGGCGGCTCGGTGCCCTGGTTGAGCAGGATGCGCCGCTCTTCATCCGTCAGGTTGGCGGCATTGCTGTGTTTTTCGGCATCACTCAGCGGGGTCAGGTCGTAGCCGCTTGAAGACGTGGCCATCAGGCATCTCCTTTGAGTTTGTCCGGGAAGGATTGGATGAGTTTTTCTACTTTGGGTTGTGCCACCACGCGAATATAGCCTTGCTGTGGATTCCGGCGTGCGAAGTTCTGATGGTAGTCCTCACCCGGGAAGAATTCGTCAAGGGGTTCTAAGGTGGTCACGATCGGAGCAGTAAAGGCGCCCGCGTTTTCCAGCTGCTGCATGTAGGCTTCAGCCACACTTTTCTGCTCTTCACTGGCATAAAAGATAGAAGAGCGATATTGCGGGCCGCGGTCGTTGCCCTGGCGGTCTTTCTGGGTGGGGTCATGGGCCACAGAGAAGAACACTTTGAGCAGGTCGCCGTAGCTAATCAGGTTGCTGTCATAGGCGATTTCCACCACTTCCGCATGGCCGGATTGACCGGTGCAGACGGCCTCGTAATTGGCCTTGTCGGGCTCGCCACCAGTATAGCCGGACACCACACTCTGGACCCCTTCCAGGTTCTGGTACACGGCCTCCACACACCAGAAGCAGCCCCCGCCCAACACGGCTTTCTGCAGGCCGTTGGCAGGCAAGTCGATGGCGGCATCGGGGAAGCGTTCAGGGTGAATGGCGAGGGTGGTGCCGGGGATAACCGCTGTCATGTTGCCTCCTTCCGAGATAGGGGATGCCCCGGCGAACCGGGGCGAGCCAGTAGAGGGGGGCAGAACGGTCAGTCCTGTTTTATCGCCCCACTGGCGATCAGTTTGTCGATGGCCTCGTCACTGAAACCGGCAGTACGCAGCACAGCGGTGCTGTCGGCGCCGGCGGTGCTGGCCGGCTTGACCTCACCACTGCCAGTTCGGGAAAAGCGCGGTGTGGGCGCAGGCTGGACGCCGCCATTCACGGTGACAAAAGACTCTCTGGCTACGTTATGAGGGTGCGAAGGGGCTTCTTCAATGCTCAGCACCGGCGCAAAGCACACATCGGTGCCTTCCATCAGCTCGCACCACTGGTCACGGGTCTTCCGTTTGATGACGTCAGCCAGCTTTTGTTTCATTTCCGGCCATTTGGGCGGGTTCATCTGGTGGCCGAAGTCTTCTGCCGGCAGCTCGGCAATGCGGCACAGTTCGGCATAGAACTGGGGTTCGATACTGCCAATAGAGACGTATTTCCCATCGGCGGTTTCATACACCTCATAGAAGTGGGCACCGGAATCCAGCATGTGGGTGCCGCGTTGGTCGGTAAACAACCCCTGGGACTTGAGACCATAGAACATGGCCATCAGCGCCGCGGAACCTTCTACCATGGAGGTGTCGACCTCCTGGCCTTCGCCGGAGCGTTGAGCTTCCAGCGCGGCGCAGACCATGCCGAAGGCGAGCATCATGCCGCCGCCACCAAAGTCGCCTACCAAGTTCAGGGGAATGGCTGGCTTTTCGCCGGCGCGGCCCATGGCATGCAAGGCACCAGACAGAGAGATGTAGTTCATGTCGTGGCCGGCGGCCTGGGCCAGCGGGCCGGTCTGGCCCCAACCGGTCATACGACCGTAAACCAGTTTGGGATTACGGGCCATGCAGTCTTCCGGGCCAATGCCCAATCGCTCGGTGACACCGGGGCGGAAGCCTTCGAAGATACCGTCGGCGGTTTCGCACAGCTTGAGGACGGTTTCGATGCCTTCCGGCTTCTTCAGGTCCAGCGCCAGGTTCTGGCGGTTGCGAAACAGGACGGTGTGGCCGATGGCAGAGTGGGGATTGCCACCGGGGCGATCAACGCGAATCACGGTGGCGCCCATGTCGGCAAGCATCATGCCGCAGAAGGGGCCGGGGCCAATGCCGGCCAGCTCGATGAAAGTCAGTCCGTGAAGTGGGCCTGTCATAGAGAGTTTTCCGTTGTCAGGTGTTGGTTCGGATACCGGCAACGGGTGCTGCGCCCAAGCCGGACGCAAGGCATGCCTGCGCTACAGGTACCCCTGTTCTCGTAGTGTCTTGCGCAGGGCCTGGCACTGACTCTTGGCGATGGCGACCATGTTATTGGCTTCATGAGTGGTCGCCACCCCGGTCCAGATCGGGCTGCCCTGGGCATTGATCAGCTCGGCGCCATGCTGGCGAAGGGCTTCCGGAACGTCAGCCTGCTTCAGATCGCCGCCAATCCCCATCTCCCAGGTGGGAGGCGGGCTGCCGGGCGGCTGATTCATGGCGTTGAGCTGATTTACCGGTTGCGGTGGCTCGGCAGCATCAATCAGTAAATGGGTCAGTTCCACGACCAGAACCCGGTCTACGCCGGTGTTCTGCGCCCAGTCGAGAATGCGTTGTTTTCCGCCTTCATACCATAACGGTAATTCTTGATGGCTGAGCAAAATGGTCAACGAATCGGATGAAAATATATCCCTGCAGGTCAGTTCCCAGGTTTCCCGGACGCCACCTTCCGGGGTGTGGGCCACCAACAGCATGCGATCGGTGGCGGGGAAGCTCTCTTCGCTGGTGAAGCGGGTCGTGACTTCCGTGGTGCTGGCGCAACCTGCTAGCAGCAGGGTGGGCAACAGCACAATCAATAGTGAGCGCATGGCAGATCTCCGTCTTCAGAGATATGCAGTGTAGCAGCGCCATGCGGGTGTCACATCCTGTTCAGCATGGGATTAGCAAAGTGGCGGGTCAGTAAAAAAGGCAGCCCCCTCCGACAGGCGAGTGCAAATTAACGCCTATCGGTGGGCTCGGGAGTCCGGTATCGGGGTATCTTGGATCTGACAGGGAAAGGGAAAAGCTCAGCTATGCCTTTGGATAACGTAGGGGAAGCTGACCGCAGGATGCGTGACGTTGCGGCGTGTAACGGAAATTCACAAGATGCTTACCTAAAAGCAAAGTTTGAACTCCGTCACAACATTTAAGTAACGCAAAGCCACCGTAATTCAATTTTTTTTGCCCCTGCCTCCTATTCTAATGATTGCACTGTTCATTCATACCCAAGGGGGGTAGTCATGAAAGGATGCATGCGCATCAGCACATTGGCCGCCAGTGTCATGTTGGCATCGAATGCCATGGCCGCTGAGGACAATGCTGAACCGACTCGCCAATATCTGGCACCGATGCTTCATTACCTGATTCTCGACGAGGACCGGGATCTTGCCCGTAATGGTTTGGGTGGTGGTCTGATTTACGGCCGCCAGCTTTCTGATCATGTGTGGTGGGAAACGGAAGGCAATGCCTTCGGCCTGGATTCCGGTATCGAGGGAGCCACGGATTTTTACCAGTACTCCGTGAGCACAGGTCTGGCCTACGCGTTTGGTGATCGCGAAGGGTTTACGCCTTTTGTACTGGCCCAAATCGGCGGCATCTACGAAGACGTGGTGCCCGATGATGACGACGGGATCAACCTGCACGCCAATGTGGGGTTGGGCGCAGTCACGGGTCCGCTCTTCGATAATGGCCTCAAGCTGCGCGTGGAAGGCCGTTACATGTATGACGATTTCGACGGCGTGTCAGGTACCGCTTCCGATGGCGAAGGTGGTTTCAATGACTGGCGTGTTTCTTTGGGTCTGGAAATTCCGCTGGGCGTCACACGCACTGTGGAAGTAGAAAAGATTGTCTACGAGACCCGTGAAGTGGAAAAAGTGGTCGAGAAAGTGGTTGCTGAAGCCGACAGCGATAATGACGGCATTCCGGACAGCCGCGACAAGTGCCCAAATACGCTTGCCGGAGGCAAGGTGGATGGTCAGGGCTGTCTTCTCAAGAATCAGACCATTTCCTTTAACAATATTGGCTTTGAGCTGAACTCAGCGAAGATTACCGCTACATCTCGTCCGACCCTGGACAAACTGGCCCAATCTCTGCTGTCCCAAACGGATTTCAACGTGGAAATTGCCGGCCATACCGACAGCAGCGGTTCCGCCGAATACAACGAAACGTTGTCTGATAAACGTGCCAATTCCGTCCGTGAATACCTGATTGAAAAAGGTGTTTCCGGTGATCGTCTGACGTCCCGTGGATATGGCGAAGTGGATCCGGTTGCCAGCAATGAAACAGCATCCGGTCGCGCAATGAACCGTCGTGTTGAATTCCGCGTCAGCGAATAAGGAGACAGATCATGAATAGTGCAATGAGAGCTTTATTTTCAATACTGATGGCTGCCTCCCTGGCGCTGGTGCTGAGCGGTTGTGAAGCCGAAGGCGACGGCAGCAGTGGTGGTAACGGTAACAACAATCCCAACACCCGCTCTTTGGATACAGACGGTGACGGGATCCCGGACAACGTGGATAACTGCCCGCTGAATGCCAATGCCATGCAGGAAGACCAGGATGGTGATGGTGTCGGTGACGTCTGCGACGATGACCGTGACGGCGATGGCGAAGACAACCCCACCGATAACTGTCCGCTGGTGGCCAACCCGAATCAGGAAGACACTGACGGTGATGGCATCGGCGACGCCTGTGACATGGACAATGACCAGGACAAAGACGGCATCGATGACGGTGTAGACAACTGTCCGACTACCTTCAACCCGGAGCAGGGTGATGTGGACGGCGATGGTATTGGCGATGTCTGTGATGACGACGCCGATGGCGATGGCGTTGACAACACGAATGATAACTGTGTCTACACCGCTAACGCGGATCAAGCAGATACCGATACCGACGGTATTGGTGATGCCTGCGAAGATGACCGTGACGGTGACACCATTCTTGACCCGAACGACAACTGTATGAACCTGCCCAACACGGATCAGGCTGACCAGGACCTGGACGGCATCGGGGATGTGTGTGACGACGACCGCGATGGCGATGGCGTGGATAACGACACCGACAACTGCCCGCTGGTTGCCAATGCAGATCAAGCTGACAGCGACGGTAACGGTATTGGTGATGTGTGTGACGGTGGCGGCGGTGGCGATCCCACTGACACTGACGGTGACGGCGTGCCGGATGCCACCGACAACTGCCCGCTGATTGCGAACCACGACCAGGCAGACGGCGATGGCGATGGCAAGGGTGATGTGTGTGATGACGATGGCTTTACGTGTTCCGCCACCTCCACTTACCAGTCCATCGGTAACACTGACTACACTGCATTTGGTTCGCCTTCTGGACTGTGCCTTGGTTGTAGTGTCACTGATCAAGCCAACATTATTGATGGTAACAATGCGACCTTTGCATCCATGAATATTGGTGTGGGTTTGCTTGCTGGTTTCACGAGCGTTGGTGTGGAAGCCACTGTTCCCGCAAATGATTTCACTGCTGATGTTGTCGGCTTTGTGGTGAGTGATCCCACCTCGGCGTTGCTGAACCTGGAGCTGCTGGGTAACTTCATCACCGTTCGTTACTATGACGATGGAACCGAAGTGGAGAGCGCCACTGTGGGCGGTGGTCTGCTGGATCTGGACCTGTTGGGTCTCGGCGCCAACTCTGATCAGCGCTTTATCTCAGCACCGGATCCGGGTGTAGATTTCGACGCCATCGAGTTGCGGTATGGTGGTCTTCTGAACGCGAACAAGACGTTCCGTGTACATGAAGTGTGTGCCGGTACGCCCTGATGCTTGATCAGTGGTAGCGAAAAAGGGGCCTTCGGGCCCCTTTTTTTGGGTTCATCGCGGCTTGCCGGGAAGTTGCTGCTACCGAGGTTTTCCCGTAGGAGCGTCGCTCGCGGCGCGATTGCCAACTTATCTAAAGACAGAATGATCACACAGGACACAGAGAGTACTGAGGGGTGGGGAGTCATTTTCTCTGCGAACTTCGTTTTATCTGTGGTGAATAAGCTTTTTGATCATGGTCTCGAATCGGGCTTCCCCCGCAACTGCACGATGAAGCCTTTTCAAGCCCGTGAACCGGTAATCCCCACGATCCCGCTGTCCGATTCCCTTGCTCTATAAAGTAAGGCGGAGAGAGGGTGTGGAGTCGATAAAGGAGTCCGGGTACTTTCGTCGGATTTGAGTATACAGGGGGGATGTGGGTACCTTAGGCTCAAGCGATAAGGCATAAGACTGGGGAATGTTATGCGATCTGTAGCGACTGTCTGGCTGATGTTCTGTTTGGCCCTGATGGTGGGCTGTGACTCCAACAGTGGTGACGCAGTGCCGGAGGTCGGCGAGGCCGTCAGTACGTTCGAAAACTATGAAGAAACGGGGGATCTGTCTGATCTGCGCGAGCGAGGCTACATCCGCCTGTTGGCCCCCCGCTTCGATGAGCCTTCCGGATTGCCTCGGGACGGGATTCCCAGGGTGGATTATCAAGTACAGGCGGAAGCCTTTGTGCGTTCCCTGGATATGGAGCCGCGCTGGGTGTATGCGGATGATTTTGGTGAGCTGGATGATCTGCTCAATGCCGGCAGCGCCGATATCATCGTTACCAACTATTCGGTAACGGCTGCCCGCAGAAAGAATTTGTCTTTTTCCACACCGGTAAATTCCGTCCAGGAGAAGCTGGTGTTGCCTGCTGCGCTGGCAGACACCCCATTGTCGGAAATGGAGACGCTGGTCATTTCCGTACCGGAGGGAACCGCTTATCTGGAAACCGCAGAAAAATTGGCGCGCCGTCACGAGCATGTGAGTGTGGAGGTGCTGCATGACGACCTCTCCGACGAGGAACTGGTGCAGGCAGTGGCGATGGGGGAGCTGAAAGCCACCATCATCGACAGCAACATGCTGAGCATCCTGTTGGATCCCAATGATGCGGACAGTCCTGTTGTTGCCGGGCCGGTGGTGAACCGCAAGCGCCGCATCGCGTGGGCGGTGCGCAAGAACAGTAGCGAACTGCTGGACAGGATCAATCAATACATCACCAGCGAGCGGGTGATTACCTCGGTGGATGATCCCGAGTTGAGGGACTGGGCGGCGATCAAGGAAAGCGGCGTCCTGCGAGTGATTACCTCCAACAACCCGGCCAGCTATTTCATGTGGCGGGGCGAGCTGATGGGCTTCGATTACGACCTTATTCGCCACTTTGCCAAACAGCACCACCTGCGCGTGAGCGTACGGGTGGAAGAGTCGCCCACCGCCATGTTTGCTGCGTTGAACAGTGGCGAGGGAGACGTGATTGCGGCTTCCATGACCCGCACGGATGAGCGGGAGAAGCTGGGCTGGATGTTCAGCAAGCGATATCTGGAAATCAACGAGCAGCTAATCGGCCGCGCCGATGAGTCCCCGTTTACAAGTCTGGATGATCTGGCGGGCCGTTCCGTGGCGGTGGGGCCGGACAGCGCCTTTCTGGAGACGCTTCAGGACCTCAAGCGTGGCGGGCTGGAATTCGACATCGTTCAGGTTGACGGAGTGACCACCGAACAGCTGATCGATGCGGTGGCCCACGGCATCTACGATCTGACCATGGCAGACAGCCATCTGGCGGCGATGGAATCCACTTACCGAGATGATATTGCCGTGCTGTATCAGTATGAACCGGCCAAGGAAATTGCCTGGGGACTCCGGCCAGAGCAGGGCACTCTCAAGGAGCAGTTGGACAACTATATTTCCCGCCAGTACCGCGGCTTGTTCTATAACGTGACGTTTAACCGCTACTTCAAGGAAAAGAAAACCATTGCCACCCATGTGGAATACCGGGTAACCGCAGGCAAGGCAATCTCGCCGTACGATGGGCTGGTAAAGGATGAATCCCTTAAATACGGGCTCGACTGGCGTCTGATTACGTCGCAGATGTACCAGGAGAGTCGATTCAACCCCAATGCCCGCTCTTTTGCCGGTGCTCAGGGGTTGCTGCAGGTAATGCCGCGCACCGGGCGGCAATTTGGTTACAGTAATCTGACCAATCCCCAGAATGGTGTGGAGGCGGGGTTGGCCTACATGGATTGGCTGGAGCAGCGTTTCCCTGCGCGACTTGATCTGGCCGAGAAACTGTATTTCACCCTGGCGGCCTACAATGCCGGCCATGGTCACGTGGAAGATGCACGGCGCCTGGCTCAGCGTATTGGCAAGGATCCGGACAAGTGGTTCGGTAATGTGGAGGAAGCCATGTTGCTGTTGGCCAAGCCCCAATATGCGCGGCAGGCACGTTATGGCTACGTCCGTGGCTCAGAACCGGTGAAGTACGTTCGGGAAATCAAGAATCGTTATCTGGGCTATGTGGAAGCGCTGGGGGAAAGCTCCTGAGATAGCGCTTGTGATGAGAGTGATATAGGTGCTTTCCGGTTTAACGGAGGTTTTACATTCCTGTGGTGGAATTTGCGCTTGAGGCCCTCACGTCTAGGGGTGTCCTAAACTGAAAAGGAGCATGAAATGGATCGCAAGCAGCTTATTGAGCGTCTTAAAGGAATGCTGGACGAACTGGACAACGATTTCGAGCAATACCAGATCAAGGCTGAACAGGCTGGAGAGCGGGCTCGTCACGAATGGGAGCGCCGTAAACTGGAATTGAAAGAGCATCAGGCGGAGCTGAAAGCCCAGCTGGAAAGTGCCCGCAACGAAAGCAATGCTCACTGGGAAGAAGTGAAAGCCAACGCGGAAAAGACCTGGGAAAGCACCAAAGCCGGTCTGAAAGATATCCGCGACAACCTTTTCAAGTAAGTGTCATCGACAGGGGTGGGAGGGGCATGCCCCTCCCGCCCGTGATTGTGTTCCGGCTCAGGCAAGCCGCTTGCCAAGCCAGCTGGATATCACCTTCTGTACTTCATCACGGCATTGGTCATTGAGGATTTCATGACGTCCGTCTGGCCAAAAATGCGCTTCCACAGGCTGCTCCATGGCATGAAGTACACTTTCCAGCGCCATCATTCCCTTGCCCATGTTGCTCATGGGATCGGATTCCCCGCCAACCAGCAGGACCGGGAGTGTTTCCGGTAATTCAGACAGCTGCGTAACGCTGTGCACCTGACGTAAGCCCTGAATCAACTGAAACCAGGTCTCGGTGGTGCAGTCGAAGCCGCACAGCGGATCATCTATGTACTGCTTTACTTGTTCAGGGTCGGTGCTGAGCCAGTCAAAATCGGTGGCCGGGTCGGGTACCTGTTTGGCCCATGCGCCAAAGGTCATCTTGCGCAGCAGTCCACTGGTGCCCCGTTTGCCGTTTTTCATCCGCACCATGCCAACAGGAAGCTGCATCATCCGGTAGTAGGAGCCCGGGTGGTAGTCACTGCCACACAGGATCAGGCCATCCAGACTGCCTCCTGCACATTGTGCGGTGCCAAGGGCGATGAAAGAGCCCATGCTGTGGCCACCCAGCACGCAGGGCAGTTGCGGGTGGCGATCCTTCACCCAGGCAAGTACGGCGTGGGTGTCAGCCTGCACCCGTTGCCACCCGTCGGCATCGCCAAAATGCCCCTGAGGTGCCTGATCATCAATACTGGTGCCGTGGCCGCGGTGATCGGGACAGTAGAGATGCCATCCCAGACCGTTCAGATGCTCGGCCAGAGCAGCATAGCGCCCCCCATGCTCGGCCATGCCGTGCAGCCAGACCAGCACACCACGGCTGTCCTGTTCTGGCGCTGCCCAGTAATGGACGCCCACGCTATGCTGGTCATCGGTGGTGAGATGGAGGCGTTCTTCGGTCATAATGGTCTCCCGGCGGTATCGCGTCCTGCGTTCGCCGATGCAAGCTGTGTTCAAGAGGATGAGCAATGATAGCAAGAATAAAGGTAATCCTGACGGCCCTGGCAGCACTATTCATGCTGAGCGCCTGTGCCAGCAACCATAATACGGATGTTACCAGCTCTTCACGAGTGAAGGGGCATGCCCCGGGTGATCATGTGAACAAGATAATGGTCATCGCACTGGTGAATGACAAGAGCATTCGCAATGCCCTGGAAACGCGCGTGGTCAGTGCCTTGCAGGAGCGCAAGGTGGAGGCCTCACCGTCACTGCCGGTGTTGGGCGAAAATTATGGTGAAGGCAAGGCGCGAAGTGAAATGGCCGCCGATATCGCCAGCCGTGGCTATGAGGCGGCACTGGTGATTACCCTGGTGGATGTGAAAGAGGAAATGCATTACACCCAGGGCGGCATGAACTATGCCCCTGATATCGCCGTGCAGGGGGCCATGGGGCAGACCTACTACGTACGCCAGAACGCGGTTTATGAACCGGGTTACTTCAGCAACGACAAGAAGTTTTTCCTGGAATCCAACCTGTACCGTCTGCAGCCCGAAGCGATACTATGGTCGGCCAAGTCCACCACGGTGAATCCGGCAGACATCGAAGCCGGCACGGCGGGTGTCGCCGATGCTGTGGTTAGTCGCATGGCCAAGGACGACATGATCTGATCCCTGATTTGCCATGATACTGCGGGGGCTGAGGCCCCCGTTTTTGGTTTTGTCTTTCTTGTTACGCTGTCTGGAGCCCTCATGATTGAATACCGGATTCGCCCCTTGCGTCCCGAAGCACACCTGTTTGAAGTCAGTCTGACCGTGGCGAACCCGACTCCGGAGGGGCAGGCGTTTTCCATGCCGGCCTGGATTCCGGGCAGCTACATGATCCGTGATTTTGCCCGGCATCTGGTGCATATCGAAGCCGACAGCCATGGCGAGAGTCTGGCCGTGGCCAAAATTGACAAGCAGACCTGGCAGCTGCCTCCCTGTGATGGACCGGTACATATTCAGTACCAGGTCTATGCATGGGACCTTTCCGTGCGTGGCGCTCATCTGGATACCACCCATGGCTACTTTAACGGCACCTGTGTTTTTCTTGCGCCTATGGGGCATGAAGATCTTCCCTGTGAGGTGGAGATCGAGGCACCACAGGGGCGCGCCTATGAAGACTGGCGTGTGGCCACGGGGCTGACGCGATTGTCCGGGTCCGATCTGGCGTTTGGGCGTTTCCGTGCGGACAATTACGATGCGCTGATTGATCACCCGGTGGAAATGGGGCCGTTTGACTATGCCCAGTTTGAAGCCTGCGGGGTGCCTCACTGGGTGGTTTTGTCTGGCCGTCATCACACCGACATGGCCCGGCTTTGTCGTGATCTGAAACCCATCTGTGAACACCATATTCGTATGTTCGGCGAACCGGCACCTATGGACCGCTATGTGTTCATGACACTGGTGACCGGCAATGGTTACGGGGGGCTTGAACACCGTAACTCCACCAGTCTGATGTGCGCCCGCGATGACTTGCCCAAGCGCACGGATGACCTGCAAAAAGTGCGCGACGGGTACCGCAATTATCTGGGGCTGTGCAGCCATGAATACTTTCATACCTGGAATGTGAAACGTATCAAGCCGGCAGCCTTCACCCCTTTTGATCTGAGTCAGGAAGTGCACACCGAGCTGCTGTGGGCCTTTGAGGGGATTACCAGCTACTACGACGACCTGTCCCTGACCCGCACCGGGCTGATTAAACCGCAAAGCTATCTGGAACTGCTTGGCCAGACCCTGACTCGTGTTTACCGTGGCCAGGGGCGTCACAAGCAGACCGTGACCGAATCCAGCTTTGATGCATGGACCCGCTTTTACAAGCAGGATGAGAATGCTCCCAACGGCATAGTCAGCTATTACACCAAGGGGTCTCTGGTTGCCCTGGCACTGGATTTGACCCTGCGCAATCTCACCGCTGAGCAGAAATCCCTGGATGATCTGATGCGCGTACTATGGGCGCGCTACGGAGAAACCGGTGAAGGCGTGCCGGAGCAGGGCATCCAGCCCATTGCTGAGGAGATTGCCGGTTGTGACCTTTCAGAGTTTTTCAATCAGGCACTGTACAGCACCGAAGACCTGCCGCTGGCCGAGCTGCTGGCCGAGCGAGGTGTTGAACTGAATTGGCGTAGCGCCGCCGGCCATGCTGACAATGGTGGCAAACCCGGCAAGGATGGCATTCCCAATCTGGGCGTACGGGTCGTTGCTGATCCGATGGGGGCGAAGATCGCTGTGGCCTTCGAGCAAGGCGCCGCCATGGCTGCAGGTCTGTCTGCAGGGGACATCATCATTGCGGTGGATGGCCTGCAGGCGACCGTCGCCAACCTGGATAACCAGCTGGCCAATTTCCTGCCCGGTGAGACCGTGGAGCTTCACGCCTTCCGTCGCGATGAGCTAATGACCTTCAAGGTCAAGGTGGCCCCCAGTGAACCCAGCACCGCGTACCTGACCATCGCCAAGGGCGGGCTGACCGAGAAAGGGAAGGCGTGGCTGCATGTTAGTGAAAAGTGAACAGTTAACAGTGAATAGTGAACAGCAAAATCAAAAGCTACATTCGCGGGCTCTGCCGTGCGTTTTCAACATGGCGTGCTCGCGCGCTGTTAACTGTTAACTATTCACTGTTCACTCATGCCGCTGAAGTCTTTATACAACCAGTTAAAAAACGTCCGCCAGGCGGATCGCTTTCGTTTGAAGAAACGCGTCGACGGCCTGGCGCGGTTGCCTGAGGAAAAGCGTAGCCAGGGTGCGGTGGACAAGGTGGCCACTGCCATGGCCGCGTCCATCGCCAATCGCGAACAGCGGCTGGCATCCGTGCCCTCGCTGGAATGGCCGGATCTGCCTGTGGTGGCCAGCCGGGAGGAGATCAAGACTGCTATCCGTGATCATCAGGTGGTGGTGATTGCCGGGGAAACGGGGTCGGGAAAGACCACCCAGCTGCCGAAGATCTGCCTGGAGCTGGGGCGGGGTATCGAAGGCACCATCGGGCATACCCAGCCCCGTCGTCTTGCCGCTCGCGCGGTGGCCAGTCGGGTGGCAGAGGAGCTGCATAGTCCGCTGGGCAGTACCGTGGGCTTCAAGGTGCGTTTCGCCGAGCAGGTGAGCGACACTTCTCTGATCAAGGTGCTCACCGATGGCATGTTGCTCAATGAAATCCAGCAGGACCGTTTTCTCAATCATTACGACACCCTGATCATCGATGAGGCCCATGAGCGCAGTCTCAACATCGACTTTCTGCTCGGCTATCTTAAACAGTTGCTGCCGCGACGCCCGGATCTGAAGGTGATTATCACCTCGGCCACCATCGACCATGAGCGTTTTGCCGAACACTTCAACGGGGCTCCGGTGCTGGAAGTCTCAGGGCGTACCTATCCGGTGGAGATGCGTTATCGGCCGCCTGTTGAAGGGCAGGAATTGTCCCGTCAGATTGAAGATGTACTGCGCGAGATTCAGCGTGATGAACGGCAACAGGGGCTGCCTGCAGCACGGGATGTATTGGTGTTTCTTGCCGGTGAGCGTGACATCCGCGATGTCCATCATCATCTCAAGCATTGCGATCTGAGGGATACGGAAATTCTTCCTCTCTACGCACGACTGAGTCAGGCAGAGCAACATCGTATTTTCTCCCCCCATCGTGGTCGTCGCGTAGTGCTGAGTACCAATGTGGCAGAAACGTCCCTGACCGTTCCGGGTATTCGCTACGTGATCGACGCCGGCACCGCCCGCATCAGTCGCTACAGTGTTCACTCCAAGGTGCAGCGGTTGCCGGTGGAGCCAGTGAGTCAAGCCAGCGCCAACCAGCGGGCCGGGCGAAGCGGACGGATCATGCCGGGGATCTGTTACCGGCTTTACGATGAAGACGATTTCATCAATCGATCCGAATTCACCGACCCTGAAATCCAGCGCACCAATCTGGCCGCGGTGATTCTGCAAATGGCGGACCTGCGTCTTGGCAAGGTGGAAGACTTTCCCTTTATCGAGCCACCGGACGGTCGCCTGATACGAGACGGCTACCGCTTGCTGGACGAACTGGGCGCGCTCACCGAGAAGCAGACGTTGACGGCCATGGGGCGGCAGCTGGCGCGTTTCCCGCTGGATCCCACCCTGGGCCGGATGCTGGTGGCCGCGGCGGAACGCAATGTGCTCCACGAAACCCTGATTGTGGTCTCTGCACTGGCCGCACAGGACCCGCGCGAACGTCCCCATGACAAGCAGCAACAGGCAGATCAGGCACATCAACCCTTCACCGACAAGCAATCGGACTTCCTGTTTTTTGTCAAACTGTGGCAATGGGCCGAGCAACAGCGCGAGGCGCTAAGCCGTAACCAGTATGAAAAACGCTTGAAGAAAACGTTCCTGTCGCCTACCCGGATGCGCGAATGGCGGGATACTCACCGTCAGTTGCTGCTGTTGTGCAAGGAGCAGGGCTGGGCACTCAACAAACCTGCCGCCAATGCTGAAGGTGTGGCAGAAGGCAATTTTGCCCCCCTGCATCAGTGTCTGCTCACCGGGCTGGTGACCAATGTGATGCAGCGGACGGAGGAGGGCGAGTGGCTCTCAACACGAAACCGCAAGCCCCTGGTCTGGCCAGGCTCCAGCCTGTCGAAGACCAAGGCGCGCTGGCTGATGGCGGCTGAACAGGTTGAAACCAGTCGGTTGTTTGCCCGCACGGTGGCAAAAGTGGAGCCTGAGTGGGTCGAAGCCGCCGCGGGGCACCTGATCAAGCGACAGTATTTCGAGCCGCACTGGTCAAAGAAACGTGGCTGTGCCATGGCCAAGGAACAGGTCAACCTGTTTGGTCTTATTCTTGCCAGTGGCCGGCGGGTCAACTATGGCCCCATCAATCCACAGGAATCCCGTGAACTGATGATTCGTGAGGGCCTGGTCATGGGGCAGCTCAACCGAGAGCCTCCTTTTGTAAAAGCCAACCGCGAACTGTATCAGTCGCTGGAGGCCATGGAGCACAAGCTGCGCCGCCGCGACATCCTGGTGGATGAGGAAGCCCAGGTGGCATTCTACGAGGAAAGACTGCCTGAAGACCTGAACACGGTGGCCGGCCTGATGAGCTGGTACAACAGGAAAGCAGGTAAGGAACAGCAGCAGTCCCTGTTCATGGACAAGGATTTTCTGCTCTCGCGCAGCCCGGATGTGGCCGGGGGGCAGTTCCCGGATACCCTGCGGCTGGGTGATCTGACGCTGCCGCTGGAATACAGTTTCGACCCCACCGGAGACCGTGACGGGGTATCACTTCTGGTGCCGCTGGCGGTACTCAATCAGGTGCCGGAGCCGCGTCTGGACTGGCTGGTGCCGGGGCTGCTCAAGGAGAAACTGGAAGCCCTGATTCGGGCCTTGCCCAAGGCCCGTCGTCGCCACTTCGTGCCGGTGCCGGATTATGTTGCTGCCTTGCTCGATACCCTGTCTCCGGATGAGCCCCTGTTGCCGGCCATGACCCGGGAGCTGCAGCGTATGACCGGTGTGCGTATCGAAAGGGAGGAATGGCAGGACGGCGAGCTGCCCGATCACCTGCGCATGAATATCCGCGTGGTGGAGCGGCTGGATGGCAAGCCGAAAGTGCTTGCCCAGGCGCGCAGCCTGGTTGAGGTGAAGGAGCGTCTGGCCGGTGTGCAGGCAGAGATGCCGGAACCTGAAGCACCCGCGGAGATCATCGAGGGGCAGGAATGGGTGTTCGGCTCCCTGCCGGAAACTGATGAGCATGATATCGGCGGCATGCGCCTGCGTCGCTATCCGGCCCTGCAGGACAATGGTGACCGGGTCACTCTGGTTTACAAGGATGAAGCCGGGGAAGCGGCTTGGCTGCACCGCTGGGGTTCGGCGCGGTTGCTGGCCTTCAATTTGTCGGTACAGCTGCGGGATCTGCGCAAACTGGCCTCGCAGATGCCCGGCTTTCAGAAGTTGAAGAGTGAAAAGGGCGCCATGGCCCGGCATGCCCTGGACTACACCCTGTTGCGGCTGCTGGCTGAGCACTTTGAATTGGCGCAGCCGGTTCGGGATGCCGCGGCTTTCAAGACGCGGCTGGACGCCCATCGGGGTGATTTTGTGCCCTGGGCCAGCACGCAACTGAAACAGGTAGCGGACTGGTTCAACCTCTATCGCCAACTGATGGGCAAGCTGGAGAAGAACTTCCCGCTGGCCTGGGCCCATGCCCATCGGGATCTCAAGCAGCAGTTTTCTGTACTTTTTTGTGAAGATTTCCTGCTGCAAATGCCCTGGCCGTGGTTGCAGGAGTACCCACGATATCTGGCAGCCATTGAGAACCGTCTGGACAAGCTCGGCGGACAAATCGGCAAGGACCGCACCCTCACCGCCGAGCTGGAAGCCTACGACAAACAGTATGCGACACGGGCAGCAGGTCTGCCGCTGTGGCAGCAGCCAGAGGCACTGCAGACCTTTTTCTGGATGCTGCAGGAGTACCGGGTGAGCCTGTTTGCCCAGCAACTGGGTACGAAAGTACAGGTTTCTGCCAAGCGGCTGAACAAACAATGGGAGAGCTGTTGACCTGATCAGGCAGGGAAAAGGCGGATACGCCCTTTGCGCCCACGGCCCCGAATCCGGATAATCGCTCCATTGACCTTTTTTAGGCTGGCATTGCCTGCCAAATCGAGTGCGAGGACTCGCTTGTGACCTATTCTGTCGTGATTTCCGGCACCGGGCTGTGGAACCCGGAACAGACCATAACCAATGATGAGCTGGTAGCGTCTTTCAATCAGTATGTGGAGCAATTCAACGCCGATAACGCCGATGCCATTGCGGCCGGTGAGGTAACGGCCCTGGAGGCGTCCAATTCTGCCTTTATCGAGAAAGCGTCCGGTATCAAGCAGCGTTATGTGATTAACAAATCCGGGGTGCTGGACCCGGCCCGCCTGGCTCCGTCCATTCCGGAGCGAGGGGATGACGAAGTGTCGATCCAGGCCGAGATTGCCGTCAAGGCAGCCAAACAGGCCCTGGAGAATGCCAATCTCACGGCCAACGACCTGGACGCGGTGCTGGTGGCCTGTTCCAACATGCAGCGTCCGTATCCGGCCATGGCGGTGGAAGTGCAGGCCGCACTGGGTATGGAGCACGGTTGGGGCTATGACATGAACGTGGCCTGTTCCAGTGCCACTTTTGGCATTCAGGCCGGCGTTGATGCGATCCGCAACGGCAGCGCCCGGCGGGTGTTGATGGTGAATCCGGAGATTTGCTCGGCCCACCTGGCCTGGCAAGACCGGGATTGCCACTTCATCTTCGGCGATGTGGCCACCGCAGTGATTCTGGAACGCCAGGACGACGCCACGTCCGATAACCAGTGGGAAGTGCTGGGTACCCGTCTTCAGACCAAATTCTCCAACAATATTCGCAACAACTTCGGTTTCTTGAATCGCTGTGACGAAAGTGGTGTTGGTGCCCGTGACAAGCTGTTCCGCCAGGAGGGCCGCAAGGTATTCAAGGAAGTCTGCCCCATGGTGGCCGAGCAGATCAGCTCACACCTGGCCGATAACGAAATTCCGGTAGAAGCGCTCAGTCGCATGTGGCTACATCAGGCAAATCTGAGCATGAATGAGCTGATTTCCAAGCGTGTTCTGGGCCGCCAGGCAAGCCGTGAAGAGGCTCCGGTGATCCTGGATGATTACGCCAATACCAGCTCCGCAGGCTCTATTATCGCCTTCCACAAGAACAACAGCGATCTGCCAGCTGGCAGCAATGGCGTCATCTGTTCCTTTGGTGCGGGTTATTCCATTGGTAGCGTGATCGTTAAGCGCATCAAGTAATAACGCTTGATGCCTGACGCCGGATGATTGACGGCCTGTAACCAGCAGGTATCGTCACATCCGACGTCTGACTCAACTTTTTCTCATCTTTCTCGTAACGTTTACCTCACAGCCGCATCTCTATATTGTCTGAACAAGGCGCTACGAAAAAAACGTGGTTGCCTGAACTGTTGTCCTTTTGGGCCAACGGTTTCGGACACCCAAATAATGACGTATGGAGACACAACATGGCTAAGCAGACCAAACTGAACCCTCTCGCCGCCACCGTAGGCGCTGCCGTTGTTGCCACTGCCATGGCAGCCCCGGTAACCGCCAGTGCCGCTGAAAACCCGTTCGCTGTTTCTGACCTGAAAGCCGGTTATCAGCTGGCTGGAGACCACGCTGAAGGCAAGTGTGGGGAAGGCAAATGCGGTGACAAGAAAGGTGAAGGTAGCTGCGGTGAGAAAGGCGGCGAAGGTAAATGCGGTGAAGACAAGGGTGGTGAAGGCAAATGTGGCGAAGGCAAGTGCGGTAGCGCATAAGGCCGGCCTGTCATGAACCACAAGACACCAGTGTCCGGCGTGGGCCTGGGTCTTCGGCGGGCCCTGATGGGCCCGCTTTCCCATGCCGAATCACCGCCATTTGATTTCATGGAAGTCGCCCCTGAAAACTGGATTCCCATGGGCGGACGCCTGGGCAGGGAATTCCGGAAATTCACGGAGCGATTCCCGTTTGTCACCCATGGTCTAAGCCTTTCATTGGGCGGGCCTGAACCGCTTGATTTCGAGTTGCTGGCTGACATCAAGCGGTTTCTGCGCGAGCATGATATCCGCCGCTACACCGAACACCTGAGTTACTGCAGTGACCATGGCCATCTCTATGACCTGATGCCGATCCCGTTTACTGAAGAGGCCGTGCACTATGTGGCCGACAGGGTTCGCCAGGTACAGGATTTTCTTGAACAACCTATCGGTATCGAGCATGTCAGTTACTATGCCGCGCCCGGTGCCGAAATGTCGGAGATTGATTTCGTCAATGCGGTGCTCCAGGAGGCAGACTGCGAGTTACTGCTGGACGTCAACAACGCTTACGTAAACAGCATTAACCACGGTTATGATCCCAAGGCATTCATCAGTGCCTTGCCTGGTGAGCGCATCTGCTATGTGCATATCGCCGGGCACTTTGATGAGGCCGAGGATCTCAAGGTGGATACCCATGGTGCGGCGGTCATTGATCCTGTCTGGGGGCTTTTGCAGCATGCCTACAGCGAGTTTGGTGTACTGCCCACCTTACTGGAACGTGACTTCAACTTTCCCGGCGAAGACGAGCTGTTCGCTGAATTAAGACAGATTGGCCGTCACCAGAAACAGTATTCTGCCAGGGAGCGTAAACTGGGATGAGCGATGCGGACTTTCAGCGCTTGCAACGCGCTTTCGCTGGTCATTTACGCAACCCTGAAACCCGGCCCGCTCCGGATGGCATTGAAGAGCGCCGCCTGGACATCTACCGTAATCTGTTTTTCAACAATGTGAATGGCTTTATCGAACAGGGCTTTCCTGTTCTTTTCTCCTTGTTGAGTGCCGACCGATGGCAGCGGCTGGTGCGGGGCTTCTTTGAGCACCATGCCTGCCAAAGCCCTTATTTTCTTGAGATCCCTCAGGAGTTTGTCAGCTATCTGGCCACGGGGGAGGGGCTTGAAGCGGGTGATCCACCGTTTCTTCTCGAGCTTGCCCATTATGAATGGATGGAGTTGGTGCTGGACGCGTCCACCGAGTCGTTTCCAGACGCCGGTTTTCATCCAGAAGGGGACTTGCTACGCGCCATTCCACAACTCAGTCCGCTCCATGCGGTGCTGACCTATCATTTTCCCGTGCATGAAATCTGCGCGGATTATCAGCCAGATACGCCGTTGCCGGAACCGGTCTGGTTACTGGTTTACCGCAATCGCGAGGACCAGGTGCGGTTCATGGAGATCAACGCGCCTACCGCCAGATTACTGCAACTGGTTGAGGAGAATCCTTCATTGACCGGTGCCGAAGTGGTTAGTCTGCTGGCCGCAGAAATGCAGTTTGATGAAGAAAAACTGGCGGAATTTTCTCTTGGCATTCTGCAACAAATGCGCGAGAGGGACATCCTTATAGGGACAACACTGAAAAGCTGTTAACCGCTGCAGACCTATTGGCTGAATCTGACCGGTTTCGGGTGGGCAAACACGATTTCAGGGTGGGGAGAGGAAAAGCATGGGTGGTTATGGTGCTTGGCCTTTACCAATCCGTTATTCGTGATGGGGCCTGACCGTTAACGGGCAAACGAATTTTTCTGCGGCATTTCCCCTATGGAGTGTCCTTCTAATGCGAGCCTTTCTTCTTGGAATTCATCAATTATTGAATGTCACACGCAAGGCAGACTTCCTGGCGCCACTGGCGCTGCGTTTGTTTCTCGCGCCGGTGATGATCAGCGCAGGCTATAACAAGGCTGTGAGTTTCGACAATACAGTCGCCTGGTTTGGGAACCCCGATTGGGGGCTTGGGTTACCGTTTCCCGCACTACTTGCGTTTCTGGCGACAGCCACCGAGTTGGCAGGTGGGTTGATGCTGCTGATTGGACTGTTAACCCGGTATGTTGCGGTGCCGCTCATGTTTACCATGCTCGTGGCGATGACCACCGTGCATTGGCAGCATGGCTGGTTCGCCATAGCACCAGGGAACCCGGCTACCAGTACTGCGCTTCCGCTGGCGAGTCTGGGGATCCCGGCGGCCAGGGCCAGCCTGGAGAACAGCGAGGAAGTTGGGGTTCGATTGCGCCGTGCCAAAGCCATACTCAAGGAACATGGCAACTATGACTGGTTGACCGCTAAAGGCAGCCTGGTTGTGCTGAACAACGGTATCGAGTTCGCCATGACCTATTTCATCATGCTGTTGGTGCTGTTTTTCCATGGGGCGGGGCGTTATCTGAGTGTGGACTACTGGGTGGCTTTGCGTTTGAGCCGGGAAAGGAATGTGTAAACCTGTCGGAGTTGCGTAACCCGACAAGGCACACCCTGTTCCCTGACTGGGCAGCATGGCTATAATGCCACGTTTGAACCTATTGCCGGAGGCTGTGCTTCCGGGCCACCGGGGTGTTTGTGCGCTACCTGCTACTGACAATAATACTGATTGTGCCCGCGCTGGTCTCTGCCGAGGAAGATTGGGGAGAGGCCACCACAGCCTTTGATGCCCCCGCCGGGCAGGATCAGTATGCTGACCCATGGCAGGACTTCAATCGCAAGATCTTTGCGTTCAACCAGCTGATGGATCGTTATGGTCTCAAGCCGGTAGCACAGGGATACCGCAAGGCCACGCCGCAATGGATGGATGACACCATCACCCGCTTTTATGAGAATCTGCGCGACTTTCGAAGTGGGCTAAACAGTGTGTTGCAATGGCGGTGGGGGCATGTGGGGCAGAACTGGGGGCGTTTTGCAGTCAACAGCACCTTGGGTATCGGTGGCTTGTTTGATGTGGCCACCAAGGTCAACCTGCGCAAGCATAATACTGATCTCGGACTGACCTTTGCTCGCTGGGGCATTCCTGAAGGCCCGTATCTGGTCCTGCCTTTCTTTGGGCCCTCAACCGGCCGTGATGCGGCGGCCATTATCCCCGAAGACTTCATGCGCCTGCGGCACTATATCGATCATGATCTGACGCGCCACAGCTTTAGTGCTGTTTATGTGGTGGATTTGCGTGCAGACCTGCTGGATCTCGAGCGCAACATCGTCGGTGATCGCTATACCTTCCTGCGTAATGCCTACCTCCAACGCCGCCGCTTCGAAACCGGCGACATGCCTTCGTTGCGCTTCCCGGACATTGAAGCCCGGGACAGTGAGCTGGAGGAGGAGTATGAGGACTGGTGAGGCAGTGAACAGTTAACAGTGAATAGTGAACAGCTGCGCGAGCAGCGCTTTTCTTGATTTGTAAGCAATGAGGCCGCGCCCAACTCTTGGACGCGGCCTCATACGTTTAAAAACCTGAATGCGCTAACCGCGCAGCTGTTCACTATTCACTATTCACTGTTCACTGTTCACTGTTAACTGCTTTCATCTTCGCCCGAATATAGTCCCCATGTGACACATAAAGCAGATCGCTGACTCGGCGGATCATGTGCTCTTCATGGGCGTCTGCGTTGCCGTCGGAGGCGGCCATGGCCCACATGTCCTCAATCAGGGCCACACGGGTTTCCGGGTCCCAGTGTTCGCGCAGTGGCGCGGTGAATTCAAACAGGTCGGTGGCCTGATTCAGGCGCGACTCGATCTCGCCGAGGATGTCCTGCATCTCTTCCGGGTCAAGATGCCATCGGGTCTGCACTGTCTCGATCAGGTGACGGGTTTCGTTCTCGTCCACTTCACCATCGCTGCGTGCCACTTCCAGTAACAGGGCCGCCGCAGCACGATGGAGGTCGTGCTGGGTGGTTTCTGGTGTGTGGTTGTCGGTGCCAAACAGTTGGTTTAACCAGCGCAAATCGGCTCCTTATTTCAGTAGGGTTTCCAGGGCCTCTTGATCCCTGGCAAAGCGTCGAATGCCATCCGAAAGCAGGTCGCAGGCCATGGGATCATCATTGAGCTGCCAGCGGAAGCGGGCTTCGTTGACCGGGGTCCAGTCCTTTTCCATGTTGACCAGTTCCGGATCAAGTACACGGGTGAGACTGCCATCCCGGCCGGCAAGTTCCTCAAGTAGGGCAGGGCTGATGGTGAGCTTGTCACAACCCGCCAGGGCTTCAATCTGATCCACATTCCGGAAGCTGGCGCCCATCACGATGGTGTCCAGCCCCCGCGCCTTGAAGGTGTTGAAGATCTCTCGCACCGATTGCACACCGGGATCCTGTTCGGGACTGTTGATCTCCATACCGTTCTTGCGGTGCCAGTCATAGATGCGGCCCACGAAGGGCGAGATCAAGGTGGCTCCAGCCTCTGCGGCTGCCAGGGCCTGGGTCTGGTTGAAAACCAGGGTCAGGTTGCAGCGTGTGCCTTCTTCTTCAAGGATGCGGGCAGCGAGAATGCCTTCCCAGGTGGCGGCAATCTTGATCAGGATCCGTGATGGATCAACCTCCAGTTCCCGGTAGATGCTGATCAACCGGCGGGCTTTTTCCACGGTGGCCCGGGTATCGAACGACAGTCGGGCATCCACTTCGGTGGATACCAGGCCCGGAACCCGTTCAAGGATAGCCTGACCGGCCAGGCAGGCGCTGGTGTCGGTGAGCCAGTCCATTTCGCCGGCATGGCCCAGTGTGGCGGTCAGTTCTGCGGCCTGATCCAGCAACTCCCGGTAACGCGCATCGCGGGCGGCGGCGAGCAAGAGGGAAGGGTTGGTGGTGGCATCTTCCGGGGCCAGTGCGGCGATCATGTCGAGATCGCCGGTATCGGCAACCAGGGAGGTCCATTGGGCAAGCTGTTCGCGTTTATTCACGGTTTCCGTTCCTTGTGTTGTCATGGCGCGCACGTTACTGGCTCGGTATGACAGAATGCTGACTCGTAGTGCCATAAAGGCACTGAGTTGAAAGTTTAAAGTTCAAAGTTGAAAAGCGCGGTAAAGTTCAATGCAAGTTTTGAACCGACGGAGCCGCGATTCAAGGTGCATGCAGCGCGATGGTGAAGCGTTGATGTTCCCGCCAGGCCTTCGCCTCGCGTTTCAACTTTGAACTTTAAACTTTCAACTGATTCCCGCGCATGACGTTCTGTACAGCGCGGTAGTCGATGCCTACAGGCTAAGGCAGTTGCGCCAGAGCGTCCATCAGCACGTCGGGGGTGGTGCCGGGTTTGTGCATGTTCTCGCTCAGATGACGGCGGAACTTGCGGGCACCGGGTTCGCCCTGGAACAGATTGAGGATGTGGCGCAGAGCGTGTTTGGGGGCATGGCCCAGGGCATAGCGGCGTTCGATATAGGGGAGAAACTGTTCGGCGATGTCGCGGCGGCTGGGGACGGGACGATCATCGGCGAATACCACGCGATCCGCATCAGCAAGAAAATACGGGTTCTGGTAGGCCTCGCGGCCAATCATCACCCCGTCGACCTCACCCATGTGCTCATGCACATCCTGCAGGGTCTTCACGCCGCCGTTGAGGATGATTTCCAGGTCTGGAAAGGCTTGCTTGATGGCATAGGCTCGCTGGTAGATCAGTGGCGGAATTTCCCTGTTCTCCTTGGGGGAGAGGCCGGAGAGGACGGCCTTGCGAGCATGGATGGTCAGGCTGGTGCAGCCGGCCTGTTTCATGTGGTCCACAAACCGGAACAGGAAGTCGTAGTCGTCCTGATCATCAATACCGATGCGGGTCTTCACCGTGACGGGGACCGACACAGCAGCCTGCATGGCTGTCACACACTGCGCCACCAGCGCGGGCTCGGCCATGAGAATGGCGCCGATCTTGCCCTGTTGCACCCGGTCCGACGGGCAGCCCACGTTCAGGTTGATCTCGTCATAGCCGTACTGCTCACTGATGCGAGCCGCTTCTGCCAGCAGTTGGGGATCACTGCCTCCCAGTTGCAGGGCCACCGGGTGCTCTTCCTCATTGAATGACAGAAAACGGTCACGGTCGCCATGAACAATGGCCTGGGCGACCACCATTTCCGTATAGAGGAGGGTGTGTCGCGTGATCAGCCGAGCCAGATAGCGGTAGTCCCGGGTGGTCCAGTCCATCATCGGCGCCACGCTGAGGCGTCGGTCCAGGGGCTGACGGGATGGGGTATCGCTGGCAGACATGATGTTCTGGGAGACGGTTAACGGGCGCGCATTGTCGCATGTTGTGCCCGCGGGGCGTAGCCCCTCCGACCACTTGCCTGTCTCAGAGGGGGCGAATCTGCTAGACTCCGCGCCCTTTCCCGGCCCGCCAAGGGCCGACATCACCAGTATTACAGGGTTTGACCATGCTTCGTACTATTCAGCAGGAATGGTTCAGCAATCTTCGTGGTGATCTGCTGGCCGGCACCGTGGTGGCGTTGGCGCTGATTCCCGAGGCCATTGCCTTTTCCATTATCGCCGGGGTGGACCCGAAAGTGGGTCTTTACGCCTCCTTCTGCATTGCCGCCGTCACGGCGTTCTTTGGCGGCCGCCCGGGAATGATCTCGGCTGCCACCGGGGCCATGGCACTGGTGATGGTCACGCTGGTGAAAGACCATGGCCTGCAGTACTTGCTGGCCGCCACGGTGCTCACCGGCGGTCTCCAGATTGTCGCCGGATTCCTCAAGCTGGGCAGCCTGATGCGGTTTGTCTCACGTTCGGTGGTCACCGGTTTCGTCAACGCCCTGGCGATACTGATCTTCATGGCGCAGCTGCCTGAACTGGAAGGAGTGACCTGGCATGTCTATGTCATGGTGGCCGCAGGGCTGGGCATTATCTACCTCTTGCCGCTACTGACCACCGCTGTGCCCTCACCGCTGATCTGTATCGTGGTGATTACCGGTGTTGCCATGTATCTGGGCCTGGATGTGCCCACTGTGGGCGACAAGGGTGAATTGCCGGACAGCCTGCCCATGTTCCTGTTGCCGGATATCCCGCTGAATCTGGAAACCCTGCAGATTATCCTGCCATATTCCCTTGCACTGGCCGTCGTTGGCCTGCTGGAATCCATGATGACGGCCACTATCGTGGATGATCTGACCGATACCGAGAGTGACAAGAACCGTGAGTGCAAGGGGCAGGGCGTCGCCAATATTGCCTCCGGTTTTCTGGGCGGCATGGCCGGTTGTGCCATGATTGGACAGTCCGTGATCAACGTGAAGTCCGGTGGCCGCAAGCGGCTTTCTACCCTGTTTGCCGGCTGTTTCCTGCTGGTGCTGGTGGTGTTCCTGGGCAAGTGGGTATCCCAGATTCCCATGGCGGCCCTGGTGGCGGTCATGGTGATGGTATCCATCGGCACGTTCAGCTGGGAGTCCATCACCAACATGGCAAAACACCCGCCCAGCAGCACCGTAGTCATGCTGGCCACCGTTATTGCCACCGTGGCCACCCATAATCTGGCCATCGGGGTGGGTATCGGAGTGGTTCTCAGTGCCCTTTTCTATGCCAACAAGGTGGGCCGCATCTTCTATGTGAAGGCCTCTGAGAGTGAACAGGATGGCCACCGGGTGTATGAAGTGGTGGGGCAGGTTTTCTTCACTTCCGCTGAACAATTCGTGGCATCCTTTGACTTCAAGGAAGCCATCGAAAAGGTCACCATTGATCTGCATCGCGCCCATTTCTGGGATATCACCGCCATTGGCGCACTGGACAAGGTGGTGATCAAGTTCCGTCGTGAAGGTACAGAGGTGGATATCATTGGCCTCAACGAAGCGAGTGCCACACTGGTGGACAAGTTTGGCGTGCACGACAAGCCTGCCGAAGTCGAAAAACTGATGGGTGGCCACTGAGCCAGGGAGAGAGACGATGACGAACGTAATCGCCTGTATTGACGGTTCAGCGGCAACTGCGTCGATCTGTGACTATGCCGCCTGGTCGGCCCAGCGTCTGGATGCCCCGCTGACCTTGCTGCACGTACTGGATCATTCCCGTTACCCTGTAGCGGCAGACTTCAGTGGCAATCTGTCCATGGGCGGACGTGAGCACCTGATGCAGGAACTGGCGGATCTGGATGCACAGCGTAACCGGGTGGCGCTGGAGCAAGGCAAACTGATGCTGGAAGCCGCCCGTGAGCGCGTGGTGGCGGATGGCATCGCAAGCCCGAAAGAGCGCCAGCGTCACGGGGATCTGGTAGATACCCTTACCGGTCTCGAGGATGAGATGCGTTTGCTGGTGATTGGCAAGCAGGGTGAGGAGCATGGCGGCATTGGTGCCCAGCTGGGGGATAATGTGGAGCGGGTGATTCGTGCTGTTCACCGTCCCATTCTGGTCGCTGTGGGGCAGTTCAAGGCGCCACAGACCATCATGCTGGCCTATGACGACAGTGAGACCACCCGCAAGGGCGTGAGCATGTTGTCCGACAGCCCCCTGTTCAAGGGGCTGGATTGCCATTTGGTTACGGTGGGCAAATCCCGGGATCTGCAATGGGCCGCGGATAAGCTGAGTGGGGCGGGGCATCAGGTAACGACCGCGCAGCTGGAGGGCGAGGTGGAGCCCGCTCTTCACGATTACCAGCAGAACCATGCCGTGGACCTGGTAGTGATGGGGGCCTACGGTCACTCCCGCATTCGTGAATTCTTTGTGGGGAGTACCACCAACAAGATGATTCGCGAGGCCAGGGTGCCGCACCTGTTGTTGCGATAGCGGTTGATACAAAAAAAGGGCCTCATTGGAGGCCCTTTTTTGTTACCCGTGGAGGGGGTTATTCCACGGTGATGGTGATTTCCTGGGACAGCACGGCAGGGTCGTGGGGGATGTGACGCCAGTCGCCCAGCAGCAACTGCAGGGTGTGCTCGCCGGGTTCCAGTTCCAGTGTGGTGGACGTCTGGCCCTTGCCGAAGTGGACCACATGCTCGGTGGCGGGCAGTGGCATATCCATGGCGGGCTTCTCATCCAGATCAATGAGCAGATGGTGGTGACCACTGTTGTCCTGCTCGGTCCCTGCCGGTACCACGTCCATACCCTCCACACCAAATTCGATGGTGACCGGGCTGGTGACGGTAGCGCCATCCTGCGGCGCGACAAAGAAGACCTTGGCGCCTTCAGGGGCGCTGCTGCGAGTGATGCCGTTGCCCTCGGGCGCCGCGGCGTCATGCGCTGCATGCTGCTCAGTGGCATCTGCCTTCATTGCCTGATTGTCGTCGCTGGCAGGTTCCTGTTGCTCAGAGCAGGCCTGCAGCAGGGTAGTGCTGGCCACCAGTGCTACCAGAACAGAACGTTGGAAAGGGATACGCATGGTCATTTCCTTGATGTAAGTGAATCCAGTGAATGAATTGCTGCTCAGAAAGGAGAGGGCAGCAATGTGAACAGGAATCATTAAAGTGTCACAACCATATCAGAAAGGGCGGGTGACGTGTCTACATAGCGAAGGATTAGACAGGTATAATCCGCGCCAGTTTGCATTATTGGAGTCAGCATGACCGTTCGCACCCGCGTTGCCCCTTCTCCCACCGGGGACCCCCACGTAGGCACCGCCTATATCGCCCTTTTTAACCGCTGCTTTGCCCAACAGCATGGGGGGCAGTTCATTCTGCGGATCGAGGATACGGACCAGACCCGTTCCACCGGCGAATCCGAGCAGATGATCCTGGATTCTCTCAAATGGCTGGGGTTGACCTGGGATGAGGGTCCGGACGTGGGTGGCCCTCACGGTCCTTACCGCCAGAGTGAGCGCAAGGACATGTACCGGGACTATGCCGAGACGCTGATCGAGAAGGGCCATGCGTTCAAGTGCTACCGCACCAGCGAAGAGCTGGATGCCCTGCGTGCCGAGCTGAAAGAGAAGGGCGAAAACCGGGCCCTGAAACCCCAGGATCTGGAGCTGCCGGCGCAAGAGCAGGCGAAACGCGAAGCGGACAATGCGCCCTATGTGATTCGTATGCGCGTGCCCTTTGATGGCCGTTGCGAAATTGAAGACATGCTGCGCGGAACAGTGGAGCTGGACTGGGCGCTGGTGGATGCGCAGATTCTGCTCAAGTCCGATGGCATGCCCACCTATCACCTGGCCAACATCGTGGATGATCACCTGATGGAGATTACCCATGTTATTCGCGGTGAGGAATGGCTTAACTCGGCGCCCAAGCACAAGCTGTTGTACGAGTACTTCGGCTGGGACATGCCGACACTTTGCCACATGCCTCTGTTGCGTAACCCGGACAAATCCAAGCTCAGCAAGCGCAAGAATCCTACCAGTATCCTGTTCTACCAGCGTATGGGCTACCTGCCTGAAGCGCTGGTGAATTACCTGGGACGCATGGGCTGGTCCATGCCGGATGAGAGTGAAAAATTCTCACTGGCCCAGATGCAGGATGCCTTCGACATACAGCGCGTTTCCCTGGGTGGTCCGGTGTTTGATGTGGAGAAGCTGAGCTGGCTCAACGGCCAGTGGCTGCGCGAGCAGAGTGATGAGCAATTCCTTGATTCCCTGCTCAACTGGGCCTACAACCGCGATTACGCCATGAAGATCATTCCCCACCTGCGCCAGCGGGTGGAAACCCTGTCGGAAGTGGCGGACAAGGCAGCATTCTGCTTCAACGGCATGCCGGCGATCACTGAGGCCAGTTTCGAGCACAAGCAATACGCAGCGGATGATATCAAGGTCTGGCTCCAGTACTTGCTGTGGACCTACGAGGCGCGCAGTGACTGGAATCGAGATGGCCTGTTTGCTGACGCCAAGGCCATTGCCGATGCGCTGGAGGTGAAGATCAAGGACTTCCTGTTCCCGGTATTCATTGCCATTGCGGGCACCAGTGCCAGCTTCTCGGTGGTGGATTCCATGGAAATCATCGGCTCCGACGTCAGCCGCGCCCGCATCCGCCATGCCATCGAGGTACTGGGCGGGGTGTCCAAGAAGCAGATGAAGAAGCTGGAAAAAGCCTACCGGGATCTTCCGGTGGGCTGAGTTGAAAGTTAAAAGTTCAAAGTTGAAAGGCGCGGGTGAGGCAGAGGTGGCCGGAAGGCTTTGCCCGCGTCCAAGCGGTGAATCGCGGCGGTAAGGCTGAAAATCAGTAAGGCCTCCTCCGCGTTTGAACTTTAAACTTTCAACTTTAAACTGATTTTCGCCCAGTTTTTCAGCAACTTGCCCAGAATGTAAGCAAATAGACTTCATTCTGAAAAAAACCGCTCACTGGCGCTTGACAGGTTGGGGGTGGCCGGTAGAATACGCCGCACCAACCGAGACGGACATCGTCTCACGGGTGACTTTGGGGCTATAGCTCAGCTGGGAGAGCGCAACACTGGCAGTGTTGAGGTCAGCGGTTCGATCCCGCTTAGCTCCACCAAACACGTCCCCTTCGTCTAGTGGCCCAGGACACCGCCCTTTCACGGCGGTAACAGGGGTTCGACTCCCCTAGGGGACGCCACATAAAGAAGCCTCACTCGAAAGAGTGGGGCTTTTTTATTGGCCGCTCCGCGGCTGCAGCACGCTCCACGCAACAGGCAACACGCAGAAGCGGCACACCATGACGATGTTGGAGGCTGGAACCTGTAGGAGTTTGCCTGCAGACGATTTTCTTTTTCATGCCTGCGGGCATGCTCAAGCAGATCCTGTTTGCCATGGGCCGAAAGCACCTCTCCTTGTTTTATCTCGGTGAACTCAGTGACCTCTGTGGTAAACCCGTCTTTGGTTTGCGGGGTTTGATGTGGGAGTCTGCCTGCAGACGAAGGGTTGGGGCATTCGCTTGCAAGCAAGCTCCCACAGTGGGGCCGGGGCTTGCTGGAATTTCCTCAGTGAACTCGGTGACCTCTGTGGTAAACCCGTCTTCGGTTTGTGGGGTTTGATGTGGGAGTCTGCTTGCAGACGAAGGGGCTGGGGCATTCGCTTGCAGGGAAGCTCCCACATGGAGCGGCCTGTCCCTACAGGACGTCTGAGATTTTTTTTGCCAGGGCGAGGATGTCAGGCTACACGCTGATGGCCTCCATGGAGAGATCCAGAATAGGCCTGTTGCCGGGATCAGCTCAAGCGGCGGATGGTCAGGGTGTGTGCGATCCGTTCACCATCCCAGACGTATTCGTAGTGACGGGTGGGGATGACCGAGTGTATGACAGCGGGACTGAACAGGGCGTAACAGTGCTGTCCGGGGGCGCGAACGGATTCATAGTGCAGCCCGCATAGCTGCTGCTGCCGGAGCCTGGATCCCAGCTCACGGGAAGGGCTGTAGTCGTCGGCATCGTGCCACCCGGGATGTTTTGACGCAGGGGTGATGTCGACCAGTTCAGCGCTGAACAGGGTCTGCAATCCGCACATCACAATGCGGTCGTATTTCAGACCTTCCACGTTCTGAAAGTAACGCTGCTGGTGGTAACGGGTCTCTGCAATGGCGGTGTTGATGTGATCGGCGCAGTAATAAACGCCAACATCACCATTGGAAAACCGCGACCCTGCCGGATTGACGTGCACAAAGGGTCCAAGGGCATAGTTGCAACCGGGTATTCCCCAGGGGCGTTCTTCCTTTGGTACCCGCTTCAACTGGCCGACCTCCTGCTGGAGGCGAGGGTTGGTGAGGGCCTGTACGGCAAACAGGGCGTCGAAGTCGGCCTGGTCTGCCACATCGTCGAAGATATGGATGGGGGGATACTTGCTGTTGACCAGCCGGTAGGCCGTTTGCTCGCTGAACTCACGCCGGGGCAGGGCATCGATGTCGTGTTCTAGCCCCATTGCCCGCCCCGCAAGCTGTCCAGCTGGCGATGGACTTCGTAGAGTCCTGCCACGGTGCCGCCAGTCATCACGTCCATGGGTGTGGTGCCATTGAAGAACGGGTTGTGGTTGGCCATGCGCACAAAGCCATAGACGTTTTCACGGTTGCCAAACAGGGTGCGCAGGGCCTGGTGGATGTTGAGCAGGTAGCTCAGCCTTTCCAGTAGATCCTGACTGACCCGGGCGCTATCCGGCTGGGACTGGTACTTGTGCAGGGTGGAGCGGCCTACCCCCAACAGGGCCATTTTTTCTTTCTCGCTACATTGCCAGTGATCCAGCAGATTCAACACCGCGCGAAGTGCGGCATGCCGGGCGTTGTCGTCGATCGGTTGTGGGCTGGCCTGTGTATGCGGTTGCATGGGGGCTCCTGCGGGCAGTCATGGTGACTTGCTAATATTCTTAATATAGACTAAACATCAAAAAATGTCTATAAATGGACGGTCTGTAAAATCTTCTCTTGTCACCGCTGTTTCCCAGAACCCAGACGCTTGCAGGGGGTCTTTTGGTCATCGGCAACGACAAGGACCCGTTATGTTTCCAGTCATTCGATTCGCCCTGTTGGTGGTTTTCCTGGCCATGCTGTTGCTGCCTGGCGCCTGGGCAGGTTCCCGGCAGCTCATGGTAGACGCCCACCTGCATTACGTGGATTTCATGCAGGACAGCGAAGGCATGGATGCGCTCATGGAGGCCATGGACCGGGCGGAGGTCAAGCAGGCGTGGTTGTTCGGGTTACCGGTTATGAAGAAATGGCAGGCCCAGGCGCCCCGGCAACCGCGCTACTATCTTGGCGATGAGGCGCCGCTGTATTACTACAGTGCCACGGATGACATCCTGGCAGGAGCTGTGCTGGCGCTGCCCGCTGACCAGCAGGCGAGAATTCGCGCCTTTATCAGTGGCTTCAATCCCACGGATATGCATGCTGCCAGCCAGATCGAGGCGCTGATCGAGCGCTATCCGGGCATGTGGTATGGCATCGGCGAGATCCTGACGCGCCATGATCAATTGACGGCACTGACTGAAGGCGAGACGCCAAGGGCAAATCATCCTGCGCTGATGAAGGTGTATCAGCTAGCTGCCAGCTACGACCTGCCGGTATTGCTGCACAGTAATCTCAGTTCCCTGCGAGAAGAGACTCCCATCTTTCTGCCGGAGCTGGAAGAGGCGCTGGAGGCTCACCCCCAAACCCGCTTTGTGCTGGCACATGCCGGTACCAGTGGCGGTGTGGAAGATCAGCAGTCGCCCCTGAAAACCCTGGTGCCGATCCTGCGAGCCTTGCTGGAGCGTTACGACAACCTTCATGTGGACCTGTCATGGAGCGTGAAAGAGCACTACCTGCTGGATGAAAAGGGGGTGAGTGAGGAGTGGCTGTCTCTGATCGAGGACTTTCCGGACCGGTTTGTGTTGGGAAGCGACCTGGTTGGGCATTTTGACAGTCTGGAAAAGCAGCTGGGAGCCTTTCAGCCACTGCTGGATGCGTTGCCCAAAAAAGTGGCAGAGCAGTTGGCCAGTGGCAATGCCGGCCGGCTTGTGCCCAAGAGCGGTGCAGTGAAATCAGCCCGGGAGTGACCAGGAGTGCCGCCGAGGTGGCCGGTATGGCCAGCTGGCAGGGTGGGCTCCTGGTCGCATCTCAGTCCTTTTTCAGTCGGCGGAGCAGGGAAGAGGTGTCCCAGCGGCCACCGCCCATGGCCTGAATCTCCTTGTAGAAGCCGTTAACCTGTTCGGTGACAGGCAGCAGGGAGCCATTGCGACTGGCTTCATCCAGACAGATATCCAGGTCCTTGCGCATCCAGTCCACAGCAAAGCCGTGCTCGAACTCGTCGGCTAGCATGCTCTTGTGGCGGTTGATCATCTGCCAGGAGGATGCTGCGCCCTGGCCGAGCGTTTCGAAAACCTTCTCCGCATCCAGACCGGCGTTTTTGGCGAAGGCGACGCCTTCCGCCAGGGCTTCCACCAGACCGGCCACGCAGATCTGATTGACCATCTTGGTGAGCTGGCCGCTGCCGGCAGGCCCGAGAAGATTGCTGGCCCTGGCGTAATGCTGAATCACCGGCAGGACTCGCTGGTAGATATCGGGTTCGCCACCACACATGACAGATAACTGGCCATTCTCGGCACCCTGTTGCCCGCCGGACACCGGGGCGTCCATGAAGTGGCTGCCGCGTTCGCGGCATGCGCTATCCAGTTCACGGGCCATGGCGGCACTGGCTGTGGTGTGGTCCACCAGGACGGCGTCTGCGGCGAGGGTGTTGAGGGCCCCCTCCGGTCCCAGTGTGACCTGACGCAAGTCGTCATCGTTTCCCACGCAGATAAACACCAGGTCTGCCCCTGCAGCGGCGTCTGCAGGGGTGTCGGCAAGGGTGCCGGAATGCTGTTGTTGCCATTGCTGAGCCCGGGCTACGGTGCGGTTGTAGACACTCATGGCAATACCGGCGCTGGCAAGATGGCCGGCCATGGGAAACCCCATGGTGCCGAGGCCGATAAACGCTGCGCGTAGCTGGCTCATTGTTGGGTATCCTGGGTGGCGGCAGGCAGGGCGAAAGAGGCAAAGGCCGGGGCGGTCAGGCTGCCAAGATAAAGGGTGTTGCCGGTCTGCTCTACGCTGGTGATGGGGGCAAACGCCTGTTCGCCGGTTGCCTGCAGGTTATGAGTGACCTGGCCCTGTTCATTCAGGCCCAGCACAAAGGCGTGATGGGCAGGCTGGGGTTGCAGGAATTGCGGCAGTCGAAAGGCAACCTTGCGCAGCAGGGGTTTGTCAGACATGGCGTCGAGCGCGGCATTGCGTGGGCTGAACAGGGCGACCCAGAAGGTGCCGTCACCATTGGCACTGATGCCATCCGGGATGCCGGGCAGGTTCTCGAAAAAGCGATCGTGAGTGCCGGCTTTTTTGCCCTTGAGCCAGTATCGCACCACGCTGTAATTGCCGGTTTCGGTCACCAGCACAAAGTCTTCGTTCTCTGACAGGGCGACGCCGTTGGCAAATTGCAGCCCGTCCAGCAGCACCTCCGTGGTGCCTGTCGCCGGATCGTAACGCAGGAAGCGGCCATGGCCGCCATGTTCCAGTACATCATCGCGGGCCTTCATGGCCGGGCCAAACTTACTGGAGGCATCGGTGAAATAGGCGACGCCCTGACTGTCCACATCCACATCGTCAGTGAATGCAAAGGGAACCCCGTCAGCTTCGCGGGCCAGGATGGTGATGGCCCCGCTCGGGGCGATGCTCAACAGGCCCTGGTAGCCGTCGGCAACGATCAGGTTGCCGTCCGGGTCGAAATCCAGGCCCAGTGGGCGCCCTTCGGTGTTGGCGATAAGGTCCGGATTCTCTCCTTTCTGATCGAAGCGTACGATGCGGCCGTCTTCATAACCCACGTAAAGATTACCTTGGGTATCGATGGCCACATCCTCCGGGCCGATGCCATGCCCTTCGCCCAGCCGCTGAGCGTCAGAGAGGGTTTCATTGGTTGCATACGGGCCTTCCAGTGCCGGGGCTTGCGGAGCATCCCAGGCAACCGGTTCGATGGGAACAGGCCAGAACAACAGGTAGGCGGTGATGCCGACGAGCACCAGCAAGGCGATGATTTTTTTCATGACATCCAGGTCCTTAACAAGCGAAAGGGGGATGCTTGCATGAGGGGGAAGCGTTGGCAAACTCTGGCGAGCTACGAGCTACGAGCTACGAGCTACGAGCTACGAGCTATGAGCTATGAGCTATGAGCTATGAGCTAAGAGAGGGAAAACCCAAATCGTTCCCGGGTTTTTCGAAGAACGGAAAAGACTTCCAGATCGTTGAGTTCGGCGGGCTGTGGACCTGATAAGCCGCTGTAGGAGCGGTCGTTCGACCGCGATCCGAGCCTAAGCGAGGTAAGGATTCCAGAAACGATGTCTGAGCTGCAGGAAAGAAACATACAGCCTCAGAGCGCCCATAAAAAAACCGCCCGAAGGCGGTTTTTTTAGGCGATAACGAGGCAATTACTTGCGTTCGTTGACCGGTACGAATGAACGTTCGGCTTCGCCGGTGTACAGCTGACGCGGACGGCCAATCTTGTACGGGTTGGAGATCATTTCGTTCCAGTGTGCAATCCAGCCCACGGTACGGGACAGGGCGAAGATTACCGTGAACATGGACGTCGGGATCCCGATTGCCTTCAGGATGATGCCTGAGTAGAAGTCCACGTTCGGGAACAGCTTCTTCTCTTTGAAGTAGGGGTCGCTCAGGGCGATCTCTTCCAGCTTCATGGCCAGTTCCAGTTGCGGATCATTCACGCCCAGCTCAGCCAGTACTTCGTGGCAGGACTCACGCATTACCGTGGCACGCGGGTCGTAGTTTTTGTAGACGCGGTGACCGAAGCCCATCAGCTTGAACGGGTCGCTCTTGTCCTTGGCCTTGGCGATGTAGGTATCGATGTTATCCAGGGAGCCGATCTCGTCCAGCATGTTCAGCACGGCTTCGTTGGCGCCACCGTGTGCCGGGCCCCACAGGGCAGAGATGCCGGCTGCGATACAGGCGAACGGGTTGGCTCCGGAGGAGCCGGCCAGACGCACGGTAGACGTGGAGGCGTTCTGCTCGTGGTCCGCGTGCAGGATGAAGATGCGATCCATGGCCTTGGCCAGGGTCGGGCTGATCTTGGACTCTTCGCAGGGGTTGCCGAACATCATGTGCAGGAAGTTTTCTGCGTAACCCAGGTCGTTGCGCGGGTACATGAAGGGCTGGCCCAGGGCGTACTTGTAGCACATGGCCGCGATGGTGGGCATCTTGGCGATCAGGCGGTACGCAGTGATTTCGCGGTGCTGCGGGTTATTGATGTCCAGGGAGTCGTGATAGAACGCAGACAGTGCGCCTACGACGCCACACATGATGGCCATGGGGTGAGCATCACGGCGGAAGCCGTTGAAGAAGTTGCGGATCTGCTCGTGAACCATGGTGTGGTTCTTGACGGTGCTGACGAACTCTTCTTTCTGCTCGGCAGTGGGCAGCTCGCCGTAGAGCAGGGTGTAGCACACTTCCAGGTAATCGGATTTGCCTGCCAGCTCCTCGATGGAGTAGCCCCGATGCAGCAGCTTGCCCACTTCACCGTCGATAAAGGTGATCTTGGATTCGCAGGAAGCGGTGGAGGTGAAGCCGGGGTCGAAGGTAAAGACGCCGTTGGCTACCAGTTTGGACACGTCGATTACGTCGCGGCCCAGAGTCGGGGTATAGATGGGAAGGTCTAGATCCTTGCCCTCTACGTTAAGAGTGGCTTTCTTCTCGGTCATGGGAATCTCTCCATTGGCGGACAGGGAACGTTCCTCTGGAAGTCTCAGCGCGACTCCGTAGGGCAGGAAGGTCCTCCAAAGCGCGGTGGAAGGTAAAGTTTTGACACACCTTTGTCAACGCGAAGCCGGGAACTGACGAGTCAGACTTTTGTAGGGTAAACAGCGTGTTACATCCGTGCGACAATATTGCGCCAGCTTGGTGCGTGGCGAAAATTAACGCTCCCTTGATGTGCAGCATTATAAAACAAGGCGTTAGGTAAACGGTTGCGTACATAAATGGTGCGCACCGTTTGTTTTGCGCAAGTTGCGGCGATATACTGCCGCCCGTCAGAACGCCTGGTGGCATTCTGATGGATGGGCCCACCCCGGCCCTGGCAGCTTGTTGAGATCAGAGTCAGCTTTTTGATCTCAGCGATCCTGCCAAGTTCCCGACAACCGCCCTGTTTAATATGGGGCCCGGCTATAAGTAGGCTACCGTGAACGACAAGCGACCCGTTAACCTCGATCTGAGCACGATCAAGTTCCCGGTCACGGCTATAGCATCTATCACCCACCGTGTAACCGGCGTTGCCATTTTCCTGGCGCTGCCGATTCTGCTGTGGATGCTGGATCGCTCCCTGGCGTCTCCCGAGAGCTTTGCGGACCTGAAAGAACTGATGACCTCCCCGCTGGTGAAGCTGGTGGTATGGGCCATTCTGGCCGTATTGCTGTATCACCTGGTGGCAGGTATCCGCCACCTTATTATGGACACCGGTGTTGGTGAAACCCTGGAAGGCGGCCGACGCGGCGCCAAGCTGGTTTTCATCATCTCTGCGGTACTGATTCTGCTGGTAGGAGGTTGGATATGGTAACCCCTGTAACGAGTCTGGGCCGTAACGGTCTGTACGACTGGCTCATTCAGCGCGTTTCCGCTGTCATTATTGGCGTGTACCTGATCTTCATGCTGGGCTATCTGATGACCGCTGGCGATCTGGATTACGGCAGCTGGAAAGCCTTCATGGGCTCTATCTGCATGCAAATTGCCAACACCCTGATGGTGGTTGCTGTTGCTGCACACACCTGGGTAGGCCTGTGGGGCGTAACCACTGACTACCTGACCAGCCTGACCTTTGGCAAGGCTGCTACCGGCGTACGCCTGATTGCCCAGTTGGCAATTGCTCTGGCGCTGGTGGTTTACCTGTTGTGGGGTCTGGTTCTGATCTGGGGAGGGGCGTAATCCATGTCCATTCGCACTATTACATTTGACGCTATCGTCGTAGGTGGTGGTGGTGCCGGTATGCGCGCCTCACTGCAGATGGCCCAGTCCGGCTTCAAGACTGCGCTGATTTCCAAAGTATTTCCGACCCGTTCGCACACCGTATCCGCCCAGGGCGGTATCACCTGTGCGATCGCGTCTGCCGATCCCAACGATGATTGGCGCTGGCACATGTACGATACCGTTAAAGGTTCCGATTACATCGGTGACCAGGACGCTATCGAATACATGTGTAATGTGGGCCCGGAAGCGGTGTTCGAGCTGGACCACATGGGTCTGCCGTTCTCCCGTACCGAAGAAGGCCGTATCTACCAGCGTCCGTTTGGTGGTCAGTCCAAGAACTTCGGTGAGGGCGGCCAGGCAGCCCGTACCTGTGCGGCGGCTGACCGTACCGGTCATGCGCTGCTGCACACTCTGTACCAGCAGAACCTGAAGAACGGCACCCAGTTCTACAACGAGTGGTATGCCTCTGAACTGGTGAAGGACGATGAAGGTAATGTTTGTGGCGTGATCGCCATCGACATCGAGTCCGGCGAAACCGTGTTCTTCAAGGCCAAGGCAACCGTGTTTGCCACCGGTGGTTCCGGCCGTATCTACGCCTCCACCACCAACGCCCTGATCAATACTGGCGACGGCGTGGGCATGGCCCTGCGTGCGGGTCTGCCGGTGCAGGACATTGAGATGTGGCAGTTCCACCCCACCGGCATCGCTGGCGCTGGTGTACTGGTAACCGAAGGGTGCCGGGGTGAGGGTGGCTACCTGATCAACAAGGACGGCGAGCGCTTCATGGAGCGTTACGCGCCGAACGCAAAAGATCTGGCCTCCCGTGACGTTGTTGCCCGTTCCATGATGATGGAAATTCTGGATGGCCGTGGTGCCGGTCCGGATGGCGATCACGTATTCCTGAAGCTGGATCATCTGGGTGAAGAAGTGCTGCACAGCCGCCTGCCGGGTATCTGTGAGCTGGCCATTACCTTCGCCCAGACCGACCCGGTGAAAGAGCCGATCCCGGTTGTGCCGACCTGTCACTACATGATGGGTGGTATCCCCACCAACGTTCACGGTCAGGCGATCAAGCTGTCTGGCGGCCATGAAGGTGAAGACCAGTTCGTTAACGGTCTCTTCGCGGTAGGTGAAGTAGCCTGTGTATCGGTACACGGTGCGAACCGTCTGGGCGGTAACTCGCTGTTGGATCTGGTGGTGTTCGGTCGTGCGGCCGGTCTCTACATCGAAGACCAGTTGCGCCAGGGCATGACTCAGTACGAGCCCACCGATGCCAACATCGATGAGGCCATGGCGCGTCTGAACCGCTGGGAGTCTTCTACCGGTGGTGAATCCGTTCCTGCCCTGCGCAAGGAACTGCAGAGCGTGATGCAGAACCACTTCGGTGTATTCCGCAAGGGTGACCTGATGGCGGAAGGTGTGGCCAAGCTGGCTGACCTGCGCAAGCGTATTGCCAACGCTCATCTGGAAGACAAGAGCAAGCCGTTCAACACCGCGCGTATCGAGGCGCTGGAGCTGGACAACCTGCTGGAAGTGGCGGAAGCGACTGCCATTGCTGCGGAAGGTCGTACCGAGAGCCGTGGTGCCCATTCCCGTTACGACTACCCGGATCGTGACGATGAGAACTGGCTGTGCCACTCCATCTTCGACCCGAAAGCCAAAAAGCTGGGCAAGCGTGACGTGAACTTCGAACCGAAGACTGTCGACACCTTCCAGCCCAAGGCTCGGACCTACTAACGGAGAGTATTACGATGAAAGTTAGTATCTATCGCTACAATCCGGAAACGGACCGCGAGCCGAGCATGAAGGAGTATGAGGTTGATACCCAGGGTAAAGACCTCATGGTTCTGGATATCCTCGCTCTGGTGAAAGAGCAGGATCAGTCCATGGCCTACCGTCGCTCCTGTCGTGAGGGTGTGTGTGGCTCCGACGGCATGAACATGAACGGCAAGAACGGCCTGGCCTGTATCACTCCGCTGTCCCAGGTGGCACCGGGTGTTCTGGAAGGCAAGAAGCCGCTGGTACTGCGCCCGCTGCCGGGCCTGCCAGTCATTCGTGACCTGGTAGTGGACATGGGCATGTTCTACAACCAGTACGAGAAGGTGCAGCCGTACCTGCAGAACAACACGCCGGCTCCGGCCATCGAGCGTCTGCAGTCTCCGGAAGAGCGTGCCAAGATCGACGGTCTGTACGAATGTATCCTGTGTGCCTGTTGTTCAACCAGCTGCCCGAGCTTCTGGTGGAACCCGGACAAGTTCCTGGGGCCGGCGGCGCTGCTGCAGAGTTACCGCTTCCTGGCGGATAGTCGCGACAACGCCACGGAAGAGCGTCTGTCCAATCTGGACGACCCCTTCAGCCTGTTCCGTTGTCACGGCATCATGAACTGTGTCAGCGTGTGTCCGAAAGGGCTCAACCCCACTCGGGCCATTGGCCATATCCGTTCCATGCTTCTGGAACGGGGCATCTGACCCATCAGGAAAGGCGGCCAATTGGCCGCCTTTTTTGTTTGTAAATAGCAGCAAGTTGTCCCTTTTTTTCTGTCTATTCGACGTTTTGCCAATTGTGGTCAGTCGTAAAGAGGCGGATAACGTGTTTTATGATTTCGGTGTCTAACAAAACCGTATTAAAAGGGCTACACTAGACGCCGTTCGAGGTAATCCCTCGGTACGAGTCAGCACCGGGCCGTAACCCGCACCAGGGTTGTGGTTTTTGCTGTACTCACGGGTGGAGCAGGGCTTAAAAGGCGTTGCTCCTGACAAATCAGAAGCGTACGGGAACAGGGTCATCACCCCTGTGGTCGCAGTGCACCAACCACAGTTGTGTGACAAATTCCCGCGAAAGGAACGAGCTAAAATGCAAGACAGTTCCATGCAGCGACAATGGCAGTCCTCGCACATTGGAGGAGCCAATGCTGCCTATGTCGATGAACTGTACGAATCCTATCTGACCGATCCCAATTCCGTGCCGGAAGATTGGCGCGTTTATTTCGAAAAGCTCCCCAGCGTTGATGCCGCCGTCGAATCCGACGTTCCCCATGCGGCTGTTCGTGAATATTTCCTGCTTCAGGCCAAGAATCGCTCTCGCGTACAGAAGTTCGGTGCCAGTGCTGTCAGTACTGAGCATGAACGTCGTCAGGTACGAGTGCTGCATCTTATCGCGGCCTACCGTAACCGGGGCCATCAGGTGGCCAGGCTGGATCCGCTGGGCATCATGGAACGTGAGACCGTTCCTGATCTGGAGCTTGCGCATCACGGCTTGAGCCCGGCAGACCTGGATACCGTTTTTCAGACCGGTAACCTCTTTATCGGCAAACCCGAAGCGACATTGCGGGAAATTGTCGATTGTCTGCAGGGAACCTACTGTTCCAGTGTTGGCGCTGAGTACATGCACATCGTCAACACCGCCGAGAAGCGCTGGTTGCAACAGCGTATGGAAGGGGTGCGTAGCCATCCCGAGTACGGCAAGGAAATCAAAACCCATATCCTTGAGCGCCTTTCAGCAGCGGAAGGGCTTGAGAAGTACCTGGGCAGCAAGTACCCCGGTACCAAGCGTTTCGGTCTTGAAGGCGGCGAATCCCTGATTCCGCTGATGGACGAAATGATCCAGCGTGTGGGCAGCTACGGGGCCAAGGAAATGGTCATCGGTATGGCTCACCGTGGCCGGCTGAATGTGCTGGTGAACACCCTGGGCAAGAGCCCCAAGGATCTGTTCGAAGAATTCGATGGCAAGAGCTTCATCGAATCCGGCTCCGGTGATGTGAAGTATCACCAGGGCTTCTCCTCCAATGTATTGACCTCCGGTGGCGAAGTGCACCTGGCCATGGCGTTCAATCCATCGCACCTGGAGATTGTCTCTCCGGTGGTGGAGGGCTCGGTACGTGCCCGTCAGGACCGTCGTGATGATGTTGCCGGTGAGCAGGTGGTTCCCATCCTGATTCACGGTGACGCCGCTTTTGCGGGGCAGGGCGTGGTAATGGAAACATTCCAGATGTCCCAGACCCGCGGCTTCTACACCGGTGGCAGCCTGCACATTGTGATCAACAACCAGGTGGGTTTTACCACCTCCCGTCGTGAAGATGCACGTTCCACCGAGTACTGCACCGATGTGGCGAAGATGGTCCAGGCGCCGATCTTCCACGTGAATGCGGACGACCCGGAAGCTGTCTACTTTGTCACGCAGCTGGCGGTGGATTACCGCATGCAGTTCAAGAAAGACGTGGTCATCGACCTGATCTGCTATCGCCGTCTGGGTCACAATGAGGCGGATGAGCCGTCCGGCACCCAGCCGCTGATGTACAAGAAGATCAAGTCTCATCCGACCACGCGTACCCTGTACGCCGAGCGCCTGATCAATGAAGGTGTGGTCAGCGAGCAGGAAGCGCAGAAGACGGCCGATGATTACCGCGACATGCTTGATGCGGGAAATCACGTTGTGAAGTCTCTGGTGCGTGAGCCCAACAAGGCATTGTTTGTGGACTGGTCTCCCTACCTTGGCCACAAGGTCGAGGATGACTGGGATACAGGCTATCCGTTGAAGAAACTGCAGGCTTTGGCCACCCGCATGGAGACATTGCCGGAAGGCTTTGTGGCCCAGCGTCAGGTGAAGAAGATCCTGGAAGACCGTCACAAGATGACTGCCGGTGCCATGCCGCTGAACTGGGGCTACGGGGAAACCCTGGCCTATGCGTCTCTGCTGGATCAGGGGTTCAATGTGCGCCTGACCGGGCAGGACTGTGGTCGGGGTACTTTCTCACACCGCCATGCGGTGCTGCACAACCAGAAGGATGCAGCACAGCATGTGCCGCTGCAGCACCTCCATGATGAGCAGCCTCGTTTCGACATCTATGATTCGCTGTTGTCGGAAGAAGCGGTGCTTGGCTTCGAATACGGTTACGCCACCACCACGCCCAAGTCATTGGTGATCTGGGAAGCCCAGTTTGGTGATTTCGCCAACGGTGCCCAGGTAGTGATCGACCAGTTCATTTCCTCCGGGGAAGCCAAGTGGGCGCGCTTGTGTGGTCTGACCATGCTGCTGCCCCACGGTTATGAAGGGCAGGGCCCGGAGCATTCCTCCGCTCGCCTGGAGCGTTTCCTGCAGCTGTGCGCTGAGCACAACATGCAGGTGTGTGTGCCCAGTAACCCCTCGCAGATTTTCCACCTGCTGCGTCGGCAGGCCATTCGCCCGCTGCGCAAACCGCTGGTGATAATGAGCCCGAAGAGTCTGTTGCGTCACAAGAAGGCGGTCTCCTCCCTGGATGATTTGGCCACGGGCAAGTTCGAGACCGTGCTGGATGATTCTGCAGATCTGGATCCGAACGGGGTTGACCGGGTAGTGATGTGCTCTGGCAAGGTCTACTACGACCTGCTGGAGAAGCGTGAGTCTGATGAGCGCAAGAACACCGTCCTGGTCCGCATCGAGCAGCTGTACCCGTTCCCGGAACAGCGTCTGGCCGAGGTACTGTCCCGCTATCCGAACCTGAAGCATCTGGTCTGGTGTCAGGAAGAGCCGATGAATCAGGGTGCCTGGTATTGCTCACAGCATCATATGTACCGGGTGGCCTACAAGGTGGGTGCCGCGCAGGTCCATTACGCAGGTCGAGAGATGGCCGCCGCTCCGGCTGCCGGGTCCATGGCCCTGCATATCGAACAACAGCAGCGTCTGGTTCAGGACGCCTTCGAGATCAAGTGAATAAGGATTAGTCATGGCGACTGACATTAAAGCCCCGCAGTTTCCCGAATCCGTAGCCGATGGCACTGTAGCCACCTGGCACAAGCAGGAAGGCGAAGCGGTAAAACGTGATGAACTGCTGGTAGATATTGAAACCGACAAGGTAGTACTGGAAGTGGTAGCCCCTGCCGATGGCGTGATCAGCAAGATCCTGGCCGGCGAGGGCGACACCGTGGAAAGCCAGCAGGTGCTGGCCAACTTCGAGGAAGGTGCCTCTGGTTCTGCTCCCGCCCCGGCGTCAGAGAGCAAGGATGAGCCGGAGCCCGAATCGGCGCCGGCAGAAGCGCAAAGCGCCCCCGCCAGTGATGACAGCAGTGCTTCCGGTCAGGCCGGCCCGGCCGCGCGCAAGCTGATGAGCGAGCATGGTGTCGCCGCCAGCCAGGTTTCCGGCACCGGCAAGGGTGGCCGTATTACCAAGCAGGACGTGGAAAAGGCGATCAGCGAGAAAGCCGAACAACGTGCCAGCCAGCCGGCACCGCAGCAGCCTGCTACCCTGGACGTACCGGCTGCACCGGGCGAGCGTGAAGAGCGTCGTGTGCCGATGACCCGTCTGCGCAAGCGTATCGCCGAGCGCCTGGTATCCGCCCAGCACGACGCCGCCATGTTGACCACCTTCAATGAGGTCAACATGAAACCGATCATGGAGATGCGCAAGAACTACAAGGACGCCTTCGAAAAAGCCCACGGTGTCCGTCTTGGTTTCATGGGCTTCTTTACCCGCGCCTGTGTGGAAGCGCTCAAGCGTCACCCGGAAGTGAATGCCTCCATTGATGGTGATGACGTGGTTTATCACGGCTACTACGACATCGGCGTTGCGGTTTCCACTGATCGTGGCCTGGTGGTTCCTGTGCTGCGTGATTCTGACCAGAAGGGCTTGGCAGAAGTCGAGTCCCAGATCATCGATTACGGGCAGAAAGCCCAGAAAGGCAAGCTCTCCATCGAGGAAATGACCGGTGGCACCTTCACTATTTCCAATGGCGGTGTTTTTGGTTCCCTGATGTCCATGCCGATTCTGAATCCGCCGCAAACAGCGATTCTTGGCATGCACAAGATCCAGGAGCGTCCCATGGCAGTGGATGGCAAGGTGGAAATCCTGCCGATGATGTATCTGGCCCTGTCTTATGACCACCGTCTGATCGATGGCAAGCAGGCCGTACAGTTCCTGGTGACCGTGAAGAACTTCATCGAAGATCCGGCCCGACTGTTGCTGGATATCTGATTAACGCCGCACGCAACACGCTCCATGCTGCTGATGCAGTGTGGGGCGGTTCCCGAGAGGAAAGAACATGTCTGATAAATACGACGTTATTGTTATCGGTGGTGGACCTGGCGGCTATGTGGCCGCGATTCGCTGCGCGCAGCTTGGCCTGAATACCGCCTGTATTGAAAAACGGATCAACAAGCAGGACGAGCCGGCACTGGGCGGTACCTGCCTGAATGTGGGCTGCATTCCATCCAAGGCGTTGCTGGATTCATCGTGGAAGTATCACGAGACCGAGTCGGCTCTGGCCGAGCACGGTGTGAAGATCAAGGGTGCAGACCTGGATCTGGACACCATGCTGCAGCGCAAGGACACCATCGTGAAGAACCTCACCGGTGGTATTGCCCAGTTGTTCAAGGCCAACAAGGTGACCTGGTTGCAGGGTACGGGCCAGTTGAAGGCCGGCAAGCAGGTGGAATTCCAGCCGCTGGACGGCGGCGATGCCCAGACCCTGCAGGCCGAGAACGTGATTCTGGCCGCTGGTTCTGTGCCGGTGGATATCCCCGTGGCCCCGGTTGACCAGAATCTGATCCTGGACTCCACCGGCGCTCTGGATATCAACAAGGTGCCAAAGAAGCTGGGTGTGATTGGTGCGGGCGTGATTGGTCTGGAGCTGGGCAGTGTCTGGAACCGCCTCGGCAGTGAAGTGGTGGTGCTGGAAGCGGTGGATACTTTCCTGCCCATGATCGACAAGCAGATCGCCAAAGATACCCAGAAGCAAATGGAAAAGCAGGGCCTGGATATTCGTCTGGGTGCGCGGGTCACCGGTTCCGAAACCACCAAGACCAAGGTCAAGGTGACTTACACGGACAAGGATGGTGAACATACCGAGAGCTTCGACAAGCTGATCGTTGCAGTTGGCCGTCGTCCTTATACCGAAGGTCTGCTCAGCGCCGATGCCGGTGTCAGCCTGGATGAGCGTAACTTCATCTACGTGGATAGCCAGTGCCGTACTGATGTCCCGGGGGTGTATGCCATTGGTGATCTGGTACGTGGCCCTGCCTTGGCTCACAAAGCCATTGAAGAGGGCGTGATGGTGGCGGAAGTCATCATGGAAGAGCCCACCCAGGTGAACTATGACGCTGTACCTGGCGTGATTTATACCCACCCGGAAGTGGCGTGGGTAGGCAAGACCGAAGAAGAAGTGAAGGAATCCGGCGACGCCTACAAGACCGGTGTTGTGCCTTTTGCAGCCAACGGCCGTGCCATGGCAGCGGGCGAAACCGGTGGCATGGTCAAGTTTGTGGCGGACGAGAAGACCGACCGCATTCTGGGTATGCATATCGTTGGTCCGCAGGCCTCCGAGCTTATTCAGCAGGGCGTAATTGCCATGGAGTTTGGCGCGACCGCTGAAGATTTGCAGTTGATGGTGTTCGGACACCCGAGCCTGTCAGAAACCGTTCATGAAGCTGCATTGGCGGTGGATTACAAAGCTATCCATGTGGCTCAGCGTCGTCGCAAGAAGTAACGGCGCAGAACGGCTAGAAAGGGCGCTCAAAAGGCGCCAAATCATTCAACAGATGGAAGTATTGGCATGAATCTCCATGAGTATCAGTCAAAGCAGCTTTTCGCTGATTATGGCCTGCCAGTCTCTACCGGTTTCGCTTGCGACACTCCAGAAGAGGTCGCAGCCAAAACCAAAGAGATCGGCGGCGACAAGTGGGTGGTAAAAGCCCAGGTACACGCCGGCGGCCGTGGTAAGGCGGGCGGTGTAAAGCTGGTAGACAGCGCTGAAGAAGCGGCTGCTTTTGCCGAGCAGTGGCTGGGCAAGAACCTGGTGACTTTCCAGACCGATGAGAAAGGTCAGCCGGTTACCAAGATTTTGGTCGAAACCTGCACCGATATCGCCAAGGAACTGTACCTGAGTGCAGTACTGGATCGTGCCAGCCGTCGTGTCGTTTTCATGGCCTCCACCGAAGGTGGTATGGACATTGAGACCGTGGCTGAAGAAACCCCGGAAAAGATTCTTCGTGCCGAGATCGATCCGCTGGTCGGTGCGCAGCCCTACCAGGCGCGCGAAATCGCTTTCCAGTTGGGTCTGGAAGGCAAGCAGGTGAACCAGTTCGCCAAGATCTTTGTGGGTCTGGCCCAGCTGTTCATCGACAAGGATCTGGCCCTGATCGAAGTGAACCCGCTGGTGATCACTGAAGCAGGCGATCTGCACTGTCTGGATGCCAAGATCAACGTGGATGGTTCTGCCCTGTACCGTCACGCCGATATCAAGGCTCTGGAAGATCCTACCCAGGAAGATGCCCGTGAGCGTCGTGCTGCCGAGTGGGAGCTGAACTATGTGGCCCTGGACGGCAATATCGGTTGCATGGTTAACGGTGCTGGCCTGGCCATGGGGACCATGGATCTGGTGCAGTTGAAGGGTGGCTCACCGGCCAACTTCCTGGACGTGGGCGGTGGCGCTACCAAGGAGCGTGTTACCGAAGCCTTCAAGATCATCCTGTCTGACGACAAGGTGAAAGGCGTTCTGGTGAATATCTTCGGCGGTATCGTACGTTGTGACCTGATTGCCGACGGTATCATTGGTGCCGTTCAGGAAGTCGGTGTGACCGTACCGGTTGTGGTTCGTCTGGAAGGTAACAATGCCGAGCTGGGTGCTCAGAAGCTGGCCGAGAGTGGCATGAACATCATCGCCGCACAAAGTTTTGAAGACGCTGCCGAGCAGGTAGTGAAAGCTGTTGGAGGTGCCGCATGAGCGTACTGATCGACAAGAACACCAAGGTTATCTGCCAGGGTTTCACTGGTAGCCAGGGCACCTTCCATTCCGAGCAGGCCATCGAGTATGGCACGCAGATGGTGGGTGGTGTGACCCCGGGCAAGGGTGGCCAGACTCACCTGGGCCTGCCGGTATTCAACACCGTGGCCGAAGCTGTTGCTGAAACTGGCGCCACTGCCAGCGTGATCTACGTGCCGGCCGCATTCTGCAAGGACTCTATTCTGGAAGCCGCGGATGCCGGTATCGAGCTGATCGTATGTATTACCGAAGGTATTCCGGCGCTGGATATGCTGTACGTGAAGGAATACATCACCCGCAAGGGCGGTGTGCGCCTGATCGGTCCGAACTGCCCGGGTGTGATCACTCCTGGCCAGTGCAAGATCGGCATCATGCCCGGTCACATCCATCAGCCGGGTAAAGTGGGCATCGTATCCCGTTCCGGTACCCTGACTTATGAAGCAGTAAACCAGACCACCAAGCTGGGCTTCGGTCAGTCTACCTGCATCGGTATCGGTGGTGATCCGATCCCGGGCATGACCTTCATCGACGCGCTGGAACTTTTCCAGAACGATCCGCAAACCGAAGCCATTGTGATGGTGGGTGAGATTGGCGGTACCGCGGAAGATGAAGCCGCTGCGTACATCAAGGAAAACGTGACCAAACCGGTGGTCAGCTACATCGCGGGTGTCACTGCGCCTCCAGGCAAGCGCATGGGCCATGCCGGTGCCATCATCGCCGGCGGCAAGGGCACTGCAGACGAAAAGTTTGCAGCCCTGGAAGCGGCTGGTGTGAAGACTACCCGTAACCCTGCGGGTATCGGTCAGGCGGTGAAAGAACTGACTGGCTGGTAACAGCGGGCAGTGATAAAAAAGGCCGGCATTATGCCGGCCTTTTTTTATGCTTCATCGCGGATTTCCGGGAAAGCCGCACCTTTCCGTAGGAGCGTCGCTGGCGGCGCGATTTCAGACCAAGATCAAGAACGTTTTCACCACAGAGATCACGGAGACCATGAAGGAAAGCGATTGTTTTAACTCCGTGATCTCTGCGAACTCTGTGGTAAAACTGGCTTTGCTGCTTGTGTGGGAAGTTCAGCTTGCTGAACGAATGCTGATGCAGACCAGGGCACGCTACCAGAATCTTCGTTCAGCAAGCTGAATCTCCTACCAGAACTCGATTTCACCGGGCGAAGAAAAACGCCGGGATTGCGCCTCGAGCGACGCGGGTACGGGATGGGATTGGAAGCAGCAACGTCCTGCCAATCCGCCTGAGGGCGGGTACTACACAAAAGGGACTGACTGTTGAGCATCGTCAGAGCGTGCGGTAACGCCTGGCCCCGGGATGCTCAACACCCCTGTCCCCTTAATGTCTGTAAACAGCCTTAGTGAAGGACATCATCGTCCAGCTCAAAGAACTCGTACTCATTGAGTTCCTTGCGCAGGCGACGTTCCTCCAGTCGATCTTCGATGCGGTGACGCATGTCCATATTGAATGAGCGGCTGCGGGCGTTGCCCGATTCCTGCTCTTCGTTGTCCATATCGTCGTCCAGGATATCGAAATCTTCGTTCATCAGCAGATCTTCCGAATCAAGGTCTTGCTCATTACGACGGTTACTCATGGTGGCCTCCTGTGTTGACCTCCTCAAACAACCTGTGTCCGGTTGCCGTATCCTTGCGGGCGCGGCATGCCAACTGTGATGACTGCTTTCCCGACTGTTCTGCTCTGACGGGAAGGTGCACCCCCATGAACATCAGGTTAACGACATGGGTGTGAAGCAGTTCACTACGCCTATATATCGCCTGTTTTTCGTCGGTACAAGTTTTTTTTGCGGGGTGTAGGACCGGCGGTTGCAAGGCAGTGAAAAGCGGGCTGTCCGGCCCGCTTTTTGGCTTGAGTAACGGGATTGACCAGTGACGATTCTGTGAAGCAGGTCATGATGCCCCGTGATTCAGAAAAATCAGTCACTTAAGTGCTGGAATGCCTGACGCTGGCTTTGTAAAGTGAGTCCACAGAGGTTGGGCTTGCAGTGGCAGGCCGGGAATCAGGGCCGGCGGATATCGTGGGGATGGCCGCAGGCACGTGGAGAGAATAAGAACATGGCTGAATTGCTGATCATCATCGGGATAAGCACCATTATCGTGACCACTTTGGGGCTCATGAACGAGGCCGGTCACCGGGGCCACAGTGCATTGTTTTTCATGATACCGCTGGCCAGTCTTGGCCAGGTGCAACGCGGCTGGGAACATTACCGTTGGTGGGCGCTGGCGCGGGTGGCCGGGGTGTTGACAGCAGCCGTGGGGGTGGCGTTGTTTATCATGGCTCAAAGACTTGCCTCCACAGCCGCAGCGCCCGCCAGCGGTCAGACCGGTCAGGTACAGCGGGGCGAACAAATGGCCACTACCACCACCTTCGTCAGCTCGGAGGAGGCGGCGCTGGCAGTGGTCAAAGGTCAGGGCAAACCCCTTTCCGGGCGCATCCATGGCCGCCAGTTCCGCTACGACCGCGTTGCCCTGATTGATGGCGTGCTCACGGCCAGCCAGGGGGAAGGGTTCCTGCCCGACCTGGAAGTGCGGGTCTTGATTGGCTGGAAGCCAGAACAGATCGTCGAGCGTACCCATCTCCATGTGACGCCCTCGGATACCAACTCGCCGGTGGTGCACCTGTCCTGGAAACCGGAAGGCAAGGATTACCCTGAAACCCGTATTTTCAAGGGCGGCTACCGTATGGAACTGGCACTGGCGCCACTGGATACCGGGCAACTTTCTGGCTCACTGGTACTGGTGGTGCCTGACAGTTTCAAGAGTTATTTGAGCGGGGATTTCACTGCTTACACCAACCACCTTCGTTATCGCGGTGATAGTGTGGATCTGCACTTTGACCATGAGGACACGCTGGCCTACGTGGCGCGCCAATATCTGTTGACCCAGTTTCCCGAGGGGGCGCTTGAGTCCGTGACGCCGCGTCAGGTGGTCATGCGCAGGGTTGAGTCCAGCGGCCAGGTGACGGCACAGGTGTTGCTGACCAATGGTGCGGAAGAAGAGCGTTCTGTCAGACTGGAAAAAAGTGATGTGGGCTGGTCCGTTGAGCCCGGTTCCATGGTGAGCCGCGTGGTCAAAGAGCCAGACCAGAACAGCATGGTACTGCATAACCCTGGGCAACAAACGGACGTTGAGCCTGCTGAAGTCTTGCCGCCGATAACGCTGACGTTCCCGGAGCTGGTAGAGTTTGTGGACCGGGCAGTGCTGCTGGAAATGACCAGCGGACGCAAGATTGACGGAATCTTGAGGAAGGTTTCGGTAAATAGATTGTGGCTTGAGATCAATGTGGGGAGTGGGGTTGTCGAACGCAGTTTCCCGGAAGATGAATTGCACTCCTTGCAGCTTGAAAATGGTCAACACGTTATCGTGAATGGGGAGGCGGATGCCGCTGATGCCCCTTCCACTGTTGAACCGGTTGCACCCAGCGCGGAATCAGAGGGCAGCAAGGTTAGCAATGAAGATGATTCTGTGACCGAAACGCAGGACAGCCCACAGTTGGAAGCATTCCGTGCACTGGTCGGGCAGTCTGTTACGGTAACCGCGGATGAGGGCCCGGCCCGCACCGGCCTGCTGCAATCAGTTGAACCGGATCATATTACGCTCAGCGTTCCAATGGGGTCGGGTAACATGGAATACTTTTACGATCTGAACAGCATTCGCAGTATTGAGGCAGCGCGTTGAAGATACTTGTCACAGGTGGCACCGGATTTATTGGCCAGCACCTTTGTCGCCGGTTGGCGGCCCATGGCCACGACCTGATCGTCCTGACTCGGCGTCCCAGACGCACCGCACGGCTGTTGCCCGAGGAGGCCCGGGTGATTGATAGCCTGAGTGCCATCGGCAATGACGAAAAACTGGATGGTATCGTCAATCTGGCCGGGGAAAGCTTGTTTGCAGGGCGCTGGAGTGACAAGCGCAAACAGGTGCTGTTTGATTCCAGAGTCGGGGTAACCCAGTCTCTGGTTAACCTGATATCGCGCCTGGAGCGCAAGCCGGCGGTGCTGGTTTCCGGGTCTGCCGTGGGTTTCTACGGCGACGCAGGGAATGCGGAACTCACCGAGGACAGCCCGGCACGCAGAAAGGACTTTGGGTATCTATTGTGCGATGCCTGGGAGCAGGCGGCCCGCCCGGTTTCCCGTCAGGGAGTGCGGCTTTGCCTTGTCCGCACCGGCATCGTGCTGGGCCGTGATGGTGGCATGCTGGGCAAGTTATGGCCGGTCTATCGTGCCGGCCTGGGCGCCATGATCGGTGATGGCAGCCAGTGGCTGAGCTGGATCCACATTGATGACATGGTCGCCATCCTGGTCCGTGCAGTAGAGACCCCGGGCATT